>DASXIR010000196.1:0-16621 GCA_036497895.1 Vicinamibacterales bacterium | reverse complement strand
GGCGCACGATTCGCGCGGCATCGGTCTGGCCCACTACGAGCTGGGCCAGTGCTATCGACAGGTCGGCGACATCGCGATCGTCCGCGAGCACATCTCGAAAGCGGCGTCGGCACTGCACGCCGCCGGCGACCGGCGTCATCTCGCGCTGGTCCACTCGCTCTCGAGCATTTCACTCGCGCAACTCGGCCACTACGACGAGGCGATGTCAGCGCTCCGCCAGGCCGAGCGTCTGGCCTCGATCGTCCAGGCAGACGACGTGCTGGCGACGGTTTGCGGCAATCAGGCGAACGTCATGATGCTGCAGCACCGCTATGAGCAGGCGCTGGCGCTCGCCGAACGGAGCGTCGCGCTGCACGAGGCGCATGGCTCGGGTCATGGACTGGCCGTCGCACTGGCCACGCTGGGACAGATCTGTGTCCGGCTCGGCGACCTGGTCCGGGCAGAGGACGCCCTGCACAGGGCGCTCGAGGTCAGGAGCCCGATCCAGTTTCACGAAACGACCGGCGCGGTATTCGACACGCTGGCGCAGATTCACCTGATGCGCGGCGCCTACGACACCGCCAGCGACTTCCTCGGCCGCGCCAGTGAGGCCTACGGCGGCTATGGGCGCCAGACCAGCCAGTGGTACGAGTGGTCGGTGCGTGTCCTCGGCGCCAGGCTGGCATTGCGGCGCGGAGCGCTGGACGAAGCAGTCACAGCCGCGGACGAAATCCTCCAGGCGGGCGCGCCACCGTTCGACGCGTTGCAGGCGACGTTGATCGCTGCCGAAGCCCTGACCGGCGCGGGACGATTGAACGAAGCCGACGAGCGCCTGGCCGCCGCCGCCGAAACGCTCGACCCGACGACGGCGCCGGCAGCGTGGGGTGAATACCTGCGCTTGCGCGGAGAGGCGCACGCGAAGAGCGGCGGCGCGGCGGACGCGTATCACGATTTCTCGCAAAGCGCGGCACTGCTCGATCTGCTCGGCGAGCGCTATCAGTCGGGTCTGAGCCACTTGTCGCTCGGCCGCCTGGTCGCGGAAACCGGCGCCCGCTCGGTTGCCGAACGTCACCTGAACAAGGCGTTCGCGGTGTTCCAGCAACTCGGAGCAGCGCGCGATCTGGACGACACTCGCGCCGCCCAGCAGCTGCTGACCACGGTCGGCACCGGCCAGTACGTGATCTCGCCGGCCGACGCAGACGATGCGATTGTGCGCCGGTTGGTGGACGCGGCGGCCCTGCCTGATCTGCTGGGACGGGAAACCGCTTCCGCGCTGCTCGAAGCGGCATCGGCCGACTGTTCGGTCGTCTACGTGCAGCTGGCCGGCGGTGATGTCCGGACAGTCGCCGCCGCCGGCTGCGATCCGGAAGCCGCGAGGGTGCTGGCACGAGCGACCGCCAACGGCCACGCCTACGGTCGAGGCGTGGTGGTTGTTGAGCCATTGGGCCGCGATTCGGAAGGGGCCCGATTTGGCCTGGTGGCGTCACCACGCCCGATCGGCCATCCGGTGATGCGGCGCCTCCGCATGATTGCCGCCGTGGCCCGTCAGGGCTTCGCGTTGTGCGCGGCTCGCGATCGCCAGACGTCAGTGGGCGGGCTCGCGGTGATGGACCGATCGCTCGAGCCGCTGTTACCAGGATTCCTGTCGGCGAGCGCGGCGATGACCCGGGTCGTGGAGCAGATTCAACGCCTGCAGGGAAATGACCTGACGGTGCTCATCACCGGCGAGAGCGGCACCGGCAAGGAGCTGGTGGCCCGCGCCATCCACGTCGGCTCCCATCGCAGCGCCGCCACCTTCCTGCCGTACAACTGCACCACGACCGGACGGGATCTGGCCGACAGCCAGCTGTTCGGTCATCGACGCGGCAGCTTTACCGGCGCAGTGTCAGACCAGCCTGGCCTGGTGCGAACTGCGGCCGGCGGCACGCTCTTCCTCGACGAAATCGGCGACCTTCCCATCGACGTCCAGCCGAAGCTGCTGCGGTTCCTCGAGCAGCAGGAAATCATGCCGATCGGCGATACCAAACCGCAGAAGGTGGACGTGCGCGTGGTCGCGGCCACCAACGCCGACCTCGAGCAACGAGTGGCCGAAGGCAAGTTCCGAGAGGATTTGTATTACCGCCTGGCGGTGATCCGCATCCATGTGCCGCCGCTGCGCGAGCGTCGCGAGGAGATTCCGCACCTCAGCATGTACTTCCTGCGCGAAGCGCTCGAACGTCTGGGGAAACCCGATACCCACCTGAGCTCCGATACGCTGGACGTGTTCGCGCAGTACTGGTGGCCAGGCAACGTTCGTCAGCTGAAAAACGAGATCCAGCGGTCCGTGGCGCTCAGCGCCCCCGGCGGTACGATCGAACCCTCCCACCTGTCACCGGAAATCACCACGCCCCGCATCCCGTCGCTCGGCGGCGTCGCGCCGATGCGCCAATCACGATCCAATGAGAATCTGGCGCGTGTGGTCGAAGAGGTCGAGCGGGAGATGATCCAGGCCGCACTCGACCGTACCAGCGGCAATATTTCGGAGACGGCGAGAGTCCTTGGACTGACTAGACGCGGCCTGTATCTGAAATTGCGCCGGCTCGGTCTGGATGCCGGAACCGACGGCGGCATCCACTAGCCTGTATACTTAGTAATCGTTATCCAGCCAGCATGGATACTAAGTATCCTCAGTTTTCAATAATTCTACTTTTCTTGTGATTTTGTAAGTTACTTAGACTCAACAACTTACGATGTTATTTCTGAATTGGGCTGCACGTTACTGCACCCGGCTCAGGGATTGATATATACCCGGCAGGACATTCTTACAGTCTGGGGGACCCCGTGAAGCACATCTGGACCGACAAACAGCCGAAACACTCCGACGCCGACACCCGGACGTCCGAGCGCCGCCCAGTCAGTGTGCCTGCCCGACTCACGTGGAAAGACCAGCGCGGAGCAACCCGGTTTGCCACCGTCGTTACCCGCGATGCGAGCGAAATCGGCGTGTATGTCGAGTCGACGACGCCCCTGTCGATTCCGCTGTTTCGGCTGGTGCAGCTGCAGATCGAACGGGACGCGCGGGACGGAAGTGCACTGCCGGAAAGCTTGAAGCAGGGGCGGATCCTTTCGGCAGTCTACCGGGTCACGCCGCCGTCCTCGACCGGCACTCAGGGGCTGGCGTTGCGCCTCATGGTTGATCCGCGCCGGATGACCGTGACCGAGCGCACCCGCGCCACCGCCTGATTATCGCGCGAGCCGACGCAGGTGATTACGCCTGCGTCTTCTTGCGCCAGTACCTCGCCAGACCACGCCAGCTCAGGTCGAAGCGGCCGGCCACCTCGTAAGCGAACGCGTCACCGCCGCTCATCCGCCGGCCAAGTTCGAGCCGGATCTGCTCCGTAAACCACGCCTCTCGCGATTCATCGTCACCCTCCAGCGCCAGCGACTCTTTCACCAGCCTGCTCGTCAACGCGAGATGATCGGCGACTTCGGTGAGGTGTGCTCCGACCGGGGCAAACGGTCCGAAATGCGTCAGGAACACCGTTGACGGTTGCCAGCGCGCGATGATCGCGAGGCTTTCGCGCCAGGCGTCGAGATCGATGTCCGGCGGCGGGGTCGGCGGCAGGTTGAACCCGCCGGGAAACAGCCGGACGCCGGCGGTGTCGCCGACGAAGGCGATGCCGGCGTCGGCGCTGAAGTAACTCACGTGATGCGACGCGTGTCCCGGAGTGTAAGCCACGTCGAGATCGCGTCCACCGGCGGAGATCCGTTCGCCGCCGGAGAGGACGGTCAGCGCTGAGGCCGGGACCGGCGCGACCTCTCCCCAGAGCCGGTCCATGTCGGCGCCCCACAACCGCGTCGCGCTCGCGAGCAGTTTGCTCGGATCGACGAGGTGCGCGGCGCCGTTCTTGTGCACGTGGACCCTAATCGACGGATGCTCGCGGAGGATGACCCCGGTGGCGCCGGCGTGATCCAGGTGGATGTGTGTCAGCAGGATGCTGCGGACATCGGCGAGCGACATGCCGGAACGAGCCAGGCCCGCGCGAAGCGCCGGCAACGTCGTTGATGGTCCCGGATCGACAATCGACACGCCGGCCGCGCCGTGCACGATGCCGGTGGCGATGATGCGCGGCGTGCCGAGATACTCGAGATCGAAATATGACAGGCCTGTCGCCAGTGTCTTCATGACTCCCGCTTTCGGCGCGCTCTCACTATCCCCACGATGGCGATCACGATGACGATCGCCAGCCCGGTCAGCCCGGCGCCCCCGATGATCCGTTCGAGCGTATCCCAGCTGTACGCCAGCGAGTAGCCGGCGAACGCGATCGAGCACGACCACACCACCGCCCCCGTCGCGTTGAAGAAGCTGAAGGTGGGCCATGACATGCCGCTGCCACCGGCCAGCACGGCGCAAACGACGCGCAAGCCGGTGATGAAACGGGCAACGAACACCGTCTTCGCGCCATGGCGCTCGAAGAAGCGATCGAACTCCTGGAGGCGCGCCGCCGTCAGGCCGAACCGTGCACCGTAGCGCTCCGCAATCCGCCGGCCGCCTTTGCGGCCGATCAGAAACCCGAGGTTGTCACCGAGCGTGGCGCCGGCGATCGCGGAAACAATGACCCAGCCGAGCGACAGATGTCCTGAATGCGCCAGTGCCGCGCCGGCCAGCAGCACGGTTTCTCCCGGGACCGGCAGTCCGGTGTTCTCCAGGAACACGCCGGCGAACACGGCCGCGTAACCGTACTGCGCGAATAGCTCAACGAGCCACGCCGGCATCAGTCGCGGGAAGCGTTAGCCGGCAGCCGGACACCCGCAACTGTCGACGGACCGGCAGCGGGCGGCAGACCATTGGCGACGGCAGATGGCCGGGTCCCCGGCCCTCGCAGGGGACGTCCGGGGCGTTCGTCAGTGATCGCACCGTTTGCCACCACGCGGCGGCCGTTGACGAACACGTGCTGGATGCCGACGGCGTAGTGGTTCGGCTCGTTGAACGTGGCGGCGTCGCGCACGCGCTGCGGATCGAAAATCGTGATGTCGGCCATCATGCCCGGACGCAGAATCCCCCGGTCGTTGAGGTGCACTCGAATCGCCGCTTTGGACGTCATCTTGCGAATGGCCTCCTCGAGCGGCAACAGGTGTTCGTCGCGGACGTACTGACCCAGAATGCGCGGAAACGATCCCCATCCGCGCGGATGCGACTTCGACCCGGCCAGCTTGCCGTCTTCGGCACGCGCGCCCGAATCGGTTCCCACGCCCACCAGCGGATTCTTCAGCGCCGCGCGTACGTCGTTTTCATCCATGATCGATGTGATGACCGCGCTCTCGCCGCGGTCGGCGACCACGAGGTCCATCACCGCGTCGCGCGGATCCTTTCCCATCGCCTTCCCGATCGCGGTCAGGGTCATGCCCTCGTACTGGCGCAGGTCGTCATTGAGCACCGATGACAGCATGACGCCGTCGCCACCGTTCGAGCCATACCACTGATTTTCCCAGGTGGTGGCGTTCGGATCATTCATGTCGTGCTTGACGCGTTCGCGCGTCGCCGGGTCGCGCAGGCGGCTGATGGTTTTCTCGAGGCCACCCTCCCGCACCCACAACGGAAGGCACGAGTCGAGCCCATTCGACGCGCGCGTGTACGGATATTGATCTGCGGTGACGTCCAGTCCCCTGGCGCGTGCGGCTTCGATGCGGCGCAGCACCTCGGGCATCTTCCCGAAGTTCGCCTTGTACGCCGTCTTCAAATGCCAGATTTCGGCCGGGATGCCGGCGCGGTCCGCAATCGCGAACACCTCGTCGAGCGATTCGAAGATGCGTGAGCCTTCGGAGCGCTGGTGGGTGAAGTAGACGCCGCCGTACCGGGCGGCCACTTTTGCCAGCTCGACGATCTCGTCGGTCGACGCGAACCGATCCGGCACGTACTGCAGCGAGGTGCTGACACCGAGCGCTCCCTGCTCCATTGCCTCCGCGACGAGCTGCTTCATACGCGCGAGTTCATCCGCTGTCGCGGGTCGATCGTCCTTACCGATCACGTAGTTGCGAAGGGTGCCGGCGCCGACGAAGCTGCCGATGTTAATCGCCGGATGCGATTGCTGCTCGAGCCGGCGGAAGTAGTCGCCGAGCGTGCGCCAGTCCTGCACCACACCAAAGTGCTCGGCGTTGGCGGCGCCGTCCTGAATCATCCGATCGTTCACCGGCGCGATCGACGATCCCTCGCCGGTAATTTCAGTCGTCACGCCCTGGCGGATCTTGCTCGCGGCCCTGCCGTCGATGAGCACGCTGAACTCGGATTGGCCCAACAGATCGATGAAGCCCGGCGCCACCACCAGATCGGCGGCATCCACGACCGTGGCCGCGCTCGCGCCGGTGAGCGCGCCGATGGCGGTGATGCGATCGCCCTCGATCCCGACGTCGCCGCGAAACCACGGTGCGCCAGTGCCGTCCACGATTCGTCCGTTGGTGATCAGGACATCGAAGCGTGGACGTTGAGCCAGCGCGGCAATCGTGAGCGATGCGCCGGCGGCGAGAACAGCGAGGAGCTTGAACAATTGCGAGGGGCGCATAGCAGATGCTAACAGATGCTTTAGAGAATCCTCGCAGATCCGCGGTGCGCTCCGCCGTGCATTTCCGTACTGATTGGAGGGCGGCGGTGTCCTCTGTTCGACAGTGCCAGTCGCGCGCTGCGTGTGAAGAATCTGTGACTCGCCCTCGTCGCAGCTGACAGTTTCGCGCTCGATAGTGCCAAATCGACCCATTTCAGAATCGCGGCGCGATGGCCGTCTAAGTTAGTGACGTTAAACCTTTGACATAACTGCTGGTCCAAACCATGCAGTGAGTGGATTGGTCTTCCGAATGTTTCGACGCGCCACCCAACGAATCGCGATCCCGCTGCTTATCGCAGCACTGATACTTCTAGCAGGCGCATCGACCGCCGCTGCCGCCGACGGCGACATCGTCGCACAGGCTGGCAACGCTTCGATCGCTCACGACACGCCGACCGGCACCTGGACGCTCACTGCCTCCGGCGCCACACTCCGACTCGGTCTCGACGCGTCGAGAGATTTTTCGGTATTGAACTTTACGTCGCCCTCGGGGGCCGCGTGGACAACCGCTCCCGCCGCGGACACTCAGGTGCACGTGGGAAGCCAGACGCTGGCGTTCGGCAGCCGTCAGGCGGGCTTCGCCTATCAGGGCGTGACCGTTGCCTCCGGCGATACCACACTTCAATTGAACGCGACGTTCACGCTGGCATCCGCCGGCTTGCGCATGACGCGGCACTACGCCGTTGCGTCAGGGTCGCCGTCCTTCGAGACGTGGAACACGTACGAGGCCATGGGTTCAGCGCCGACCCTCGCCGATCTGAATGGCATTCAGTTCACCGTGCCGCCCGGCTCGATCAGGTGGCTGACCGGTCTTCAGGGCGACAACGCCGATGTCGTCAACGATTCAGCCTTTACGCTCGAGCAGAAAGCGCTGACGATCGGCCAGCATTTCGCGGTCGGCGCGACATTTCGATCGTCCGAGCAGACGGTGCCGTGGTTTGCCGTCGATGGCTCGCAGGACGAATTCTACGCGGCGCTGATGTGGTCCGGCGCCTGGTCACTCGCATTCGATCGGACGCGCACCGGCCTGACGTTCTCATTCGGCCTCGCTCCTATGACGACCACGCCGACGCAGGCGATCGACGGCCCCCACGTCGTGTTCGGCGTCGCCGTCGGCGGCCTGGCGGAAGCGTCGGCAGCGCTGCGTTCCTACGTGCTCAACGGCATCCGCGCCGGGCGGCCGTTGACGCCGTTGGTGACCTACAACACATGGTTCGCGTACGGCACCGACATCGATGAGGCGTCGATGCGCAACGAAATGGACCACGCTGCCGCGCTTGGCGTCGAGTTGTTCGTCATCGACGCCGGCTGGTACGCGGGAACGGGTGTGGACGGTCCGTTCGACTTCGATTCGGGACTCGGATCGTGGGTGCCGGATCCGGCGCGGTTCCCGAACGGCCTCAAACCGCTGACCGACTACGCGCACGGCCTGGGCATGAAGTTCGGATTGTGGGTCGAGCCGGAGCGGACCAATCTATCCCTGGTTGGCGCGGGCGGCGTCGACGAACAATGGCTGGCGACAACCGCCGGTGGCTACGGGTCGGACCACGCCGGCCAGATCTGTCTGGC
Organism: Vicinamibacterales bacterium; assembly: GCA_036497895.1. GTDB lineage: Bacteria > Acidobacteriota > Vicinamibacteria > Vicinamibacterales > CAVVIG01 > CAVQFC01. Next base: position 8,495 of record DASXIR010000196.1, on the reverse strand, counting down.
CACCGCCGCCGCCCGTCAGTGGCTGATGGACCGACTCACCGGACTGCTCGACGATGTGCAGCCCGACTACTTGAAGTGGGACAACAACATGTTCATCAACTGCGATCGCAGCGGTCATGGACATGGCGCGACCGACGGCAACTTCGCCCACGTCAACGGCCTCTACTCGATGCTCTCGGACCTGCGCGATCGCTACCCGGACCTGCTGATCGAGAACGTCTCCGGGGGCGGCAATCGGCTCGACCTTGGCGCGCTGCGCTACACCGACAGCGCCTGGATGGACGATCGCACCGCTCCGTCAGTGCACGTGCGGCACAATCTGCAGGGTCTCGGCGCCCTGTTCCCTCCGGCGTACCTGCTCTCCTTTGTCACCGATCACGACACCGAGCCGCTGCACGACGCGCCGGACATGTCGCTGTATTTCCGCAGCCGGATGGCCGGTGCGCTCGGACTCTGCTTTCGAAGCGACGAGTTGTCGGACACCGATACGGCCAGCATGGCCACCGAGATCGGCATCTACAAGCTGATGCGATCGCCGGTCAGTACCGCGTCCGCGGGCCTGCTGACGAAGCAGGCCGAGGCCGAAAACGGCCCCGCCTGGGACGTGTTCCAGGAAAGTGCGTCCGCCAGCAATCAGGTCGTGGTCAGTGCGTTCCAGTCCAATACCGGCGTCTCCACGTTCAACGTCAAGCCGTTCGGCCTTCTGCCGCAGACCACCTACGACGTCACGTCAGTCGACAGCGGACCGCTCGGCAGCGCGACGGGCGAAATGCTGATGTCGCAGGGCATCGATGTCGTGGAGTCTCCGGCCACTGCAGCGCACATCCTCATCCTGACCGCTCGTCAGTAGTAACATCGGCGGCGTGGAGGTCCATCTCATCGACGGCACCTACGAGCTGTTCCGGCATTTCTTTGCGGTCCCCTCCGCACGCGAGGCCGACGGTCGGGAGGTCGGCGCGGTCCGCGGCGTTCTCGGCTCGATTCTCGGCATGGTCAACAGCGGCGCGACCCACGTGGGGGTCGCCACCGATCACGTGATCGAGTCGTTCCGCAATCGTTTGTGGCGAGGTTACAAGACCGGCGCGGGAATCGATCCGGATCTGTTCTCGCAATTTCAGCTGCTCGAAGACGCGCTCGCGGCAATGGGTGTGGTGGTCTGGCCGATGATCGAGTTCGAAGCCGACGATGCACTGGCCGCGGCCGCGGAAGCGGCGGCCCGCGACCCGCGGGTCACGCGAGTCGTCATCTGCACGCCGGATAAGGATCTGTCGCAGTGCGTGCGAGGCACCCGCGTGGTGCAGCTGGATCGGCGGACCCGAACGGTGCGCAGCGAAGCGGACGTGGTCGCCAAGTTCGGCGTGCCGCCCGAGTCGATTCCGGATTACCTCGCGCTGGTCGGCGACGCCGCCGACGGCTATCCGGGGCTGCCTGGCTGGGGCGCGAAATCATCGGCGGCAGTGCTCGCGCGGTTCGGTCACATCGAGTCCATTCCGGCGGACTGGCGCGAGTGGCACGTCAACGCGTCGAGCCCGGCCAAACTCGCGGACACTCTGACTCGAGAACGCGACCGGGCGCTGCTGTTTCGAACGCTCGCGACCCTTCGCACCGACATTCCGCTGTTCGACTCGGTGGACGATCTGAGTTGGAAGGGTCCGACGCCCACGTTCAAGGAGTGGGGCGCGCGGTTTGACGCCGCCGTCACCGCGGAAGGGCCACGCCGTGCGCGCTAAACCGATCGCGTTCGCTCTGCTGTCGGCACTGCTCTGTGTGCCGACTGTCGCCCGCGCGCAGTCGCCGCTCGTCGGCGACTGGGAAGGCACGTTAAGGACGCCGGCGCGGGATCTGCGGTTCGTCCTCCACGTGACGGAGGGCGACGATGGGGCGCCGAAAGCGACATTGGACAGCGTCGATCAATCGGCTCTGGGTATTCCCGTGTCGTCGATCACGCTGAGCGGTACTGCGGTTGCCTTCGGCGTGAACGCTGTGCGCGGCAGCTATACCGGCACCCTGGCCGCGAACGGTGGCGCCATCGACGGCACGTGGCACCAGACTTTCGAGATGCCGCTGCAACTGAAGCGCGTGCCGCACGTGGACGCGAAGCCGTCGGACATTGACGGCGTATGGTCGGGCACGCTCGACGTCGGCGGGTCGTCGCTCCGCATCGTCGTGCACGTCACCAACACGCCCTACGGCCTGATCGCGAGCCTCGACAGTCCAGATCAGGGCGCGCGAGGTTATCCCGCAACCATGTCGCGCGAAGGCGCCGTAGTCAAAGTCGATGTGAAGCCGATCCGGGGTAACTTCGAAGGCAAGCTGGACGACGCGCACACGACGATCGACGGTACCTGGTGGCAGAACGGCGCCAACCGGCCGCTGATCTTGAGGCGCGACCGGAACGCCCAGGTCCACGATCCGCTGCGGCCGCAGAATCCGGTCAAGCCGTACCCCTACCGCGACGAAAACGTCACCTACGAGAACACCACCGCGCACATCACGCTCGCGGCGACGCTGACGATTCCGCCCGGATCAGGTCCATTTCCCGCGGTTGTGCTGCTGACCGGATCGGGCGCGCAGGATCGCGACGAAACGATCCTCGGCCATCGTCCGTTTCTCGTGCTGGCCGACTACCTGACGCGCCACGGCATCGCCGTGCTCCGCGCCGACGATCGCGGTGTCGGTCAGTCGGGCGGCGACTATTCAGCAGCGACGACCGCCGACTTCGCGACCGACGCCGAAGCCGGCGTCCGCTATCTGCTGACGCGGCACGAAGTGAATCCGAAGAAGATCGGCCTGGTCGGCCACAGCGAAGGCGGCCTGATTGCGCCGATCGTGGCCGGTCACGATCCGAACGTCGCGTTCATCGTGCTGATGGCCGGTTCCGGCGTCCCCGGTGACGACATCATCGTCGAGCAGGGTGCGCTGATGCTGCGCGCGTCCGGTGTCAGCCAGGAGCAGGTGGACAAGGCGTCCCAGCGCCAGCGCGACGTTCTGACGATCGTCAAGAACGAAAAAGATCCGGCCATCCGCGATACGAAGCTTCGCGTCGCACTCGAAGGGATGACGCCGGCCGCGTCGATTCCCGATCAAATCCGTGCCTTGACGAGTCCGTGGTATCGCTACTTCATCGCTTACGATCCGGCGCTGGTGCTCAAGACGGTGAAGTGCCCCGTGCTCGCGATCAACGGCGAGCGCGACCTCCAGGTGCCGGCCGAACAGAACCTCGCGGCGATCAAGACTGCCCTGCAGTCATCCGGCAATACCCGGGTGACGACGATGCAGTTGCCGGGGCTGAATCATCTGTTTCAGACGGCGAAAACCGGATTACCGTCCGAGTACGGGGAAATCCAGGAGACCGTGTCGCCGGTCGCGCTCGACGTGGTCGCCAACTGGATTCTGAAGCAGTAGTCAGCCGCCGTAAACCGTCCTGCCGCCAATCACGGTCCGGTTGATCTTGATGTTCATGATCTGATCCGGGTCGACGTCATGCGGATCCTTCTCGAGCACGACGAAGTCCGCGAGCTTTCCCACAGCAATCGAACCCTTGATCTGCTCTTCTGATGAAGCGTAGGCCCCGTTGATCGTGCCGATGGTCAGCGCCTCGTCGACCGTGACGCGCTGATTCGGCCCCCACGAGCGGCCTTTGTAGTCCTTGCGCGTCACCATGCTCTGAATCGCCATCATCGGCTCGAACGGTCCGGGCGTGTAGTCGGACGCGCCCGGGACGCGGATGCCGGCATCGAGGAACGAACGGTGTGCGAACATCCAGGCGACCTTGGCGTCGCCGTACTCCTTCCACTTCTCGCCGTGATAGTAGACGTAGGTCCAGAACGGCGTCGGAATCACACCGTTGGCATGGATGCGCCTGATCAAGTCTGGATTGACGAGCGTGCAGTGCTCGATACGATGACGGCGATTCGGGTCGGGCCACTTTGCCAGCACGCGTTCGTACGCCGTCAGCACCATGTCGATGGTGACGTCGCCGTTGGCGTGGACGCCGACCTGGAACCCGTGAGCGTGCGCGTCGTCGACCGCCTCCTGGAGCTGCGCCGGTGTCAGGGTCAGGATGCCGTAGTCGTTGGTGCCGACGTAGGGCGTGCTCATGCGCATCGTACGCTCACTCGCCGATCCGTCGGCGACGAACTTGGCGCCGCCGATCCGGATCCATTCGTCGCCAAAACCGGTGCGGACGTTCGCCGCCTTCAAGCCGGCCAGCACCTTCGGCTCGACCACCATCATGTAGGCACGGTGAGTCAGCTCCCCGTTCGCCCGGCAATCCTCGTAGGCCAGCAGCTGCTCGGCGCCGGTGCCGGCGTTGTGGACCGAGGTGAGTCCGGCGGCGTTGAACAGCTTCGACATGTGCGCCATGCCTTTGCGGGCACGGTCGCGGGTCTGCTCGGGAGTGAACGTCTCGTACTTGCCGACCTTGTCGAACACGTCGCGGGCATTCTCGGCGACCCGCCCGTTCAGTTCGCCGTTCTCTCGAAAAAAGCGGCCGTCCGATGGGTCGGGCGTCGCCGCCGTGATGCCCGCCAGCTCGAACGCCTTGCTGTTGTAGAACGTGGTGTGACCACCGCGGTGAGCGACCGATACGGGATGATCGGTGGTGGCCTCGTCGAGATCCTTCCTGGTCAACGGCCGATCGAGCTTGGTGTCGTCGAACATGAAGCCGGTGATCCACAGCTCCGGCGCACTGGTCTCGGCTTTGCGGCGGATCGCCGCCTGAACCTCACGCACGGTCCGCAGGTTGGTGTCGACGCCGTACAGCTCGTCAACGCCGCTCGGGTGGCTGTGCGCGTCGATGAAACCCGGCGTGATCGTCATCCGCTGGGCGTCAATTACCGTCGTACGCGGCGTCGCAAGGTTGCGAACGTCGCTCGACGATCCGACGGCGACGAACCGGCCGTTCTTGACGGCAAACGCCTCGGCGCGTGGCAGTGCGGTGTCGCTCGTGAGCACCCGCGCGTTGACGACGACCAGATCGGGTTCGGCGCCGGCGGTCGGCGCCGACTGCTGCGCGGTGGCCTGAGCGGAGAGCGGCAGGCTGCCAAATCGAAACGCGCCGGCAATTGCGGCGCTGAACCCGAGGAATTCCGCGCGTGTATACTTGGCCATAAGGCTGCATCCTAGCGCATGATCCTTCATCAGTTTTATCTGAATTGCCTGGCGCACGCGTCGTATATCGTCGGCGACGAATCGTCTGGAACCGCCGCGGTGATCGATCCGCAGCGCGACATCGATCAGTATCTGGCGTTCGCCGAGCAGTATCACCTGCGCATCGCGAGCGTGTTCCTCACCCACCTGCACGCCGATTTCATCGCCGGACATCTCGAATTGCGCGATCGGGTCGGCGCCACCATCTACCTTGGCGCGCGCGCGCAGGCCGAGTACGCGTTCACGCCGCTTCACGACGGCGATCGGGTCGAGTTCGGCCGGGTGCGCCTTCAGGCGTTGGAGACGCCGGGGCACACTCCGGAGTCAGTGTCGCTCGAGGTGTACGACCTCGACGTGAGTGAGGTTGTGCCACACGCCGTGCTGACCGGCGACACGCTGTTCATCGGCGACGTGGGACGTCCCGATCTGCGCGCATCGCTTGGGTGGTCGGCGACCGACCTCGGCGGCCTGCTCTACGACTCGCTGCGCGACAAGCTCCTCACCTTGCCCGACAGCAGTCTCGTCTATCCCGCTCACGGCGCCGGATCGCTGTGTGGCAAGGCGATCAGCAAGGAAACCGTGTCGACCATCGGCGAGCAGCGGCGGGTGAACTACGCGCTGCAACCGATGTCCAAGAGCGCGTTCGTCGAACTGGTCACTGCCGATCAGCCGGACGCGCCGTCGTACTTCACCTACGACGCGGTCCTGAACAGCAAGGAACGGCCGACGCTCGACCAGGCGCTCGCCCGCGAACTGAATCCGATGACCCTGGATCTCGTGCTGGCGCTGCAGCGGACGGGTGGGCAGATCCTCGACACACGCGATTCGGTCGAATTCGCCGCCGCGCACCTGAGTGGCAGCCTGAACATCGGCCTCGGCGGCCAGTACGCCACCTGGGCCGGCACGCTGCTCGACCACGCCCGCCCGATCGTGATCATCGCCGACCCCGGCCGGCAGAACGAGGCCGCCATCCGTCTTGGCCGCATCGGCTTCGACCACATTGTCGGCTATCTCGGAGACGGGCTGCGGAGCCTGGACGGGCGTCCCGAATTGACCGCGACGACCGAACGCGTCAGCGCGCCGCTGGCCGCGGATCGCCTGGCTCATGGCGAGTCTCTCGCCGTTGACGTGCGGACGCCCGGCGAACGCGCGCAGAAGGCCGTGGCCGGGAGCGTCAGCGTCCCGCTGAATCAGCTCGCCGAGCGTGCGACCGAACTGCCCAGGGATCGGCCGCTCTTGGTCTACTGCGCTGGCGGCTATCGATCCTCGATGGCGGCAAGCCTGCTGCAGAGGATGGGCTTCAAGAACGTCAGCGAAATCGCCGGCGGCATCACCGCGTGGGAGACGGCGAAACTGCCGGTCGAGCCGAGCGTGGCCACGCCGCTCTAGTCGCACCGTGGACCACAATTCACTGCGGTCCGCACGCCTTCTGGTCGCTCTCGCTATCATCGGCCTGCTGGTTGTGCGGGCTCCCCTCTCAGCGCAACCGCTCGCGGCTTACCAGGCGATAGTCGAGCACTACGCTCAGGGCGACATCAAGGACGTGGTGGTGGCGAAAACGCCGTACTCGACTCGGCCAAACGAGTCGGCGTGGTCGTCCATGCGCTCCGGCCGGACTCCAACGCGTTTCTCGATCGACTGGCTGAGGCGTCAGGCGGACGCACATGGTCTGCAACGTCCGACAAGCAGTTGCGCGAACTCTTCACAGGCGCGCTCGAAGAAATGCGGGCGCGCTATCTCCTGAGCGACACACCGAGCGGCGTCCCTGGCAGTGGCTGGCACGAGCTCAAGGTCAGGTTGAGAAACGGTCGAGGCGTCATCAGCGCGCGGCCGGGATATTTTGTTTCCGAATCTTTGCCACAACCGTGAAGTTGGGATCAACGACGTTGGCGATTTCGTATTCGGCGGCCTGCCCCAGCAGCGTCTGGGCGCCGCGCTCGGTCATCCCGTAATCAGCCATCAGCCACTTCTGCAATTCCGTCGTGGCGTGCTGAAACGCTTCGAGCAGCGGTCGCGCGCTGCCGAGCACCATGATGTGCGTGTCCGATTCGAGGCGTGGCCAGCCGATCGCCTTCTTCTTCACCAGCTGCACGCTGAACGTGACGTCCATCGACGTCTCGAGTCCGCTGCCGACCACTTCCCCCTCGCCCATTCGTGCGTGACCGTCGCCGAGGAAGAGCAGCGCGCCCGGTTCGTTTACCGGCAGCATCAGCTTCATCCCGGCACCCATCGATGCGTAGTCCATGTTGCCGCCGAACGCCCCAGGGACACCGGTCGAGATCGCCTCCTTGCGCGCTGGCGCAACGGCGATGCAGCCGAGCATCGGTTTGAGCGGCAGTTCGAATCCAGCCGGCAGGATATCGGTCTGGTCGAGTCGAGCCACACCGCGGGCCTTGTCGATCGTCCAGGTCACGCGCTTGGGATCGCGGTCCACCCGCGTCGCAATCGCTCCCGGATCGGCAGTGTAAGGCGCCAGCAGGCTGCCGGAGTTCGCCGAGGTCCGATTGGTCTCGAGTGTTTCGAGGATCACGACGAGCACATCGCCCGGTTCGGCGCCGTCGATGAAGAAGGGTCCGGTCTCGGGATTTCCGCCGCTTGCGACCTGCTTGCCGTTCCAGTCCACGCCGCCGGCGTCGATCGTCTTGGTCACGACCCGATCGCCCGGCTTGATGTGGAGCGCCGGCGGATGCGCGAACGAGTAGGTGTTGTAGAAGACGCTCGGAATGAACTGAAACGTTTCGGCGCTCGCGGTCGTCGGCTGGACGAACGACGCGGTCATGAAGAGAACCGCAAGACTCGGTGATTTCATGGCGGGATGTTACCTCAGCTCATTCGCTGCGGTCCTGCCGGGAACCTTTCCGACAATTTGGTGTCAGTCGTAATGATGATGCGACATACGCTTCTCATCGGCCTCCTGTGCGCCGCGACTGCGTGCGGCGCCCCGAGCGTCAACCTTGCAACCGGCGTGGCGGTCGAGAATCTGTCGACCGGCTGGCTGGATAGCGGTGCGGTGAACGGCGCGAACAAGGTGGTGCCGGAGCTGTCGTTCACGCTGAAAAACGTGTCCGGACAGAAACTGCCTCCGTTACAGGTCAACGCGGTCTTTCGCCGAATCAGCCGGACCGAGGAATGGGGCAACGGCTTCCGCGCGTTGTCCGGCTCTGGCAGCCTTGCGCCCGGCGCGTCAACCGACACGGTCGCGATCGATGCGCCGCTCGGATACACCGGCACCGACCCGACCGAGTCGCTGCTGCACAACTCACAGTTCGTCGACGCGAAGGTCGATCTCTTCGCACGCTACGGTTCCGCGACCTGGACCCATCTGGGCGAGTACCCAATCGAAC
>DASXIR010000195.1:0-7633 GCA_036497895.1 Vicinamibacterales bacterium | reverse complement strand
ATCCCGCGCTTGAGCGCGCCAAGCACCGAGGTGGTGATGCCGGAGGAGTGCCAGTCCATGCCCATGACGGCGCCCAGGGCCTGAAACCAGAACGGATCGCTCAGCCGCGACAACAGCGCCGAGCGCCCGTAGTGATGAATCACGCTCTCGCCGATCGCGGTGCCGAGCGTGGTCATCCGCGTTGCCAGCCACGCCGGCACTTTGCCACCGTGCAGCGGCAGGTCCGCCGTACCCGAGCGCTTCATTCCCTAACTCGGTCCACCCATCGTCCGATCTGGCCGCCCAGCGCGCCCAACATCCAGGCGGCCGGCAGCCGGAACAACGGAGCGGTTGCGACGGCCCACGGCGTCAGCCACACCGGCGCCGCGCCGATCTGCCTCTGAGCTGCGGGATCGATTGCGCCGATTCCGATCAGGATCCCCACGACGATGACCGGCAGGCCGGCCATGAAGGTAATCTTCGCTGTCGCCACGCCGTTGTTCGAGAGACTGCCGCCGCGACGGATTTGACGCCAGGCCCCGTAGATGACGAGGAACAGCGCATAGCCGTCCGACATCAGCGGGAGGACGACGATGGTCGGCAGTGTTTTCGACGATCGCCCCACCACCGCCATCAGACCCTGGCTGGTGCTTTGAGCGGCCGTGATGTTCCAGAGCAAATCGGCGAGAACCACAGCGAGCGCGGCCATCCCCAGCCAGGTCGAGGCGTCGGCGGATCGGATGCGCTCGGCGAGGCCGCCGACGATTACGTCTCCCGCGACGAGCGGACCGATCGGACGGGACAGCAGAATGTCCTCGAGCTCGGCGCCATATTCGCGTCTCCAGCTCGAAGGGTAGGCGAGCAGCAGCGTCCGGGCGAAGGCAGATCGGGCGCTCATGCGGGACGCAAACGCGCGAGGCCGACGGTGGCGACGCGTCGCATGTTCTTCAGCTGTTCGGCGAGGCTCGCGGCTCCCAATGCGGTCAAGCGGTACGGACGCTGGCGGCCAGATGACGAAACCGGCGCAATCAGCTTCTTCTCCACCAATCGCGTAATCGCCGTGTAGAGCGTGCCGGCGCCGAGCGTCACCTCGGCAAAGGTTTCGATGTCGTTCATCATGCCGTAGCCGTGGTTAGGTCCGGACGCCAGGCTCGAAAGGATGAGCAGTTCCGGATCGGATGCGGGACCGTTTGCGGGCTTGCGCGCCATATTACACATTACGATATATCTGATTGCGATGTTCTGCAAGGGCGCCGACGCCCGTGCGGGAGCGGTCGAGTTCGCGATCCCGACACGAGGCTCCATTTTCGCGCTCAACGGGATCGCGTCTCGACGCGGATCGTACTCAATCATGACTCGGCCGTTCTGGCATTACTCTGGCCGAGATGGATTGAACGGGCAAAATGCTGAGCATTTTCACGATTCATCTGAAGAGCTACTAGCTCTGGAGTGTAAGGAACCCACAAACGCTGAGTCGGCAAAGCCAACCCAGCCGTAGCCTCGCGTCTGCGACTGTCACAAAACTCCAACGTTCGCGGGCCTTCACTCTTTGGATCGCCACTTGCGCAAGCGGGCGGCACACGCGTTCGAAGTTCTCGAACCCAAATTACTCCGGGGGAAACAATGATGAGGACGAAGGTGTCTTCGACGTCGCTACTGGTGTCGGTGGCAGCCGTGGGGCTGGTCGCCGCGCAGCTGAAGATGGCGTCGCCAACGGTCAACGCGCAGGCGCCGGTCGCGCAAGCAACGATGGCGGCGTCCTCGTTCAGCGCAACGGATCCCGGCGTTCGCGCCGGGGCGCCGTCGGTTGGCGGACCGCTGGCGGGACTGACCGCCAATCAACTCGAATACTTCAACGCCGGCAAGGCGGAGTTCGCCGCACCGGAGACCGTGGCCGAGGGACTCGGGCCGCGCATGAATCTCGACAGCTGCGGTGGCTGCCACTCGCAACCTGCACTTGGCGGCTCGAGCCCCGCCGTCAATCCGCAGATCGCGTTTGCGACCCTGAACGGCGGAACCGACTCGGTGCCATCGTTCCTGTCCGCCAGCGGCCCGGTGCGCGAAGTGCGCTTCGTGAACAATCCCGACGGTACGCCTGACGGCGGCGTCCACGCGATCTTCACCATCACCGGTCGCCTCGGCGCCGACGGCTGCAAGATCGCGCAGCCGAACTTCGCCTCCGCGGTCGCCAGCCATAACGCGATCTTCCGGATTCCGACGCCCGAATTCGGCCTCGGACTGATCGAGCAGATTCCGGACTCGGCGATCCTCGCGAACCAGGCCGTGAACGCCAGTGCGAAGTCGACGTTCGGCATTAGTGGACGCGCCAACTTCTCCGTGTCGGGACGGACGATCAGCGGTCAGACCAACAACAACGGCAATGACGGCACAATCGCGCGATTCGGCTGGAAGGCTCAGAACAAGTCCTTGATGATGTTCTCGGGCGAGGCCTATAACGTCGAGATGGGGATCACCAACGAATTGTTTCCCACGGAGCGCGACGAGACCGCGAGCTGCCAGATGGATGTGACTCCGAACGACGTCACCAATGCAGATGGCGCGACAGCGCTCGCGTCGATGAGCGGAATGGACCTGTTCGGTCATTTCATGCGTTTCCTGGCGCCGCCGGTACCATCGGCTGACACGCCCGGAGGTGCGACGTCGATTGCGGCGGGCAAGACGGCGTTCACGAACGTCGGCTGCGTGTTCTGTCACACGGCGTCGTTCACGACCGGCAATACATCGATAGTGGCGATGCGCAATCAACCAGTCAATCTGTACTCGGACCTGCTGGTCCACGACATGGGCGTCGGGCTCGCCGACGGCGTCAGCCAGGGTCAGGCGGGTCCGCGCGAATTCCGCAGTGCCCCGCTCTGGGGACTCGGGCAGCGGATCTTCTTCCTGCACGACGGCCGAACCTCGAATCTGCTGACGGCAATTCGGGCGCACGCGAGCCAGGGATCGGAAGCGAATGGTTCGATCGCGGCATTTGCGCTGCTGAGCGAGGCACAGAAACAGAACCTGCTGAACTTCCTGCGCTCGTTGTAAGGGAGGGAGCGGCCGACACCCGCCGCTGATGGCGAGTGTCGGCCGTTCGACTGGAGGTCGCTAGGACTTCGGTTTGCCGGCTTCGCGGTAGCCCGCCTTGACCGCGTCCGCCTCGGTCATGAACTTTCCGTTCTTGGTGTTGCCGTAATACTTATCGCCTTCGCGATGGAACACCTTGGTGGACAGGTTGACCCAGACCATCCCCTTGACCGGTGGCGTCTGTGGTGTCCCCATCGTCGCCGGCGCGCTCTTGGTGGCAGTTGACGCGGTTGCGGCCGGAGCAGGCGTCGCAGCCGGTTTGGGCATCGGCGGCGGTGTTGCCGCGCCGACGGTCACCATTGAAGTGATCTTGTCGATGGTGCTTTTCGTCAGGCCGGCCTTCGAGAGATCCGCGACCGTCGAGTAGGGACGGCCGGCGATGATCTTCCTCGCGGTGGCCGACCCCACGCCAGGCAGTGCTTCGAGGGCGCTCTGTGACGCCGTGTTCAGGTTGACGGGAGCCGTCGACAGAGCTGGTTTCGCCGGCGCCGCCTGCGCCGCCTGGCCGGCGAACGCCGGCAGCGATGCGCTGAGCAGGATTGCGATCGACCACGCGATTGTTCTTCGCATCATCATGATGTTCTCCCCGCCTTCTACGCTTTCGGCACCACGCCGCCGGGCGTGAGCTTATCCACCACCTGCGGCAACAACTCGGACAGCTTTTGCGCCAGCACGTCGCTCGAGATTCCCGTTTTCGCGGACAGCTGCTGCATCAGGTCCGGCCCGAGCGCCTGGTGCAGCTGATCGGCCGAGACCGGGTTGTTGGTTCCGGTACCCACCCACGACTTGACGGTCTCTGCGAGTCCGCCCTGTTCGAGCTTCGTCACGATGGCACTGACGCCGCCCTGTTCATCAATCAGGTGACTCACGGCCGCGGCCATGCCGCCGCCGACCAGGCCGCCAAGAACGCCGTCGAACATTCCCATATCCCCTCCAATCAGGTTCTGGTCAGAGACTATACCGGGGCCGCGTTCGCGGCTAACCTGTCAACTAGTACGATGCCCACGTAGTTTCTTTATGCGCCTTACGGTCAGACTCGCCGACAAACCCCGGAAGTTGGGCCTCCAATGCCGAGTTGCGCAGACGATCGCAGGCTCAGCGGTTAGTGTCGTCAGCTCTCTCGCTTGTCGTGCATCAGGAGATCGAGTGCGTCGGCCATCGTGCCAGCGAGCGTGATCTCGCCGGCGTTGATGAAGAAAATCTCGTCGGCGTTGTCGATGGTGTTGAGGCGGTGGGCGATGACGACCTTGGTCGTGGCCGCGGGGAGCTCCCGCAGAATCTGTTCGAGCAACTGCTCGGTGACGGTATCGATGTTCGCCGTGGCTTCATCGAGGATGAGAATCCGGGGCTGGCGCAGCACGGCCCGGATGAACGCGATGAGCTGCTTCTGACCCAGGCTGACGCCGTCGCCGCCGGCGGTCACGGCCGTCGCAAGGCCCTGCTCGAACCGCGTCAGCAGCCCCGCCAGGTTCTTGCTCGTCAGCCTCGCCGCGATCTCGTCATCCGACAGCCGCTCCAGCGCGTCGTTGCCGTAGACGATATTGTCGCGCACGGTGCCGGTGAAGAGAAACGGCTCCTGAAGGATGAAACCGATCCGCTCGGCGCGCTCCGATGGCGCATACGATCGGATGTCGCGGCCGTCGAGCAGCACCCGTCCTCCAGTCGGGTCGTAGAGCCGGGCCATCAACGATGCGGTCGTCGTCTTGCCGCCGCCGGTGGGACCGACCAGGGCGTAGGTTTTGCCGGCATCGAGCGCGAACGTGGCATCGCGCAGGACCGGACGGCCGGCGACGTAGCTGAATTCGACGTGGTCGAAGGTGAGGACGGCCGGCGACTGGCCGCCCGGCGCTGGTACCTGCGGCATGTTCGGTTCGAGCGCCAGCATGTCGGAAATGCGATCGAGACTGGCCATCGCGAGCTGGAACGACGACCAGACCGCGGCCAGTTGTCTCAGCGGCAGGTAGAAGCTGTTCACATACAGCAGGAAGCCGATCAGCAATCCGACGGTCATGCTGCCGGCGGCGATCAGCGTAAAGCTGTAGGCCAGCACGACCAGTTGCGCCAGGTTGTACGCCAGACCGTAGAGCGGCACGAACACGTTATTGGCCAGGCCCGACCGGACTGATGCGGCGTAGTTGCGTTCGTTCGCGACGTTGAACTGCTGCAGGAAATAGTCGGCGCGATTGAACGCGATGACGACCCGGAAATTGCTCATGCTCTCCTGGATTTCGCCGCTCAGGCCGCCGAGCGCCTGCAGGCTGGCGAGATTCCGCCGCTTCACCCACGCGCCGGTCGCGCGCGTCACCGCCAGCGCCACTGCCGCCGGCGCCAGAGCCGCGAGTCCCAGGCGCACGTTCAGCGTCAGGATGAAGATCGCCGCGCCGCCCATCAGGAACAGGTTGGCGGCGAGCTGCACCAGGGCTTGCGAGAAGAACTGATTCAGTTTGTCGGTGTCATTGTTGATCCGGGAAATCAGGTCGCCCGACTTGTTCTGGTTGAAGAAGTCGAGCGGCAGTGCCTGCAGCTTGGTGAACAGCGCATTCCTCAGGTTGAACAACACCTGGCGGCCGACGCTGCCCATCTGCTGCGTCTGCACATAGGTCGCGACCAGGCCGGTCAGGTAGGCGAGCAGCAGGATTCCCGCCGACTGCAAAACCCCGCCGAAATCGCGGTTGCGGATATAAATGTCCACCGTGCGGCCGATGATGATCGGCGCCACCAGCGCGACGCTGGAGGCGACGATCGTGGCCACGAACGCCGCGACAAGGCTGGCGCGCTGATCCGCCATGACCGGCGCAAGCCGCCTCAGCGCACCGATGACAGAAGCGCTGTGCTGGCCAGCCGGCGCGTCGCTAAGCCTGTACGGATTCGTAGTGACGGGTGCTTCGTTGGGAGTCATAGATTTGTACGTACTCGGGCGACGTCTCCATCAGGTGGTGATGGGTGCCTGAGGCCAGCACCTCGCCTTCCATCAGCAGCACGATCTGGTCGTAGTCTTCGACCGGCGCGATCTTCTGGGTCACCGACAGCAGGGTCAGATCCGGATAGTTGCGCCGGACGTTCTCGAGAATCTTGCGCTCGGTCGTGGCATCGACACGGGCGGTGAAGTCGTCGAGCAGCAGCACCCGCGGGTTCAGCGCCAGCGCCCGCGCCAGCATGATGCGCTGCTTCTGCCCGCCGGACAGGCTGGTGCCGCGCTCGGAGACGAGGGTCTCGAGGCCCAGCGGCAGACCGTTGACGAAGTCTTTCAGTTCGGCGGTGACGATCGCCTTCTCGAGCGCCTCGTCGCTCACGGTTTTGCTGAAACCGATGTTCTCCCGCAACGTCAGGTTGAACATGGTTGCATCCTGGAAGACGAAGCCGATCTGTTCGTGAAGCGTCGCCTTGTCATACTCATCGATCGGGCGGCCGTCGTATTCAACGGTGCCGGACGTCGGCGCCAGCAGCCCGGTCAGCAGAAAGAGCAACTGGGTCTTGCCGGCTGCGGTCGGGCCGATCACCGCCGTTCTGGTCCCGGCTTTGACCGACACCGTCACGTCGTTGAGCGCGGCCTTCTCACCAAACTTGACGATCACGCGGGAGAGTCTGATGTCGCCGCGAAGATCGGCGACGACAGAGCCGCCTTCTTTGGGCGCCGGCGCCGCCAGGACGCTGCCGATGCGTGCATACGAGGCGCTGGCCTGCGCCATCACGTTGCTCATGAAGCCGATGAGAATCACCGGGAAGATCAGAATCGCCAGGTAGCCGTTGAACGCGGTGAAGTCGCCGAGCGTCATGGCACCGGTGATCACGAAGTGACCGCCGAGCGTCAGGATCATCAGCGTTGCCAGGTTGGTCGAGAACACGATGATCGGGATCAGGCTCGCGAACAGGCGCAGAATGCTGAGCCCGATGTCCCGGGCGTCGGTGTTGGCGGCGAGGAACTTGTCGTACTCGGACTGCTGCGAGTTGACGAGGCGGATCAGGGCGGCGCCGAGGATGCTTTCGTTGATCACCTTGTTCAGCCAGTCGATCGCCTGCTGCGACCGGGTGAACAGCTTGCGCACGCGCCCGAGCACGAACCGGAAGGTGAAGCCGATCACCGGCAGGACCGCGAGCACCGCCAGGCCGAGCTTCCAGTTGATCGAAAGCAGCAGGGCACTCGCGCCGAGAATCAGAAACACCGACGACACCAGCGACGCGACCGCCTGGGCGACGAACAGCTTCACCGCGTCCACGTCTGAGGTGAGGTTGGTCAGCAGCTTCGCCGTCGTGGTTCGCTGGATGTAGGCGAGATCCTGGGTGGAGAGTTTCGCCGCCACCTTGGTACGCAGATCCCGCGCGACGCGCTCGGACGCGAACGTCTGCGCAATGTTCTGCAGGTAGGTAAAAAGGAAAATGCCGGCGGCGACGACGACGAGTTCGGTGACCAGCGTGCCGATCGCCAGTTGACCGGCGCCGAAGGCGTCGATTGCGCCCGCGATCAGCTTCGGCACCATCAGGTTGAGGCCGTTGGCGGCGACCGTCAACAGCACGATCGCCCCGATCAACGGCCGGTACGGTTTCAGCAGCGCGCCGAGCGACGGGC
>DASXIR010000194.1:0-16826 GCA_036497895.1 Vicinamibacterales bacterium | reverse complement strand
CGGCAGACAAAAGACCTCACCATGGATAACTCGGTACAGATTGTCGGGGCCAGCGCGGTCATTCGAGATATTGAACAAGAGGTCGTGTGCGCCTCCCGCTCGGAGGCGAAAGTTCTGATTACCGGCGAGAGCGGAGTGGGCAAGGAAATCGTGGCGCGGATGATTCATCAGCGCAGCCGACGGGCTCACATGCCGCTGGTGACGATCAATTGCGCGGGCGTTCCGGATTCACTGCTGGAGTCCGAGCTCTTCGGTCACGTACGGGGCAGCTTTACCGACGCCTACCGCGACAAGCGCGGCTGGCTCGAACAGGCCCAGGGCGGCACGATTTTCCTGGATGAAGTCGGTGAGATGAGTCTGCGGATGCAGGCTCTGCTCCTGAGATTTCTCGAGAACGGCGAAATCCAGCGCGTGGGTTCCGAACGCGTCGCGACGGTGGTTGACGTGCGCGTCATTGCTGCGACCAATCGAAATCTTCTCGCACGGGTCGGCGAGCAGAGCTTCCGCGAGGATCTGTATTACCGCCTCAACGTCATCCACGTGGCGATTCCGCCCCTGCGGGAGCGCAAAGAAGACGTCGCGCCATTGTTCGGACATTTCTTCCGCACCTTCAGCAAACAGTACAGCGTGCCGCAGCCGATGATTGCCGAAGACGCGCTGCGCCAGCTCACGGCGTATCACTGGCCGGGTAACGTTCGCGAATTGAAGAACGTTGCGGAGCGTCTCGTGGTTCGCAGCCAGAGCGGCTCGATCGCGCTCGCGGAGTTGCCGCGGGAAATCTGCGGCGGACATCACACCGAGGTCGCGATCAACGCTGCGAAGGTGCCGGCCAAGCGAACGGCGGACATGCTGCTCGAGCGCATGAGCAACAACGGCGAGTCGTTCTGGTCAGCCGTCTACGAGCCGTTCATGCGACGGGATATCACGCGAGAGGACGTTCGCGCGATTGTCAGCAGGGGTCTTGATCGGACGCGGGGGAATTACAAGGCGCTGGTGGTGAGCTTCAATCTCGAACTGGACGACTACAAGCGCTTTCTCAGTTTTCTCCGAAAATACCAGTGCCATATGCCGTTTCAGCAGTTTCGAGCGGCGCGTGTTCGTCTGACTGACGAAGCACCGGCTGAAGAACGGCTCTTGGCGAAGGTCTGATCGGGCGCCTGGCACCGGCGGCTTTCACGATCGCCTGAAGCTCGTCCGACTCGACCGGCCCGGCGAGGTAGTACGCGCCGAAACGATAGGCCTCGGATTCGCTGAAGGCGTCGGCGGCGTTATCCACCACAATCGCCGCGACATGAGCGCAGAACGACTGCGTGTACGACACCAGGTGCAGTCCGTTGTAGGCCTTCAGGCGCCGATTCGTAATCAACAAATCAAAATGCTGATCGCCGTGCAGGAGCATCTCGCGCGCAACCTCGAACGACTGCGCCTGAGTCACCTGGTGACCGGCCCGACGCAACACCTCGAAGTGCGCCGCAAGAACCCGGTCGCCTCCGTCAACGGCTAGGATCGTCATCGACTGCATACTCCCTGGGCAACACCTTCTGGGGCCCAGCGCGTTTAATGGTTTGCAATTAGCGAACCACACGTCATCAACGCTTTAGAGTCGTTTCAGCCGTGTAAACGTCAGCATGTTGACAGAGAGCGTGTAATCTCTACTCTCTTACACACTTGAGCCTGGATTGAAAGGCCGACTGAAATCTGAGTACGGAAGAACTTGTGAGGACTTGGTAACAGTCCTAAACGAGCCTTTTTCGGGCTGAATTGCGAGGGAAGAACGCACAGACCGGGCTGTCACTCCCGGTCTGACTTTGGTGCGATGGCGATGGATGTTGGCGGGGTCGACGGGACTCGAACCCGCGGCCTCCGGCGTGACAGGCCGGCGTTCTAACCAACTGAACTACGACCCCGTATCGAACGAACGATATTGCAGTACAGATTGCAGATTTCAGACTGGAATTTCAGTAATGGAATTCGACATCTGACGTGAATAATCTGAACCTCGAGCTGATTTGGGCGGTACAGGACTCGAACCTGTGACAGCCGGCGTGTAAAGCCGGTGCTCTACCAACTGAGCTAACCGCCCGGCCTGACCTATCTCGTTCCGGCTGCCTGCCAAAACGCACCATTATACGACGCCCTCAGCGCCAGCAGCAACATCACGATCAACAGACCGGCGACAGCTCGGTACTCGCGATTGGCCATCGCCTGCGCGACGCTGAATCGTCGCGCGGACGCCAGTGACCGCCGCGCCACCACGCCCTGACGGTACAGGTCGTACTGATCGCCGAAGGTCCGCCGCAGGAATGCTTCTTCGCTCTTGACCGCGGCGGTCAGCGTGGTCGCCAGGTAGACGGCGATCACAACGGCGACGGTCACGCTCCGGCACGAAATGGCGAGGCCGAGTCCCATGATCGAAGAGCCGACATACAGCGGATGAGGGATCCACCGATAAGGACCCGACGCAGTGACCTCGCGCGATTTGTGAAGGTGGCCGGCAGCCCAGACTCGCAGGGCCTCTCCGATGACCGCAACCAGCATCCCTGCAATCAGCGATCGCCGCGACGGCTGTGCGAGTACCAGGACCAGCGCTCCCATCACAAATCCGAGCGCGACTCTGAGTCGCGCCAGCACTGCGATCATCCCGCCAGGAATCCCGGGCGCACGATCAGCCACGAGCAGGCGCCTCAGCCAGTCGCCGATCGACCGCCGCGATCACTTCGGCCGCATCGATATCCAGCAGGCACATCCGATCGAGCCGGCAGCGGCGCAGATGGTGACACTGACAAATCGTATCGCGGGAAACGGTGAGATCGCGCGCCGACAGCGGACCGTTCCGCACGGGTCGGGTCGGTCCATAGATGCCCACGAGCGGCGTGCCCTGCGCCGCAGCGATGTGCGTGGGCCCGGTATCCCCGGAAACCATCAATACGGCCTCCCGCGTCAAGCCGGCGACATCCGCGATCGTCGTCGTTGGCGAGAGGACGGCCGCGCCGTTGGCGCCGGCAACGACTTGCTGGGCGAGCTGTTCTTCCCCGGGTCCCCACAACGCGACCGACTTGAGGCCGTACCGCTCGAGAAGATGTGCCGCCACGGCGGCAAAGCGTTCGGGCGGCCACCGTTTGTTGGGCCACGCCGCGCCCGGGTTCAGCAGCGCGAAGCGGCCACCGGCTTCCTCACGTGCTCGACGCACGGCCACGGAATCGACCGGCTCAATCGGAAATTCCGGCGGAGCCAGCGGCACGCCCAGTTGTTCGAGCATGCCGAGGTTGATCTCGACCACGTGACGGGTTTCTCGCGGATGGTACAAGCCGCCGCGCCCCGGGTCGTACGACTCGGTGTAGAAGAGGCTCGCCAAACGCTCGCGAGCGTACGGTGCGGCAAAGCCGATGACACGGGGAGCGCCAGACCCTCGGGCCACCAGCGCCGACTTCAGCAGTCCCTGCAAATCAATCGCAACGTCATACCGCGTCTTCCGAAGCTCCCGTACATCGGAAAAAAAATCTTCGAGCACAAGACGACGATCGATGACCGGCACGAGGTCGAGAATCTCGCGATGTTTCGCGCTGACCAGCCAGTCGATCCGCGCCGACGGAAAAGCGCGGCGCAATGCGGCTGCCACCGGGATGGCGTGCACCACGTCGCCCAGTGCACCCAGTCGGACGATAAGAAAGCGATCGGTCCCCACTGGTCAGTCGTCACCGGTGCGACGGATGCGCGCCAGCAGTTCTCGCGTGGCATGGGTTTTCTGGTCGCCGACGATCGCCGTCCTTCCGCCGTACCCCAGCACGACTGCCCGCTCCGGAACCGTTTCGACGGTGTAGTCGGTGCCCTTGCAATGCACGTCCGGCTTCAGCAACAACAGCAGCCGCTCGACGTCGGCATCGCCGAACACGACGACATAATCAACCCCGCGAAGGGCGGCGACGAGCTCGGCCCGATCCGACGCCGTCAGAATCGGACGGCCAGGGCCCTTGAGGCCAGCGACAGACCGATCGTCGTTCACGGCGACCACCAGGCGATCAGCTTCCACCGCGCACCCCTGCAGATAACGGGCGTGTCCGACGTGCAACAGATCGAAGCAGCCGTTCGCAAATGCGACGGTGCGACCTGCGGCGCGATCGCGCGCCACGGCGGCGGCCAGCTCTGGCTCGGAAAGGATCAGACCCACGAGGAGCTCAGACGAGGGAGCGGCGGCCCTGCGCCGCGCCTTCCTGTGACCACGATTCGGCGGGCGTGTCGTGATCGGCCGTCACCGCGTCGGAAAGCTCACCGGCGGTGACCGTGGCAGTACCGCGCTTCATCACGACCAGACCACCGGCGTAGTTCGCCAGCCGGGCGGCTTCGTAAAACGATCCGCCGGCGGCGAGGGACAATGCGAACGTGGCAATCACCGTGTCGCCGGCGCCGGTGACGTCGGTCACTTCATCCGAACCGAAGATTGGCACGTGCACGGTCGGTTGTTTGGGCTGAAACAGGGCCATGCCACGGCTGCCCCGCGTCACCAGCACGGCCTGCATCGCCGTCTTTCGCAACAGCAATCGTCCAGCCCGTTCGAGCGCCGCGGGGTCGTCCTTGATCTCGATGCCGAGCAGCTGCTCCACCTCCGATTCATTCGGCGTGCAGGTGGCGAGGCCGCGATAGTCGAGCAGGCGATGGCGCGAGTCGATCAGCACCGGAACCGGGCGCCGCCGCCCGCTCCGCGCCAGCAGGCGACGGATGGTGGCGGCCAGCGCGGATGTCACCAGCCCTGATCCATAGTCCGACAGGACCACGGCGTCGCAGGCCTCGAGCGCCGGCGCAATTTTCCTGGCCAGAGTCGTGCTGACCGTCTCCTCGAGTGGCCAGCCGCTTTCCCGATCGATCCGCACGACCTGCTGACGGGCGGCGTGCACGCCGCCGGCCAGGATGCGCGTCTTCACCGGCGTCCGATAGCCCCGCGTCCGCACGACATGCGTCTTCTCCACGCCGTGATGGAAGCTCGAAAGCAGGCGGCCGCCTTCCGAATCCGTGCCCACGAGACCCACCAGTCTGGCGCGCGCGCCGAGCGCCGCGACGTTGTTGGCGGCATTGCCGGCGCCGCCGGCGACCATCTCGGTGTTGTCGTAGCGCAGAATCAGAACCGGCGCCTCTCTCGAGACCCGGGCCACTTCTCCGTAGATGAACTCGTCCGCAATCAGGTCGCCGACGACCAGCACCCGGCGATTCGAGAAGCCGTTGACCAGCCCGAGCAAACGTTCGCAGCGTTCGGCTTCACCTGGCAATGGATGTACGGATCGGGAAATCGGCATGTCGTCTCTTCGAAGATCTTATCTCGACAGAATCCAGCTGACCGCAGCGGCGAGGTTATCGACGATTGCGTCAGCCGTCACGCCCGGCAATGGATGCGCCTCTTCGCGCGCTCCCACGCCGGTGCGCACCAGAATGCCGCGGCCATGCATCGCACGGCCAAGTGTCACATCGAGCCAGCGGTCACCAACCATGAACGACCGTTCCGGATCGATTCCCAGATCGGCCGCCGCGCGGTCCACCAGGGCTCGCCCGGGCTTGCGGCACTCGCACACGCTCGCGAACGCCGCGACGCTCCCATCCGGATGGTGCGGACAATAGTAGTACGCGTCGACATGTGCTCCGCCCGCCTCGACCCGCGCGGAAATGGTGCGATGGGCTTCGTCGACGAACGACTCAGTGAAGATGCCACGCGCAACGCCGGATTGATTCGTGATCACGACGACCGGAAAGCCACCGCGGTTCAGCATCCGGATCGCGTCAACGGTCCACGGGAGGAAGGCAATCTGGTCGATGGCGTCGAGATAACCGACGTCCGCGATCATGGTGCCGTCGCGGTCGAGGAAAACCGCCGGACGGAGAAGCGTCGCACTCGTCACAACATCCTGCGGGTCGCGTTCAAGACCGTACCCGCGGCGACGCCGCGCATGCAGCCGTGGTCGAGCGGACATTCCCGGAGCATGCAGGGCCGGCACCAGATGTCGTGCGTCAGCACGACGTGTGCATCGCCGAGTGGACGGGTGGCGCGCTCATTTGTCGGACCGAAGACGGCCGTGACGCTGACGCCAGCCGCCGCTGCGAGATGCATGGCGCCGGAATCGTTCGTCACCAGCGTTCGACAGCAGGACAACACGCCGGCGAGCGTCGTCAGATCGGTGCGGCCGATCAGGTTCAACAAGCCTTCACCGGCCGACGCGCGCGCCACGTCCTGTCCCGTGTCTGCATCGGCGGCGCTGCCAACCATCACACAGGAAATCCCGTCCGCTGCGAGCGCCGACGCCAGTTCCGCGAACGAGACCGAAGGCCATTTCTTGGCGCCGCCGTAGGCGGCGCCCGGAGCCAGCGCGACCAGTGGCGCGCGGCCGTCCCAGCTGGCTTCAGTCAGCAGGCGCCGTGCGGCCTCGCGGGCGGCGCTCGAGACGTTGACTCTCGGCTCGCTCGATCCGTTGGCGCAACCGAGCACGTTGACCAGGTGCTGGTAGTAGGCCACCTGGTGGAGCCCGGACGGCGGCGCGACCGCCCGGGTCAGGAACCGGCCGCGCCAGTTGCCCCGATAGCCCCAGACGTCTGCGATTCCGGCGCGACTGGCGATCAGCGCGGAATGGATCGAGTTGGGCAACAGCAGCGCCGCGTCGAACCGCCCGCCGGCGAGTTCCGATCCGAGTTCCTGCCACGTCGACGGGCTCATCACCGACGCGGCGCGCGGCAGCACGATGGTGCCGTCGACGTCGCTGACCATCGCAAACAGCGGCGCGACAGTCGAACGGGCGGCCATCGTGATCGTTGCCTCCGGAAAGGCTCGTCGCACGTCGGCGATCGCCGGCAGCGCCATGACGGCGTCGCCGAGCCAGTTCGGTGCGAGGATGACCAACCGGTTCACGATCCGGTTCACACTGCGGTTCATGATGTAATACGTAGGTGAAGTCCCTACGTGACGAGCGTAGCACGGCGCGTGATGAAGATCGCACTGCTCCAGATCAACCCAACGGTCGGTGATCTCGCCGGCAACGCCGGCCTGATTCTCGACGCGTTGCGCGCGGCGCACGCAGCGGGCGCCGACCTCGCCGTCACGCCGGAGCTTGCGCTGGTCGGTTACCTGCCGCGCGACCTGTTGCTCAACCCCGGCTTCGTCAGCCGCAGTTGGGCTGCGCTCGATGACCTCGCGCGCACCACGGCGCAACTTCCGCCCGTGCTGGTGGGTCTGCCCGAGCCCAACCCGTCCGACCAGGGGCGTCCGCTCTTCAACACTGCAGCGCTGTTGCGCCACGGGAAGATCGAGCACCGCTTTCGCAAGGCGCTGCTGCCGACCTACGACGTGTTCGACGAGGATCGCTACTTCGAGCCGTTTCACGGTCCTCAAGTCCTCGACCTCGGCAGCACGCGTGTCGGCATCAGCATCTGCGAGGACATCTGGAACGATCGCGATTTCTGGAAGCGGCGGCGTTACCACCACGATCCCGTCGAAGAGTTGATCAATGCCGGTGCCACCGCGGTCGTCAACCTGTCCGCGTCGCCATTTTCGGCCGGGAAGCACGTCCGGCGCGAGGAGATGATCAGCAGCCTGGCGCGCAAGCACCACGTGGCCGTTGCCTACGTGAATCAGTTCGGCGGCAACGATGATGTGGTGTTCGATGGTCGCAGTTGCGCCTTCAACGCCGACGGCGCTCCGATTGCCCGCGGCCGATCGTTCGGCCCCGACGTCGTCATCTGCGATCTGACGACCGCCGGTTCGATTGCACCACCGTCGGATGTCGGCATCGAGTCAGAAATCTGGCGCGCGCTCGTGCTTGGCACGTTCGACTACGTCCGTAAGTGCGGCTTCGCTACTGTCGTCCTCGGATTGTCGGGCGGGATCGATTCCGCGTTGACGGCAGCGATCGCCGTTGAAGCGCTCGGCGGGAACAACGTGCTCGGCGTCCTGATGCCGTCGCCGTACTCGAGCAAAGGGAGCATCGATGATGCGCGCGAACTCGCGGGAAATCTGGGCATCGAGACACTGACGCTGCCGATCGAACCGGCGATGCGTGCGATGCAGAACACCCTCCGCGAGGCATTCGCCGGGCGACCGTCGAGCGTGGCGGAAGAGAATATTCAGGCGCGCATCCGCGGCAACCTGCTGATGGCGCTGTCCAATCAGCGCGGCGCGATGCTGCTCACGACCGGAAACAAGTCGGAGTTGTCGGTCGGCTACTGCACGTTGTATGGCGACATGTCAGGGGGCCTGGCAGTGATTGCCGACGTGCCGAAGACCATGGTCTACCGCATCGCGCAGTGGCGCAATCAGATCTGCGCGGTGATCCCGGAGGCAAGCCTGACCAAGGCGCCGTCGGCGGAATTGCGGCCGAATCAAACCGATCAGGATTCGCTGCCGCCGTACGAGATGCTCGACGACATCCTCCAGCGCCACGTCGAGCGGCATCAGCCGGCCGAAGAGATCGTCGCCGCCGGCTTTGATGCAGACACCGTCCATCGCGTGATGCGGTTGGTCCGGCTGGCGGAGTTCAAACGCAAGCAGGCGGCACCGGGACTGAAGGTCACCGACCGGGCGTTCGGCACCGGCTGGCGGATGCCCATCGCCGCAAAAACATAGAGCAAAAGAACTGAGTGCCTCCGTGTCCCTCCGGCGGATTGTCCCGGTGGTGGGTCACTCCCCCGGATCGACGTCGCGCTGCGCGGATGGAAACATCCCCGGTACTGAATCGGACGCTGGGCCATCATCGCGCCAGCGCCGATGCATCCACAGCCACAAGTCCGGATGGCGGCGGACATACATTTCCAGCACGTCGGTGCATCGCTGCGTGAAATCGTGGACGGCATCGTCGCTTTCACCACTCGGGGGAGCGACCGGGTGCTCGTAGATGAGGCGATATCTGCCGCCGGCTAGGGGAAGCGCGAAGACTGGAACCACCGGCGCGCCGGTACGGAGCGCCAGCGCCGCCACCGCCGACGTCGTCGCCGCCGGCCGTTCGAAGAAGTCGACGTAAATTGCGTCACGCGTCATGACGTGCTGGTCGATGAGCACGGCAACGCCCTGACGTGCCTGCAGCGTCCGCATCACGCGTCGAATCGTTCCCTGACGATAGATCACGGTGTTGCCGGTGCCCTGCCGTATCTGTTCGAGCAGTTGATTGAGCTCGGCATTGTCGAGTGCGCGGGCCAGCAGCCCGATTGGTTCGATCTGAAGCGCGTGCACCATTGCGTGCAGCTCCCAGAATCCGAAATGGCCGGTGATGAAGAGGACGCCTTTGCCTTGGGCGTAGGCGAGCCGCGCCCGCTCCTCCCCATCGAATTCGACCCGGGCCAGCATCTGCTCGCGCGTCAGCGTGCTGAACTTGAGCAGCTCGAAAAGCAGACGGCCGAAATGCGTGAACGCCGCACGTGCGATGGCCCGCCGTTCTGACTCGGGCCGTGCTGGAAAGGCAGTGGCCAGGTTGCGCTCGGCGATCCGCCGGTGGGCGCGGTCGATCGTATAGAACGCTATTCCGAGCGTCGTTCCGCAGGCGCGCACTGCCGCGTCCGGCATCACGCCCACCACGGCGATGAGCGCCCGCACGATCAGATACTCGAGACGGTGTCTCATCGCTTCGGACTGCGTGGTGCGGGGTGCGACCTGCTTGGTGCGAGGGGCGGCGTGCGAGGTGCGACGTTCCGGGTGCCAGGTGCGAGCTGCGGGGTGCCAGGTGCGACGTGCGGGGTGCGAGCGGCCGACAGGCGCGCGAGCAGCCAGGCGCGGAACGCCACTGCTGGCTCAACACCAACTACCAGCGGAACCGACGCGACCGGCAAGTCGCCGAGCTCGCACGCCGCCAACCGCATCGCGTCTTTTTCCGTCGTCAACACAATCGCGGCGCCGGCGCGTCGTGCTTCCGCGGTGATTCGGGCCACGTCGGCGGAGTCGAACCGGTGGTGATCGCGGAATTCGATCAGGCCAGCGATTTCCCAGCCGGCCCCGACGATGTCGTTCACGAAGCGCTCGGGCCGCGCGATCCCGGACACGACGAATACGCGCGAGGCCTGAGGCACCACCACGGTGTCGCGTTCACCACCAAGCATCCGCGGCGCGCCGATCACACGCGTCACGCGAAACACCGTGTCGATGTTCAATCCGCGGCCGATACGCTCCGCCGCCGTGTCGTAACCGGCCGAAACAAGCGCCGCATCCGCAGTCGCTGCGGCGCCCAGCCCTTCGCGCAGGCGACCGGCCGGCATCGGCCGATCGTGCAGGTCGTCTTCTGATACGAGCAGCAGGTCGAGATCCCGCTCGAGTTCCAGATGCTGGAATCCGTCGTCCAGCACGTGCACCGTTGCGCCAAAACGATTCTCCGCTAGACAGCCGGACAAGTACCTGTCGGATCCGACCAGCACGGCAACTCCGGGAAGCGCGCGTGCGAGCATCAGGGGCTCGTCGCCGGCCACCTCCAGGGCGGCGTGCACGCTGGTCCCGTCGGAGACGACGGTGACGCCGTCCTCGGTGCGGCGCCGACCGTAGCCACGCGTCAGGATGGCCGGACGCTCGCCCTCCTCCAGCAGCAGCTGCGCGATGTGTGCGGCGATCGGCGTCTTGCCGCTGCCGCCGACACGCAGGTTACCGACGCTGATGACCGGACGCGCCAAGCGCCGCCGCCTCGACGGATTCGCCAGGTACCACTGGCGCCGCCACGCTGCGACCGCGCTGTACGCCGCGCTCAAGACTTGGATCAATGCACCAGTCGGAAGGGACGAACGACCGCACGACGGCCGTCCTCGCGGGGCAATAATTCGGCGATGACGTCGAGCGTCTTGTTCTTGGCGCCGCGATTCGCATCGACCAGCGCCCGCGCGGCGGCACCAAGGCGCGCCCGGCGAACCGGGTCGGTGACCAGGGCCACCAGCGTTTCGTCGAGCTCGGACTCCGACGGCACCTGGACTGCTGCGGAATTGCTGAGAAAGGCGGCGGCGATTTCCTTGAAGTTCTGCATGTGCGGACCGAAGACGATCGGCTTGCCGAAGATTGCCGGCTCCAGGATGTTGTGTCCGCCGTAGTCGACGATGCTGCCGCCGACGAAGACCGCGGTGGCAAGCTGGTACAACTGCGCGAGCTCGCCGAGCGTGTCCAGCACGACGACGTCCTGACGCGGCTCGGCGTCAATGGGCAGTTGCGAGCGGCGCGTGGCAACGAACCCGGCGTCGCGGGCAAGCCGCTCGACCTCGACAAAGCGGTCGGGATGACGAGGCGCCAGCACCAGCAACGCCGTCGGCGTGGTGGTCTTGATGCGGGCAAAGGCGCGGAGCACCGGCGCCTCTTCACCCCGCATCGTGCTGCCGGCCACGATCACCGTGCGAGCCGGTGACACCCGGAAGAACCGCAGCACCCGCTCACGCGGGCGTCCGTGCACAGTCGGCGCCGGCAGTTCGAGCGAGTCAAATTTCAGACTTCCGGTCACGGTGACGTGCGCCAGCTTCGCACCGAGATCGGTGATCCGGCGCGCCGACTCTTCGCTCTGCATGCAGAAGCGATCCACGTCGCCGAGTACCCGGCGAAAGAACGGCCGGATCAGCCGATAGCGCGAAAACGACTGAGACGAGATGCGGCCGTTGATCATCACCGTCTTCACACCATTGCGCCGGCATTCATGGAGAAGGTTCGGCCAGATCTCGGTTTCCATCATGATGAACAGGCGCGGCCGCACCAGCCGCAGCGTGCGGCGGACTATGAAAGTCCAGTCGAAGGGAAAGTAAAACACCTCGTCCACGGTGGTCAGGCTCTTCTTCGCCACCTGCTGCCCGGCCATGGTCGTCGTGGACAGAAACACGCGCAGACGCGGATACCGGAGCTTGAGGTCGTCGACCAGCGCGCGCGCGGTCAGCGCCTCGCCAACCGAGACCGCGTGTATCCAGATTGATTCTTCGGCGTCGATGTTGAACGAGATCGGCAGGAAGCCGAGCCGCTGGCGCAGGCTGCCGATGTATTTCTTGTAGCGCAACGCCTGGTACAAAAAGTACGGCGATACGGCGACAAACAGCAGAAAGGTGAGCAGGCTATAGAGGAAGTACATCTCGGCAGGCTTATTGTAGAATGAAACGTTTGTGCCGGAAGCGTGTAGCGCTTCAGGCGTGCCCAAGCACGGACGGGCAGGGCCATCCGAGAAAAGAGGTCAGCGATGCCGGTCAGGGTTGGCATTAACGGGTTCGGTCGCATCGGCCGCAACATCATGCGCGCCGCGCTCAGCGATAAGAACATCAATTTCGTCGCAATCAACGATCTGACCAGTGCGCATACGCTCGCGCACCTGCTGAAGTACGACTCGGTGCTGGGTAACCTGCATGCGAAGGTCGAAGCCAAAGCGGACAGCATCGCGGTGGACGGCGACGAGTTCAAGGTGCTGTCGCTGCGCGATCCAGCCCAGCTGCCCTGGAAGGATCTGGGCGTCGATGTCGTGTTCGAGTCCACCGGCCTGTTCACCGACCGGGCCGGGGCCTCGAAACATATCGAGGCGGGCGCAAAAAAAGTGATCATTACCGCGCCGGCCAAGGGGCCCGACGTGATGGTCGTGCTCGGCGTCAACGACGATGCCTACGATCCGGCGAAGCACCAGATCATCTCGAACGCGTCATGCACGACCAACTGCCTGGCGCCGCTGGCCAAGGTGCTGCATCAGTCGTTCGGCATCAAGAAGGGGTGGATGACGACGATCCATTCCTATACCAACGATCAGCAACTGCTCGACCTGCCGCACAAGGATCTGCGCCGGGCGCGCGCTGCTGCGCTCTCGATGATCCACACCACCACCGGCGCCGCCGCGGCGGTCGGCGAAGTGCTGCCGGAGCTGAAAGGCAAACTCGACGGCATCTCGATGCGGGTGCCGACGCCGAACGTGTCGTGCGTCGACCTGGTCGCGTTGCTGAACAAGACGGTGACCGCCGAGCAGGTCAACGCCGCGTTCAAAGCTGCTGCGAATGGCCCGCTCAAGGGCATCCTGGAGTGCTCGTCGGAAGAGCTCGTGTCGATCGATTTCAAGGGCAACCCGCACTCGTCGATCGTCGATATGCCGTACACGAAAGTGATGGAAGGCGACTTCGTGAAAGTGCTGTCCTGGTACGACAACGAGTGGGGTTACTCGAACCGCTGCGTCGATCTGCTGCGAAAGCTCGTCGCGAAGGGCCTGTAGCGGCTCGTCCGCGAGGCTTCAGCCGGGCGTAACGATGAAACTCTCAGTTCGCGATCTCGACCTCAAAGGCAAACGCGTTTTCATCCGCGTGGACTTCAACGTCCCGATCAAGAACGGCCGAATTGGAGATGACACCCGCATCCGCGCGTCGTTGCCGACGGTGCGGTACGTGCTCGATCGCGGAGCGACGCCGGTGCTCGCCAGTCATCTGGGCCGCCCGAAAGGCAAGGCCAATCCGGACATGAGCCTGAAGCCGGTGGCCGATCGGCTGGGCGAACTGCTCGGCAAGCCGGTCATCTTCGCTGCCGATTGTGTCGGTGACGCCGCCCGTCATGCGGTTGATGCCGCGCGAACGTCCGGTCAGGTGGTCCTGCTCGAAAACCTGCGTTTTCATCCTGAAGAAGAGAAAAACGATCCCGCCTTCGCCGCAGCGCTGGCGTCGCTGGCAGACGTCTATGTGGACGATGCGTTTGGCGCGGCACACCGGGCGCACGCATCGGTCGAAGGGATCACGCATCACGTCGCGCAGGCGGCGGCCGGCCTGTTGATGGAACAGGAACTCCGATACCTCGGTGGCGCGTTACAGGCGCCGGAACGGCCGTTCGTCGCGATTATCGGCGGCGCGAAAGTGTCGGACAAGATCGATGTCATCAAGAACATGCTGGGCAAAGTCGACCACCTGATCATCGGCGGGGCGATGGCCTACACGTTCTTCAAGTCGCGCGGCGTCGCGGTGGGCAAGTCGCTGGTCGAAGACGACAAGCTCGACGAGGCCCGGGCGATCACGGCGGATGCGGAGACGCGCGGCGTGCGTCTCGGCCTGCCAATCGATCATGTCGTCACCACCAGGATCGACGGCAGTGCCGGCAGCGAGCTGCTTCGGGTCGGCGACGCGGCGATCGGCGATCGCATGGGCGTGGACATCGGTCCGGCGACCATCGCGGCGTACACAACGGCCATCGCCGCCGCGAAGACCATCGTCTGGAACGGGCCCATGGGCGTGTTCGAGGTGGACGCGTTCGCCGCCGGCACCAACGCGGTCGCCCACGCCGTCGCGGCCGTGCATGGCACGACGATTATCGGCGGCGGAGATTCGATCGCGGCGGTGAAGAAAGCCGGCATTTCCGACAAGATCACGCATATCTCGACCGGCGGCGGAGCGTCCCTCGAATTTCTCGGCGGCAGCGTGCTGCCCGGCGTCGCGGCGTTGACGGAAAAGCCGAACGTTCAGTAGTCCCCGGCGCGGGGCGTCAGCCGAGCCAGCACTTTATGCGCACACCATTCATCGCCGGAAACTGGAAGATGTTCAAGACCGTGCACGAAGCGGTCTCGTTCGTGCGCGATCTGCATGCCCTTGTCAAAGACGTCAGCGGCGTGGACATCGTCGTCGCGCCGGTGTTCACCGCGCTGCATCCGGTGGCGGAAGCGCTGCGCGGGACGAACATCGCCGTCTCCGCGCAGGACGTCTACTTTGAACGCGAAGGTGCGTTCACCGGCGAGGTGTCGCCGGCGATGGTGAAGGAGGCCGGCGCACCGTATGTGATCGTCGGACATTCCGAACGGCGCCGGCTGTTCGGCGAATCCGACGCCATCGTCAACCGCAAGGTGCTGGCGGCAATCGCCGCAGGACTCACACCGATCGTCTGCATCGGTGAGACGCTCGAGGAGCGCGAGCGCGACGAGACCTTCGCGGTCCTCGATCGTCAGATTAAGGACGGCCTCGAGCATGTGTCACCCGTGCAGGTCGCGGCGCTGGTGATTGCGTACGAGCCGGTCTGGGCGATCGGGACCGGGCGAACCGCGACCGCGGCGCAGGCCGGCGAGGCCCATGCGCATATCCGGAAGCGGCTGCGGCAGTGGCTGGGGGCGGATGCCGCCGACGGCTGTCGCGTGATCTACGGCGGCAGCGTGAAATCCGACAATATCCGCGAGATCATTTCCGAACCGGATGTCGATGGTGCGTTGGTGGGAGGCGCGAGCCTGGAGGTCAGGAGCTTCGGGGAGATCGTGACAAAGAGCCGTCAGCCTGCTGTATAATTGCGGTTTCCCGTTCGCGGAAGTAAGCAGTTTATGGTTCTGTATTATCTGATCTCGACCTTCTACGTGCTCATTTGCCTGGTGTTGCTGATGGTCATCCTTCTGCAGCAGGGCAAGGGCGACATGGCGGCAGCGTTCGGCGGCGGCAGCAGCCAGTCCGCGTTCGGCGCCCGCGGTGGTGCGACGTTGCTCTCGAAGGCGACGGCAGTGCTCGCGGCGCTGTTCATGATTTTTGCGCTCGCCCTGGCGATGATTGGCCAGCGTGGACCGGGGTCGATCGTGAGCGGCACGTCCGCGCCGGCGCCTGTGAAGACAGTGCCGGCGCCGGTTACGCCTGCGACGCCTCCGGCAACACCTCCGGCGCAGCCGCCCAAGTAACGCACGCGGGTCGCCGCAGGGACTTCGTTCGATCGACCTCAGCGCGGAAGTGGCGAAACTGGCATACGCACCAGCTTGAGGGGCTGGCGGTAGCAATACCGTAGGGGTTCGAATCCCCTCTTCCGCACCACCTTCCTGAAATCCAACCATCCGATCACAAACGTGCCCCCGCCCCGCGGCTGACGCGCGGAGGTGCGCTCGAGGCGTTGGGTGTAGCATGCTGCCAGCTCGAGCGTGAAGGGCGGACAACCCGCCTATGCACGCTGAGGATGGGGGCCGTGATGCGCACAGCGTTCTGGTCTGCAACGGCAATCGCACTCGCGGGGTGGCTTGTCGCCGCGCAGGGAACGCGGAGCACGCTCGACCTCTATTTCATTGACGTCGAAGGCGGTCAGGCGACGCTCATCGTGTCGCCGACCGGCGCGTCGATGATGGTCGATGCAGGCTGGGCCGGCTTCAACGGGCGTGACGGGGACCGCATTGCCGCCGCCGCAAAACAGGCCGGCCTCGCACGCATCGACAACCTCGTCGTGACCCATTACCACGCCGACCACGTCGGCGGTGTGCCCGCGCTTGCCGCGAAACTGCCGATCGGTACATTCGTCGATCACGGCCCGACGGTTGAAGAAGGAGCGCAGCCGGCGGCGCTCTATCGCGCGTATCTCGATGCGCAGGCAACCGGACGCCATCTGCTGGTCAAGCCTGGCGACTCGATTGCCGTTCCCGGCATCGACGTGCACGTCGTCTCGGCGAATGGCGCGGTTATCGGCAAAGCGTTACCAGGCGCCGGCCAGGCCAATCCGCTGTGCCGCGGCTTTCTGCCGAAAGACCCGGATCCGTCAGAGAATGCCCGCTCGGTCGGCATGGTGATCGCATACGGCCGCTTCCGGATGCTCGACCTCGGCGATCTGACGTGGAACAAGGAACACGATCTGATGTGCCCGAACAACCTGGTCGGACCGATCGATCTCTACCTCACGTCGCACCACGGACTGGACCAGTCCGGCTCACCGATCCTGGTTCATGCGATTCAGCCGCGGGTCGCCGTGATGAACAACGGCGCGAGGAAAGGCGGTGTCGCGTCGGCGTGGCAAATCGTCCACGACACACCCGGACTGCTGGATCTGTGGCAGCTCCACTACGCCGTCGCCGGCGGACCGGATCACAATGCACCGGAGCAATTGATCGCGAACGTCGACGAGGCGACCGGGTACGGGATCAAGGTGTCGGCCGACCGCGACGGCAGCTTCACGGTGA
>DASXIR010000193.1:0-15633 GCA_036497895.1 Vicinamibacterales bacterium | reverse complement strand
GCCGAGCAATCCCGACGAGTTGCCCAGGCCAGCCGGATGTTGCGGAGTCGCGGACGCCAGAAGCAACCGCGCCGACTCGATGGACGAAGCACACAGGACAACCGCACGGGCACGCACTTCTCTGTCGCGGCCCGTGCGGCTCTCGACATACCGCACGCCGGAAGCGCGCCCGGTGTTGGGATCGGTAAGGATCTGCGTAACGATCGCGTTCGGTTGCAGCGCGCAGTTGCCCGTCAAAAGTGCGTCCCGAATTGGAAGTGGCGGCGCGGCCGTCCGACACGCTATTGCATGTCGATCATTCCAGTTGTGCCGGAGCCCGGCAGCAAGCCGTTCAATTGTCGGGGAAGGCTGCGTTTCCTCGGCGAGGACCGAATCCGGGAGCTGCGGCAGCCGGTTGTGCGTGCCCCGCAGCTGCATCCAGCGTTCGACACGCTCATAGTAGGGCTCGAGATCGGCGAACGAAATCGGCCATGCGTCGCTCGCGCCGTCACGCTCGCCGGCTTTGAAATCAAGATCGGAGAACCGATAGAACTGCAGGCCGTGACGGCGGACGGTCATGCGCCCGCCGATTCGCCGGCAGCGGATCCATGCGAATGGTTGATCCGGTTCTGTCGTACACGGCTGGTCCAGATCGTCCACGAACGCGTGCGGATCGGTCGGCCATGCATAGCAGGTTGACTGCATCCGCTGGCGACGGATCGCGGCCGGATCCTCTTCGATATGGTAGCCGAGCCGGCGGCGTGTGGAGTCGTAGGTCGAGACCGCCAAACTTTCGAGCGATCCTCTGCCGGCCTCGAGCACGAGGATGTGAAGTCCCGCCTCGCTCAGCGTTTTTGCGGCGTGCCCACCAGTCGGTCCGGAACCAACGATAACGACGTCGCAGCGCGTCATGAGGTTATTTGCGTTGCGCGTTGCGCGTGGCGCTCCTTTAGCCATTCGATGCTTCGCCGAAGGCCGTCGGCGAACGTCACCGGAGGCATATAACCCAACAACCGCGTTGCTTTATCATGCGGGAGTCGCCACTGACAACGCTGCAGATCCGCGATTTCCGCAGGCACATCCGCGGCGCAAAAGGCCGCGGCACGGGGAGGGACCGCGCTGATGTCTCGGTCTACGGGTCGCGTTCCGTGCCTGATTATTCGCAGTGCGCGCTTCACAGCGTCTTTCGCACGACGCGGTACGAGACCGTTTATCGTTCGGCCGACTTCAGACCGGAGGAACGGATCGAGATAGCGCTGCCTGATCGTTCGTTGCGGCCTCGGGGGCGAGAGACTGGGCACGCTGTCGAACTCAACGCCGAACGCCTGCGCGATCGGGCGATACAAATCAGACCATCGAACGGGTTCTCGATCAGCCAGTAGCAGGACTTCGCCGTCGACGTTCACGGCAGCGAGCGCGAGGATCACCGCGTACGACAGGTTGTCGACGAAAATGCTGTTGCAGATGCCGGCGGCACCATCGACCACGTATGCCGTGTGATTTTGCAGCCGATCCGCGAAGTCACTTACCCAACGTGAACCGGGCCCGAACACAATCGTCGGACGTAGAATGACGAGTTCGACCGTGCCCCGCGCCCGCAGGCGTTTCAGCCTGCGCTCGGCTCTGACCTTTGCGTTGTTGTAAGGCAATCTCTGTCTGACGGATAGCGGTGCTGTCTCGTCCGTGTCTTGAGCGGGTGACTGACCGTGGACCGATCCGCTGCTTATGTAAATAAGGCGCCGGACGCCGACAGCTTCCGCCGCCGCATAGACCGGCGCCACCGAGTCCGTGATCACCGTATCGTTACCCAGGGCGGCGTGCACGACGTAGTCGCAGCCAGCGAGCGCGTCCCGGAGTGCATAGACGTCGCACACATCGGCGACTCGGTAATCGGGATCCGGCGCGCATGGTCGGTGATGGAAAATCGCCCGCGCCTCGTGGCCATTCCCCCGTAGATATCGCAACAGATGTCCGCCGACAAATCCGCCGGCACCAAGAACGGCGACTTTCATGGCGTCTCCGAGAGCGCCATTTCCATCCACCTGTTCATCATGTCGGTCACTCGAACACCGAGTTCTGCTTGAGAGCAATCGGCGTACCACTCAGTTGGCGCATCGCTTGAGACCGCTCGAAACGCACTGTCGAGCCGACAGCGGCGTCGACGGTCCTTCACGAACCCAGAGTTACGTCCCAGGCGCGCCTCACGCGGTTACACTTCGGAGCGTCATCGGAACTCCGTAGTCGGTAAGGATCGAGTGGACGGTTCACTCGATCTCGCTAGTCAGCATATTGCCGAGCTTGCGCCGATTCGAGCGGTCCTGGACCTCAATTGTCTGGGACCAGTACAGCAGATGATTTGGTTTCGTTCAGTTCAAGCGCACGGGCACTCTGGTGAGACCGAATTGTTCACAATGTCGCGCGGCACAGCGCTTGCGAGGCCCGGCGCACGGAATGTTTAGGAGTCGCCGATGCAGACACCCCGCGTGACCGAAGGCGTCGCACGATTAAAAGGGATCTTCCTGAATGCCCCCGGGACTCAGCTCTCTCTCGCTGATGCCTCTCGGCTCTCGGGGCTGGAGCGACCGACCTGTCGAATTGTTCTCGAAGTGCTCGAGGACACGCACTTTCTGTCCCGCAGACACAACGGATTATTTGCGCGCCGAATGTCAGATTCACCGGCTGCTTGACCAGAGAACGTTCTGCGGTCGCGCCTGACCCCTAGTATCTGCGCTCGCCGGCCGGTGATCCCGGCGATCGCTTCGCAATTACCTGCCGGCCCGTTACACTAGCTTTGCCTCGAGCGCGCCGTCGTCCTGCCCTTCCAATATCGCCTCCCCGTCGATCGTGATGTTGATCGTGTTGCCGACGACGACGCCGCCTTTGTCAACGACATCATTCCAGCTGACTCCGAAATCGTGGCGGTTGATCCTGGTCTTGGCGACGAATCCGGCCCGCACCTTCGGACCCTTATCGACCCATTTTCCTGCTTCCTCTTCCCACCACGGTGTCAGCCATTGGCCGAGGTACCTGACATTCAGGTCAACCTCGCGAGATACCCCTCGGATGGTCAGCGCGCCTCTGACGATGTAGTCGCGCGCGCCTGCGACTTCGACCTTGTTGCCTTTGAATGTGATCCGCGGATGATTCTCGACATCGAGAAAATCAGCGCTTCGAAGGTGCGCGTCACGCTGAGGCTGGCCCGTCCAGATCGTCGCAGCATCGATCGCCACGTCAGCTGACGACCGGGTCGGATTATCAGGGTCGAAGACCAGTGATCCGCTGACGTTCTTAAAGTGGCCGCGGACGTACGCGACCATCATGTGCCGCGCACGGAACATCGCGGCAGTGTGACCCGGTTCAAGAAACCACGTAGCCATCTCACGTACTCCATCCAACCGCGACGCGATGCGTTTGTCAGTAGTACCGCCGGTGGTATGTCAGAGCGAACACGATCGGTAGTGCGACGATCAACTGGAACGCGAAGCGCCGCACGATGTAGCGTCGTTGACTGTGAGCTTGTCGAGTCGACTCAACGGACGAGTGCCCTACCTCATAAGTCAGGCGTATTTGAACAGGGACATGAAGCCGAAGTCCATGTGCACTTGCTGATGGCAATGGAAGAGCGTGGGACCAGGGTTGTCGGCGATGAAGTCGAACTCCAGTTCTTGGAAGCCACCTAACATCACGACATCCTTCATCACGCCGGTCGTGGGTTTTCCGCCGACGCGCGTCAGCTCGAAGCTGTGTCGATGCAGGTGCAGGGGGTGCACGTCGTCGCTGGCATTGCGAAACTTGAGCCGGTAGCGATGTCCCTGCTGCAGCGTGAACGTCGGCGTCATGGCGTCAGGCGAGAATGCCGAGCCATTCAGCGTCCAGACGTTGAAGCCGTGCGCTGCCGCATTCTGCTTGCCGATCGTGAAGTCGATCGTTTCGTCCGGCGATGGCGAGGTCGCTCCCGATTTGCCGAACCGTGCGTAATCCCAACGAAATGGCCGCGGTTTGATCCACTGCGCCGGTCCTTTTCGGCCGGCGTATTCGACCACCACGCCCATGCCGTGGCGGCGGTCATCGTCGGCCAGATCGCCCATCACCCAGACACCGGGATGCTTCATCTCGACGATGGCGGAAATCCGCTCAGCCGTGCCCAGCCACAGCACCGGTACATTCGTCGGCGTCGGCACAGGGTTCCCGTCGAGTGCCAGGACGCGAAAGACGTGTCCTGGCAGTGCGAGGCTCCGAATCTCGGTCGCGCTCGCATTGAGGACATGGAACAGGATGCGCTCGCCCTGCTTCACCCGCAGGGGCTCGCCGTGGCCCCGCATTCGTCCGTTGATGCTGAACAAAGCATAGCTGGCCTCGAAGCCTTTCGGTGTGCCCTTGCGCTCGGCGTCGGCCGCGTTGCCGATGTCCTGCAGCGTTTTGAGCGGTGCGCCCGCCAGCATGTCCATCGCCATGTCGCCGCCGCGGCTCCAGGACGGCTCGAACTCCTTCAAGACGAGAAACACCTCGCGGTCGTAGGCGCCTGCGTTCGCCTTCGGCTCGATGTACACAGGGCCGGCTTGACCGGTGTAGGTGCCCCGATTCAGGTCCGCGCCCGCCCTAACGTGCGTGTGGTAGAACCGGAATCCAGACGGGCGCGGGATAAACGAGACGCGGCGCATTTCGTGCGCGGGAACGAACGGCGTGCCTTCTTCGGCGGCACCATCGACCTCGCTCGATACCGCTTGACCGTGCCAATGCACCAACTCCGGCGTGTCGGTGTCGTTGACGATGTCGACCACGACCTGCTGTCCCTCCTTGAAGCGCAGCAGTGGACCAGGAAATTGATCGTTGTACAGGGTCGTGGACACGATGTGTCCAGGCGCGAGATCGACAAGCCCGGTGGCGATGCGGATCGTGTAGTCGGGTGTGACACCAGTCGGCTGCGCGCCGGGGCGAAGCGGCTGAGATATCGCACCAGCAAACGGCGCAAGCCCCGCAAGCTTGAGGAAGGAGCGGCGATCGATTGTCATCGGCGGTACCGTCCGAATACAGCCACCGACCACAGGTTCGCGCCGAAGGCGCCGAACTGCACGGCGCTCCGCCAAAGTCCCCACCAGTCAAATCCATCGAACGTGCCCTGCAAGGCCAGCGAATCACTTCCGATGGTTCGAAGGCTCAACATGAGTGGCGCCGCCTTGATCGCAGTACCCGCTATCGCCGGACGACTGTAAAATCAAAGGCTCGGGGTGTCAATGCCCCAGCCGCTGATCGGAGTGACAAGAGAATGGCAACCGTGAACGTGCGCTACATGGTCAACGATGTCGGCGGCGGATCTCTTGACTGGCCAGTTCTTCGGGCGGCTTTCTGCGAACGCGAGCGGTCACGAGTGTGTCCGCCAACGGTCGGCACACGGTCCACTTGGTGGCTGTCTGGTGGCGGTTTCAGGATTTCGAGGTCCGAGCGGTCCGGCGCAGTCCAGAATTCCTGAGAGAATCCGCTCAAGTCCACCGAGCAGTCCAGGCGCTGGATCTGCGTCCAGAGTCAGAAAACGAAGACTTTCACGACGACATCTGATTGTTTCCTGCTCGATGTCTTCGACCTCGAACGCCGCGAGCGGAATTCCCTGCTTGAACATGGCCTCCTGAAAACTCTTCGCGGCCGGGTTGGCGTTCGGCTCGAGCGAGAGCTGCACGTCGGGCGACTCGGGAGACACCACCGTCAACCAGCGGTATTCACCGGTAGTTGTTCACGCGCGCGGTTCGATCGCACAAATCGCTCGCGAGGCGACGCGACATCGAGAACGAACAATACACAACCGCGCAAGAAGGTCGCGGTTCAGCATGCGGTTATTTCCCATGCCGACCTGGATTCGGAACCACTCATGCGCGGAGAGGGCGAGGCAACTGTTTCCTGAGAGACGATGCCTCATTGACGGCTCTTCAATTGGCGAGCGTCTAAGTACGATGCGATCGCGGCGGCGCGCCCGTCGCCATCAGCGAGTGCCACGTAGCCATCAGGCCGCACGAGATAGACCGAATCGCGACGCAGGCCCGTGCGACCAGTCGCCGAACGCCACGGAAAGACGTGCAACTTCAGTTTTCGCCCAGCGCATATCGCTTGCAGCTCCGCCGCGGCATTCCCGTACACATGCACCTGCCAGTCGAGTGACGTCAGCGCATCGAAGTTATCGGCCTCGGCACCGCGCTCGGGCGGCACCCACGGCAGTCGGTCGCCACCATGAACATCTCCCGCCCGTCCCTCGCTTAAGGCGCTCCCCCGGTAGTTCACCGCCGTCTGCGAGATGGTCCGAAACATGAAGCGCCGAACGGCCGCGAGTCTGAAGAGCGGCGGAATCACACGAGGGACGATGCTCAACCGGACGCGTCGAGCGATCGCCCCGGGACTCGTCACGCCCGTGAAGGCTTGATCGGTTGTCGCGACGAGCCGCCGCGCAAAGGCGATGCGTTCTGACTCATAGGTCTGGAGGACGGCCGCATCCGCACTGCCGCGCAGGACGGCCGCCAGTTTCCACGCGAGATTCGCCGCATCGCCAATCCCGGTGTTCATGCCCTGTCCGCCGACCGGACTGTGAACATGTGCGGCGTCGCCGAGCAGAAACGCGCGTCCCCGCCCGAAGTGATCCGCGACCCGGTGGTGCACGTGATAGGTCGAGAACCAGTGCACCTGCGCCACATCGATGTGCATCCACTCGATCACCCGCTGGCTGACATCCTTCCACGAGAGGTTCGCAGGCTCCTGCGCACTATCCGCGCGGACGGTGCCGATGAGCCGGGCGCGTCCCTCGCCTTTCAATGGAAAGACGACGAGAAAATCGGTCGTGTCCAGGGCCACATGGATCTCGCCATTCATGACGCCGCCCCCGGCGTCGACGTCGGCGACATAAAAGAGATGCGCGTAGGTACCTCCAGGAAATCCGATCTGGAGGGCCTGCCGCACGGCTGAGTGCGTCCCGTCGCAGCCGGCGATGTACGCCGCCGTAATCGTCTCCTGTGATCCATCCGGACGCTTCAGGCGTGCACGCACGGAACCGGCATCCTCGAAGTCCACGAGCTCCGTCTGACGTTCGACGTCGACGCCCGCCTTCGCGAGCTGCGCGATCAGCAACTGCTCGTGTTCGTCCTGCGGAAAGATCAGGGCGTAGGGATAGGGACTGAGGCCGGCGCCCATGTCACCGAATCTAACGTGGGCAGCACGCTTGCCGGCCGTCCACAGATTCGCGGCCACCATCTTCCGCCCACGTTCGACGACGGCGTCGGCGATGCCGAGCTGGCGGTACAGTTCAAGCGTCCGCGCCTGGACGGCCACCGCGCGCGAGGTGGTTCCCGGCTCCGAGGTCTTGTCGATGATACGCACGCCCACGCCGAGGCGAGTCAGCCAGAGCGCCAGCACCAGACCCGTGGGCCCCGCGCCGATGATCAAGACGTCGGTCACGCCGCCCATTATGACCTCGAGTTCGCGTTACCTACGAGGCTTAGGCGTCCACGCACAGCACTGAGGATTCGAGCAACGACGAGGGCATCGACGAACTCGCTGCTGGTTTCAGCGATAGCCGAACACGGGCGGAAACACGACCACAACCAATGCCGCCCAAACGGAATAGACCGGCAGATAGGCGATCTGCCATCGCTCCAGAATCGCAAACGAACCGCGGTGACGCAGGAAGCGTGCATAGAGCCACGCCGTCCACACCAGGTTGACCAGCAGGATGAGATTCTCGCCAACAGCCGCGACGCGGTTGGGAGTGAATCCAAACTCGGAGATGCGGGCGGCGATCGCAGTCAGTGCCACCCCATCGACCACGAGCGCGCTGACCACGAGCAACAGTTGCAGGCCGTCGAAGACGTCGGGCGGCGCGTGTGGATTCCGCGCAGAGGCGGCGTAGAGCACCAGACCGACGACGACCGCCAGCAGTAGATCGAATCCGATCAGCACTTCCCGCTTCACGTTGATCGGACTGCCCGTCCACGCCATCGTCACCAGAAATGCCAGGAGCAACAGCGCGAACAACGGCGTGAACAGCTTCGTCAGCACCGGCGCCATGTTCTCGATCACGCTCTGTTTCGCTTCGACCAGCCAGGATCCGATGATGACGGCTCCCGCCGCCCCGCACGGGAGCAACCAGCCGGCGACGAACCAGTCAGGGTTCATGTCGATCGCGCGGAACATCATGAACGTGAAGAGCGTGACCGCGAACCCGCCGAGCGCGATGAGCACGTAGTAGATGGCCAGCTCGCCCGAGAACCGGACGAAGTTCATGCGGCCGCCGTCGGCGAACCAGCGGCCCCGGACGTACGCGAAGCCCACGGCCAGCCAGAGCGCGATTGGCAAGTGCAGAACAGTCAGCAGCTCCGTGTCACGCACCCTGGGCCCGTTGTCGATGAGAACGGGCTGCCACTTGAAGACGTTGGCGAACACCGCCCCGGCGGCAAAAGGCAGCGCGAGCCAGAGCACGCTCTTGCTCGCCCAGCCGCGCTTCCAGAGGAAGTAGATGGCGAGCAGCGGGAACACGAACAGCGTCGCGTTACGAAGGTAGAACGGCGGTATTTCCTCATTGGGACTCACCGGATGACCGAACAGCGCCGGCAGCTTGACCGCCAGGGCTGCAGCGATCGCCAGGGTCAGGACGACGAGCGTCTCGGACGGCGCCGTGCTCGCCGACTGAGCGTCCTCGTCGGACGCGACCACCAGCTGCTTCCACAGTCGCTCGGAGTGCTCGTGTGCGAACTCGCGTGACAGCGCATCGAGGCTGCCCATACGCTTCACCGCAATCAGGAACGCCTCGTCCGCGGTCAGGCCACCCTCGGTGAGCGCGATCAGTTGGTCGCGCAGGTGTCCTTCGAGCTCCTCCACGTCGGGACCGTGAAGCGCCCGGCGACGGCTGACGTAGGTTCGCCACTGTCCGATTTGGTCCTCGAGCGGTCGATCGTCGATGGCGGTCATGCGTTGCATGCCTGCATCCAGATGCCTCGCAACGCACCGTCCACTGTCTGCCATTGCTGCCGCTGGGTTGCAAGCTGCGCGCGGCCTTCCTTGGTGATGCGATAGTACTTACGCCGGCGACCGTTCTCGGACGCCGACCATTTCGCCGCGACAAGGCCCTGGCGTTCGAGACGGTGCAGCACGGGATACAGCATCCCGTCGGTCCACTCCAGGTGTCCGCCTGACAATTCGGCCACTCGTTTGATGATGGCGTAGCCGTAACTATCCCCGCCGGCAAGGATGGCGAGCACCAGCGGCGTGGCGGAAGCCGCGACCAGGTCCTTCCCCATTTCCATACGTAGAAGCTTTATACATTGCTGCTCTATGTATGTCAACAAACGACTGCAGTTGGAACGGCAAGCCGCCTGCCGACGGTGAGCGTTTAACCGCTGCAGAACGGAGAGCGCTTTGCTGACGACGCTGTTGACGTTGCTCGCCATTGGGAGTGGATTGCAATCCCATGTGGCTCTTCCCGGATGGTTCGTCCCGTTCGTGGATATCCACATCACCGACTTCTTACGAGCCGAGCCGATCGTCTGCGGCGCATTTTCGGAGACCGAGACCAACCTCCCCGTGGAGATGCACCGCGCCCTGGCGTGTGCCGAGACCCTACAGAAGCTGAAACAAGCGTTTCGCGTCGTGCAATATGGAGCCGTGCAAAACGGCGCGACACCCTCACCATCGCGATGGGCGTGCTCGAGACGGCAAAGGGCACGCTTCTGGTTTAGTGCCAGCCCCAGCATTAGGTATGACGGGCGGACATGCGACGAGATGACGGGGTTCCACACGTTACCGTGCAATGTGTCCGAACGCCGGGTTTCGACGCGGCACCCGCAAGGCGAAATGAAGATCGCGTCTCGGCGTATCGATCCTCATGACGGTCCCCCTGGTTGACGACAGCCGTGATGACGGGCGGATGCCCGAGCCATTTGAAGCGCGAACCGATAACGCCTTGGATATCGGAAATATTGTGCAACGGTGCGGCGCCCAGTTCCCTCAACATTTCGTTGTTCAAGCGGCCGACACCTCCGGTGCCGGGCATCGGTGCCAATCCCGCCATTTCATGAGATGTACAATCGAGGCGGCGATGAGCGACACGCATCCGATGCTTCGATCCGTGCTGAAGAGCCAGTATCACGCGTCGCTGGCGATGCTCCGCGACGCCATCGAGCGCTGCCCGCCTGAGGAGTGGCTGAGCACCGGCCACAAGAATGCGTTCTGGCAGCTGTCGTATCACACGCTGTTCTTCGCACACTTGTATCTTCAACGCGACGAAGCTGCGTTTAAGCTGTGGGAACAGCATCGGGGCCAGGACGATGGCGTCGAGGAAGAGCCGTACACGCAAGCGCAAGTGCTCGAGTACTGGGAGTTCTGCGATCGGATGGTCGATGACGCCGTGGACGCGTTGGATCTCGACCGCACCGAGAGCGGCTTCAGTTGGTACCGGATGTCCAAACTGGAGCACCAGTTCGTCAATATCCGCCACATCCAGCATCATGGCGCGCAACTGATCGACCGCGTCCGCTCGGCCGCCGACGTCGGGATACCCTGGGTTGGCGCGCGCTCGGTGTGAATGCTATGGACATTGTTCATTCGGGAGTCTCTGGAAACAATGGCGGGTTGCCGCACCAACCCGATGTTTTCGGGATGCACTCTCGGATGAAGGTCCGTCGTATCGCGAAGACCAATGTCTATCAGCTGCGGCAGAAGCGGTGTGACTCTTCTTCAACCTGCCGCCTCCTGTCCCGGCAATTGCGTCGGTTGCACCCGCCGACCACTGCGGACCAGATTATCGTGCCGAAGCCGTGATGCTCGCTCCACGAAGTGCAGTTGCGATGAGATCTG
The DNA here is from genome assembly GCA_036497895.1 of Vicinamibacterales bacterium. Classification (GTDB taxonomy): domain Bacteria; phylum Acidobacteriota; class Vicinamibacteria; order Vicinamibacterales; family CAVVIG01; genus CAVQFC01. Next base: position 4,827 of record DASXIR010000193.1, on the reverse strand, counting down.
AGTATGATCCGATTCCCGTAAGCACCGTCTGAACGGGCTGGGCGAAAGAGAGGCTCTACCATGCTCTTGGACGCGCTCGCAGGAGTCTTGACTTCGATTGTCATATTCGCGACCGTCAGTCTGTCGACCAACTCTGTCCAGCAGCAAGCAACCGACCCTGCGGCGAATCACAAACTCGTTGCCGCCATCGTCGCAAACCTGAGACGGCTTTACGTCGATCGCGCTACCGGCAACAAGCTCGCAGACGCCTTGCTGGCGCACGACAAGAACGGCGACTACCAATCGTTCGGCACGGGGCCAGGTCTCGCAGTTCGCATCAATGGGGATATTCAAACCGCCGCTCGCGCCCTGAGACTTCCTCGCGGCCTATTCGTTGCTGACGTCGTCTACAGCGAGCGACCGCTGCCGACCGGCCCGCCACCACCGATGACCGCGGAGATGCGTGAGCGGAATCGCGCGGCGCTCCTTCAGCAGAACTGCCGGATCGAAACCATCGAGACGCTGCCGCCCAACGTTGGCTACGTGAAACTCAACGGGTTTCCGGATGCGACCGCGTGTCGGGAGACGATCGCCCGCAATGGCATCGCTGAACAGCGTCAACGCGCTCGTCGTCGACTTGCGCGATAACGGCGGCGGCTTTGGCGATACTGCGTTGCAAATCGCCGGATACCTGTTCGACCGTCCGACCTACCTGTTCGATCCGCGTCCTGATTCTCCTGTTCCCGCGCGAACCGTATCGCCGATTTCAGGTAACAAGCTCGCCGACAAGCCTGTGTACGTTCTGACCTCGTCCACTACACAGTCGGCTGCCGAGTATTTCGTCTACAACCTCAAGATGTTGAAGCGGGCAACGCTCGTCGGCGAAACGACGGCGGGTCATCAGCACTCCGGTACGTTTCATCGCATCAACGACCACTTCGGCATGGGCGTACAGGAAGCGGCACCGCCCGACAATCCATATCCCGTAAAGGGCTGGGAAGTCATCGGAATCGAGCCCGACGTGAAGGTGCCCAGGAGTGATGCCCTCGACGCCGCGAGGAAACTGGCCGGATCGTGGCGCTGAAGGCAGACAATACAGGTCGTACGCGCAATCAGCCATTTTGCGGCGTTCTCGTTGACCGCCGTTTTCTTGATCGTCGAATTGATCAGAGCGAACTCGCCGCGCCCAGACTCATCACGCGTTCAGCCGCGGCGTTCGCGATATTGCTGGACGAACTCAAACCCGCGAACCTGGATTATCGCTTCACGAGATATCGTGGCGAGAACCACGACTCGGTTCCGCTCTTTTCGTTTCCGGCCGGATTGTTTTGGGTTTACCGCCCAGGGCAAGGCGTCAAGTGACTGCGAGGGTCCTAAGGGCGATGTTTCCTCGGCGCCGAATCATTCGCGGTGGCTCGCATACGGCGACGATCTCCATTGCGCTCGATCGGAACCGCTGTCGCCCATCCTTCCGCGACGAGCATCTCGCCGTCTTGCGGTGACACATCGATGACGTCACCAACAGACCGAAGCGTCAGGTCCACCCCGTTGACGTGATTCGCGAGCCGGCGCGTTAATCGAACCTGCATGCCCACACCTCAAAATCTCGCAGGTGGGCAGGCGTCCATCGGGACATATTTGCCATCGTTCGGCCCGTGCCTAGGGCGCCTCCTGGCGTTTGCGCACGACGACCTCGCGTGCGTGCGAAACAGGCCATGACGAAGACTCCGCAAACGAGTATGCGCCAATCGTCATCTACATGACAGTCTGTTTTCCTGTCGAGCGAGTTACTGACGTGCTAACCTCAGGCACTCGCTGCTTTTCTGAGTCCTACCGCAGCCTCTTACGCGGGAATCGGCTGAGCTACTTCTCTCCAAAGCCAAATGCCGTCGCTATTGCTCTGGAGTTCCAGCCGATGACCAAGAAACGTGTCCGATCTGTTCGTCCACCGCCGCCCGTTCGTCCACCACCGGCAAAAGGACGACCGAACAATCGTCTCCTCGCTGCACTGCCTGACAACGTATTCCGTCGCATCGCCCCCCACCTTCACACCGTTCCCATTCGGCTCAAACAGGTGCTCCACAAGACCGGCGAACCCTTGCGCGCCGTCTACTTCCCCAACGGTGGTGTCGCATCGATCACGACACGACTCGCGGATGGCACGTCGGTCGAGGCCGCGACGGTTGGTGATGAGGGCATGGTCGGCATCGAAGCGTTCCTCAGCGAGGATGCCATCGCACCGGGTGATACCTTGATCCAGGTGCCGGACACCAGCGCTGAGATGATGAGCGTTGATGATTTTCGACGCGAAGTCGGCGAAGCCGGAGCGTTCCACGACCTCATGGGCCGCTACGTGCAGGTGGTGGTCGCCCAGATGATGCAATCGACCGCGTGCAACGCGGTCCATCAGGTGCAGCAACGATGTGCCCGGTGGTTGCTGACGACGCACGATCGTATGCACGAACAGGACTTCCAGCTAAGCCACGAGTTCCTGGCGATCATGCTCGGGGTGCAGCGACCGACAGTGAGCGTCGTGGCCGGAGCCCTGCAACAAGCTGGACTCATCAGCTACGTTCACGGACACGTGACGGTGCGCCATCGCAAAGGATTGGAAGCGGCGGCCTGCGAGTGTTACCCGATCATCCGTGCCCACTTCGATCGCCTGCGTCATTAGACGACACCGCCAACCCTTAGCCGCTCGCCGCCGTCCAAGTCACAAATGGACGGGTTGTTCCTCGACATCAAGCACGCTCTGCGCTCGATCGCGGCGTCTCCGCGCTTCGCGGCCGCCGTAGTCGTCACGCTCGCGCTCGGCACCGGTGCGAACACAGCCGTGTTCGGCGTCTTGAACGCCGTCGTCCTCAAGCCGCTCCGATACGAGGAACCAGAACGCCTGGTTCGCGTGTATCACAGTACCGGCGATGAGAACAGCTACCTCACCGGTCTTGCGGCCGTCAACTACAGGGACCACAGTCGGACGCTCGATATTGCGGTGACCTACACCTACAGCGTCGTCGGCGCCGATCTCACCGATCGGGCGGAGCCCGAGCGCGTCAGGACCATACCGGTCAGCGCGGACTACTTCCGCGTTCTGCGCGCCCGCACGATTCTCGGACAGTCCTTCAATCGCCAAGACGAGCGCGCGAACTCGTACGTGGCGGTCATCACCGAGCGAATCTGGCGGAAGTACCTCGACGCGAGAACGGACGCAGTCGGCAGGCTGTTGTCGCTGAACGGCATCCCGCATCGGATCGTGGCGGTTCTACCGGATGACTTCGACGATCCGCTCGAATCGGGTGTGGACGTGTGGACCCCGCTCAACCTCCAACCCGGTGGTCCAAACTCGTTCGATAACTACTATCTGAGTGTCGTGGCCCGGCTGAAGGCCGGCGTCTCTATCGACCAGGCGCAGGCGGAGCTCGCGGCGCTGGCTGCCGCGATGCAACGTGACAGCCCGCCGTCGGGATCGCGATGGTCCGCTCGCGTCGTGCCGCTGCAGATCGACACGGTCGGCAGCGCGCGGACGCTGTTGTGGATGTTGCTCGGGGCCGTCGGTCTGCTGATGCTCATCGCGTGCGTCAACGTGGCGAGCCTCCTGCTCGCACGAGGTGCGGACCGCGAGGTCGATCTCGCTGTACGAGCGGCGCTCGGCTGCTCGAGAGCACGGCTGGCGCGACAGCTGCTCATCGAGAGCGTACTGCTGTCGCTCGCGGGTGCCGTCGCGGGCCTGCTCATCGCGCCGGCGGCGACTCGCGTGCTGCTGGCCGCGGCACCCGAGGGCGTGGCTCACGCCGGCAGCGGCTCGCTCGAACGCGCGGTCCTGGCGTTCAGTATCGCGATGGCGCTCGCGGCCGGGATCGGCTTTGGCGTGGCGCCGGCCGTGCAGATGGCCCGTACTGATCTCGAGGGCACGCTGCGCGAATCCGGCCGGGTCGGCAGGAGCAGCCGCCGGCAGACGCGCGCGCGCAACGCGCTCGTCGTCTGTCAGGTGGCGCTGGCTCTCGTTCTGCTCGTCGGCGCCGGCCTGCTGTTGCGCAGCTTCGATCGTCTGCGATCCGTCTCGCTCGGCGTGCAGCCGTCACACGTAATGACGTTCGCAGTGAACCTGCCGGACGGCCGATACGCGGACCCCGAACGGCGCGCCAGATTTCACCGCGATTTCGAGGCACGACTTTCATCGCTTCAAGGTGTACGTGCTGCGGGCGCGATCTCTCGGCTGCCAGTCACCGGCAGTTATCACAGCTGGGGCGTGCAGCGAGCGGACCTTCCCGCTGAGTCGCGCTTCACACCGGCCCAACAACGCGTGATTGAAGGGCGATACTTCGAGGCCGTCGGGATTCCACTCCTCCGCGGACGCACGTTCGGTGCTCAAGACGACGCGAAGGCACCGCGCCGGGTTGTGATCAGCGAGGAACTCGCGCGGAAGCTGTTCCCTGCTGACAATCCGCTCGGCAGGCAGCTGCGCGTGGTTGGCGAGCTATCGGAAATCATCGGGGTCGTCGGCGACGTCGCGCTCGGTCCACGCGCGTCACCACGCCCGTATGTGTATCACTCGCACTCGCAGTTTGCCGGCGATCGCAACTGGGGGCTCGCGCAGGTCGTCGCGCTCGACGCCGACCGACCGGGCCTGCTGAGCGACGCACGTCGTGAGCTGTCGCAAATCGATCCCGCGCTCGTTTTATACGAGCCGCGCATGCTCGAGGACGTGATTGGCGGCGGGGTGGCGCAGGAGCGGTTCGCGCTGTTGCTGGTGGCCAGCTTCGCGGCGCTCGCGCTGGTGCTTGCCGCAGTCGGCTTGTACGGCGTATTGAGCTATTCGGTGAGCCGCCGCGGCCGCGAGATGAGCAT
>DASXIR010000192.1:0-38403 GCA_036497895.1 Vicinamibacterales bacterium | reverse complement strand
TCCTCGAAGAAGGTCTCGAGCAGATCGGCCCGGCCGGCGATCTTCGGATCCATCTTCAACTGCTCGATCAGGTTTTTCTGCCGCTCGTTGTCCACCCGCTGTCCGGCGGGTATCCAGATCAATCGCGCAAAGTCGCCGGCGGCGGCACGATTGGTGGCCAGCTCGTGCTGGATTTCAACCAGCGACGTCGCGCTGCCTTCGGGGATCAGGCCGTAGTTGCGGCCGATGAGGTGAAGGGACATGCGACTGCGAACGAGATCGGCCGCGATCGCCGCACGCGCTTCGTCGGCAACCTCTGGAGTGGAGTGATCCGGCAGGACGGTATAACCCTGCTGCTGCAAATCGCGCTTCAGCGCTTCACGCTGTTCGCGGAGGTCGCTGGTGGTGAGCGCCAGGTAGACCGCGCCGCGGGACGGCACCGCCATCGTGGATCCGCCCGACACCGGCGCGAGCGCCGACACGACCGAGGTGTCCGCTGGAGCAGTCTCCAGCGCCTCGAGCAGATGGACGATATCGTGCGCAAGGTCGTCGAGCTTCAGCCAGAAGTCGCGCTGCGCGTCCGCACCGAAGACTTCGTCCAGCTCGCGGACCCTTCCGCTTTCGGGATCGATTTTGAAGAACTCGTAGCCGATCAGTGCGCGCAGTTCCGGCGGTGTCCGATCGAGCGGCACCGGCGTCTTCAGGACCTTGAACACGCGCGCCTTGTTGCTGACGTGGATTCCGCCCTGACTGCTCGCGGCACGCCAGAATTCGTCCAGCTCGCGCAGCGTCCACTCGGATTTCAGGTAGCGCGGCGAAACCACCGACACGAGCACCGCGACGTGCTTCAGGCGATCGACCAGGGTGTCGGCGAACAGATCGTTGCCCGAGAGCTTGGCGTCGCGCCAGATTTGGGGAGTCTTGCCGAGCAACTGACCGACGCGCACTTCCAAGGCGCGGTGAAAGTTCGCGACCCACCCCTTGCGACCCTCAACCAGTTCGACGTTGTCGAGATGCGCGTAGCTGATAAAAGCGTCGCCGTCGAAGATCGGGTCCATGAGATAGCCTAGTAGGCTAGAGCCAATGGCGATGAATGTCTAGGATTCCGCAGGAGCAAATCGCGCTGGATGCCGAGGGTCTGCTGAAAGCCGGCGCCCCGCTCGCCGCCTACGACACGCTCGCCGATGGCCTTCGGCAGTTTCCGGATGATGTGCGAATGCGGCAGCTGTTGGCGCTGGCGCTGGCGCGCTCGGGCTCCAGCCGGCTGGCCAATCCGATCCTCCAGCAACTGGTTCGCGAAGGCCATCGCGACGAGGAAACGACCGGCATGCTGGCCCGCACCTACAAGGATTTGTGGGCGGCATCGACTGACCCCGCTCAGCGGCCGGCGCACCTCGCGCTCGCCTTCCGCCACTACGCGGATGCGTTCGAAGCCACGCGCGGCTACTGGAGCGGCATCAACGCCGCGACGATGGCGCTGCTGCTCGGAAACCGCGAGCAATCGAAAGCGCTGGCACAGGCAGTCCGCGAACAGTGTCTGCAGCTCGACAAAAGCGCCGGCGCGGGTGGCGATTACTGGGTGGCCGCGACACTCGGCGAATCGGCTCTGCTGCTCGAGTCCTGGAACGAAGCGGAGGATTGGTACCTTCGAGCGTCGATCCTGGGACGAGGCAAACTTGGCGACATCGTGTCTACGCGCCGAAACGCGCGTCTCATCCTCTCCCATCTCCAGACGGACGCGACTCGCGTCGACCGCTGCTTCAACGTCCCGCTGGTCGTCGTCTTTGCCGGCCACCTGATCGATCGGCCAGGCCGATCGACGCAGCGCTTTCCCGCCTCGATGGAGCCTTTCGTCCGGGACGCCATTCACCGGCAGCTCGCCTTGTTGCCGCCGGCGATCGGCTACGCGTCCCCGGCGTGCGGTGGCGACATCCTGTTCCTGGAGGCGATGCTCGAGGCGTCGGCCGAAACACACGTGGTGTTGCCGTACGGACGCGAGCGATTCCGCGCCGACAGCGTCGACCTCGGTTCCAGCGTCGATCCGGAGTACTGGAACGGCTGGAGCCGTCGCTTCGATCGAGTCCTCGAGAAGGCGACGGAAGTGGTGACGGCGTCCGAGCAGCCGTTGGGCACGGGCGCCGCGTCGTTCGAGTACGGCTTCAGGTGGCTGGATGGCGCAGCCGCAGTCAAAGCCGACGAGCTCGAGACTGAACTGGTCGCGCTGGCGCTATGGGACGGACTGGCGGGCGATGGTCCCGGGGGGACGGCTTCGTCAATCGAACACTGGCGTCGCCTCAGACGCCGCGTCGTGATCGTCGATCTCCCGAAGCCAGATGCAACGGCAGATGTAGTGTCCGGCTTCAGCCGGACTCGCGCGAACGTCGATCTCGCAACGCCAGACGCAACGCCAGATGTAGTGTCCGGCTTCAGCCGGACTGACGCCGACAAACCAACGGCCTTCGAACCACAGATCGTCGGGTTGCTCTTCGCCGACGTCCGCGGTTTCAGCGCATTGAGCGACGATGAGATTCCCCTGTTCGTCGAGCGTGTGCTCGGCGCAATCGCCGACGAGCTGTCGCAGGTGCCAAGGCCGCCGCTGATCGCGAACACCTGGGGCGACGGCCTGTATCTGGTGTTCGACGGCATCCGCGAGACTGGCGAGTTCGCGCTGCGCCTCTGCGAGCGGATGCGATCGGCCGACTGGCGCACGATGGGCTTTGATCACGATCTCGCGCTGCGCATCGGACTGCACGCGGGGCCGGCCTACGCTTTCCAGGATCCGGTCACCGGGCGGCCGAACTTCATCGGCGCGCACGTCAGTCGCGCCGCGCGTATCGAGCCGATCACTCCACCCGGCGAGGTCTATGCGAGCCAGGCGTTCGCGGCGCTGGCGCGCTCGGAAGGCGTTCAGAGTTTTTCATGCGCGTACGTCGGCCAGACGCCGATGGCGAAGCACTACGGCACCTTCCCGACCTACGTGATCCACCCGCGAACGCCGTGATCAGCCAGCCAGGGCCTTTCCGACGATGCGCTGCGCGTCGGCTTGAATGCGGACGAGGTGATCTTTGCCGCGGAAACTCTCGGCGTAGATCTTGTAAATCTCTTCGGTCCCAGACGGACGCGCAGCAAACCAGCCATTGTCGGTCACGACCTTGATACCGCCGATCGAACTGCCGTCGCCTGGCGCCTTCGTCAGCACGTGCCGAATTGGTTCGCCGGCCAGCTCGCCGCTGATTGAATCCGGCGACAACCTGGAAAAGGCGGCTTTCTGTTCGCGCGACGCGGGCGCGTCCACGCGTTCGTAAACCGAGTCACCGCACTCGCGAGCCAGGTCCGCATAAATCTCGCCGGGATCGCGGCCGGTCTTCGCCGTCATTTCAGCTGCCAGCAGCGCCGCCACAATCCCGTCCTTATCCGTTGTCCAGACATGGCCGTCGCGACGGAGGAAGGTCGAGCCCGCACTCTCTTCGCCGACGAAGCCCAGCCGGCCGGCGAGCAGGCCGTCGACGAACCATTTGAAGCCGACCGGTACCTCGTACAACGGGTGGTTGAGTCTTGCCGCGACGCGATCGATGACGCTGCTCGACACCACCGTCTTCCCAATCGCCGTAGACGAGGGCCACGATGGCCGGTTCGAGAACAGATACTGCACGCAGGCCGCGAGATAGTGATTCGGCGGCAGCAGACCGACGCTCTTGGTGACGACGCCGTGCCGATCGTGATCGGTATCACAGGCGAACGCCACGTCGTATCGATCCTTCAAGGCGATCAGCGACTGCATCGCTGGAGGAGATGACGGATCCATCCGGATACGGCCGTCCCAGTCGACGTCCATGAATCGAAACGTGGGATCGACCAGATTGTTGGTGACGGTGAGGTTCAGCTTGTAGCGTTCGGCAATCGCCGGCCAGTAGTGCACGCCCGCGCCGCCCAGTGGATCGACCGCCAGCTTCAGTCCTGCGGCACTCACCCGCTCGAGATCGACGACGGCGTCGAGCGATGCGACATAGGCGCCGATGTAATCGTGTTCGTGGGTGGTCCTGGCTCGTCGCGCTTTCTCATACGACGTCCGCAGCACCGCTTTCAAACCGCTGTCGAGCAGCTCGTTGGCGTCGGCCTCGATGATCCGCGTGACGTCCGTGCCCGCCGGTCCACCGTGCGGCGGGTTGTACTTGATGCCGCCGTCTTCGGGCGGATTGTGCGACGGCGTGATGACAATCCCGTCCGCCAGCCTGGTTTTCCGGTCGCGGTTATAGGACAGGATCGCCTGCGAAATCACCGGCGTCGGCGTGTAGTCGTCGTGCGCGGCGATCCGCACCTCCACATCGTTCGCCGCCAGCACCTCGAGCGTGGTGCGGAACGCCGGCTCCGACAGCGCGTGGGTATCGATGCCGAGCATCAACGGTCCATCGATCTGCTGCTGACGACGATAGTGACAGACAGCCTGAGCGATCGCGAGGATGTGTCCTTCGTTGAAGCTGCGGTGGAGCGCCGAACCGCGGTGACCTGAGGTGCCGAAACTGACTCGCTGTTCGGGTACGGACGGATCAGGACGATCGGTGTAGTAAGCGGCGACCAGACGCGGAACATCGACGAGCAGCGACGGCGGAGCGACCTTTCCGGCCAGCGGGCTGATCAAGACGGATCCTTTCGGTCAACGGGAAGGCGGCTGCGGCCGCATGCCACGCATCACCGAGGGCAGCGAGGAGTTGCCCTCGTGGCAGGCGTATTCGAAGATGCGGTCTTCGGTCCGCGACATCTCGCTCTCGCCCGACCAGGGGCGAACGAACGATTCCGGGTCGTCGACCGTGAATTGATACCTGAGCGAGCCGGGACCGTTGAGGCTGAGTCGCTCGACGATGTGCAGTCGCGAGCCCGAGCCGCGGACGGTGGTCTTGTCAGTGAAGTTGGTGGTGTCGATGACCAGGGCGTCACGCTCCCAGTGCCCGATCGAGTTTCCCGCCCACTGGCCGATACCGGCTGGCAGATGCGGGCGTCCGTCGAGCGGGATGATCCGCGCGTCGTGAATCATCTCGCTCAGGATCACGACGTAGTCGCGCGTCTCAACAATCTGGACGTTGTTGTTGTAGAACACCGGGAGCATCGGCGGCGCGGACGCGTTCGCCATGATGATGCAGCGCTCAGTGTTCGGAAAATTCTCCGGATTCTCCGCGTAGTGCGTCTTGAACCGCTCGGTCTGCTCGGTGAGCCGCTGCTGCGCAGAGGGTGTGAGCGCGGGAACGTGTCCGTCCGGCGGATCGGTGATGAGCGAAGTGCGGTTCCCGCGCAACAGCCGCCCCGGTGTGTAGGTGTCGAGGTCGCCGGCGGCCTGCAGCTCGAACACGGGATCGACGGGACTGATCGCCGCGGTCCGATCCAGCTGATAGCGCTGCTCGTACTCGCGAGCCTCCGCATCCGTCAACGTCGCTTTGTCGCCGAACGCTCTCGGGCGCTCGAGAGGTGTGGCGGTGTCGTTCAGCCACATCCCCTGAAGGTCAGGGTGTTCGTGCGCGACCGGCGTCTTGCGCTGTGCCGCAAGGCGCGATCCGGCCAGCCAGAACACAACGGCAACGGCGAGGGCCGTCGCCGACCTCAGCATGATCGCCGACGCGGCGTTGAAGCCATCAAACGCTAGGTTATACCGTCGCGAACCTCGCGACTACGGCAGTCGCGCCAGCCCGGCCTGTGCGCATTCGTTGACGACGGTGAGGTAGCGCTGGACGGCGTCGGTGCCGATCACATACGGATTCGGTTCGCCCGGCTTACGGCGCTCCACCGCCGGCAGTTTGGTTTTCGATCCGTCGAAGATGAGGTGATTGGAAATCAACACGTCGGCGCCGGCCTTGGCTGCGATTTCCTTGAACCGCAGCGCGGACGCGCTGTAGGTCTCGAACCAGAAGCGCGCCGGATGCTCCGGCGTGATGTACGCACCCGGGTTGGCCATCCAGTTGAAGGCGGTGCCGCCCCAGTGTGCGGCCACGTGCGGCGTACCGTGGTCGGTGACCGGAATCAGCGTGGACAACGTGCCCAGCGTATGTCCCGGTGTGTTGTACATCGTCAGCGTGGTTTCGCCGAGCGTCAGCTTCTGGCCATCGGTCGCGACCATGTCGCGACGGGGCTTGGTGCCGTTGCTCCGGTCGAGCAGATCCCAGTCGGCCGCCCCGAGAATCACGCGCGCGTTGAAGCGATCCTGGAGATACTTCGCGCCGCCGGAATGATCCCCGTGCCCGTGGCTGATGATGACGTATTTGATCGTGGCTGGATCGAAGCCGAGTTTTTTCAAGCCGCCCGCGACTTCGTCGTCCACGGAGTAGTCGAAGATCGAATCGATCAGGATGATGCCTGCCGAGGTGGTGACGGCCCAGACCGAGTATTCGGTCTGGCCAAGGAAGTAGAGGTTATCGAACACCTTCACCGGGTCGGCGTGCCACTCCGAGCGAGGCGGCGGACCGGGCGGACGGGGAGGAGCCGCCGGTCGCGGCGTCGCTGGTGGGGCCGCTTCGGTGCAGATCCGATTGAATACACCAGCGAAGTCCGATCCAGCCGCGGTCTTCGCGGCAGCCAGATGGGCGTCAACACGGTTACTATTCGACTGCGCCGTGGCGCCGGCGGATGCGAGTCCGCAGGCGAGGGCGACGGCAACGGCCACTCGGGCGAGGCGCTTGGTCACGATGGACTCCTTCGTTCGCGCCAGGCGGGCGCGCGAGGATTCTACCGCCTTGCCGCGTCCGTGACGCGAGTACGCTTGTTGCACGGGCAGGACGGGGAGGGTGGCGCCATGGACTGGGAAAAAGGCCGGGAAAGCGGCAACGTCGTCGAGGACGAGGGCGGCGGTGGCGGTGGTTTCGGCGGTGGCGGTGGGGGCGGCATGCAGTTCGGCGGCTTCCACATCGGGCTGGGCGGCCTGGTCGTCATCGTGGTCGTGAGCCTGCTCTTCGGTAAGAATCCGCTCGAGATTCTCTCGCTGCTGAGCGGTGGCGGCGACGGGACCACGGTGCAGCAGGAGGCGCCGGCCCGCTCGGACCGGCCGTCCACCGAAAACGACGAACCGCACCGCTTTGTGCGGAGCATCCTCGGCAGTACCGAGGACGTGTGGACCGAATACTTCCAGGCCAGCAACCGGCGCTACGTGGATCCGAAGCTCGTCCTGTTCAACGGTCGCGTCAGCACGGCTTGTGGCAACGCCTCCGAGGCGATGGGACCGTTCTACTGTCCCGGCGACCAACTCGTCTACCTCGATCTGAGTTTCTTCCACGAAATGGATACGAAGTTCCACGCCACCGGCGATTTCGCGCGCGCCTATGTGATCGCGCACGAGGTCGGCCATCACGTGCAGAATCTGCTTGGCGTGATGCAGCAGGTCAACTCTCAGCGGCAGCGCGGTGCGGCGATGGAGGGCGCGAACGGTCTCTCGGTGCGACTCGAACTGCAGGCCGATTGTTTCGCCGGCGTCTGGGGCAATCGCTCGCAGGCGCAACTCAACTGGATCAACGAGCAGGACGTCGCGGCAGCACTCAACGCCGCTTCGTCGGTCGGCGACGATACGCTGCAGAAACAGGCGCGCGGCTACGTCGTGCCCGACTCGTTCACGCACGGATCCGCGGCGCAGCGCCAGCAGTGGTTCAAGGCCGGCTTCGCATCAGGCGACATCAAGAGCTGCGATACCTTCTCCGCGCGCTGAACCGCTAGTCATCTTTCGGCACGCGCTTCTCATACGGCGGCTGCGCCGGACGCTTCGGCTGTGCGTTGACGCGGGTCATCACTTCCTGAATCGCTCGCTGCAACTGCGGATCGGTCCCTTTGGCAAGCTGGGTCGGATCCTCCTCCACCGGGATGTCCGGATCGACGCCGTGACCCTCCGCGAACCACTGGCCTTTGGGATCGAACATCCGGAACGTCGGCACTGTGATGTTGCCGCCGTCAGCCAGGTCCGGCGCGCCGCTGATGCCGATGAGGCCTCCCCAGGTGCGCGTCCCGATCAGCGGTCCAAGGCCGGCTTCGCGGAAATAGAACGGAAAAGCGTCGCCGCCCGAACCGCTCCAGCCGTTGATCAGCATCACTTCGGCGCCCGTATGCGCGACCGGCGGCCACTGCTGCGGTGAGGCGTCGCGCACCGCCCAGTACGACAGGATCGGCCGGTGCAGCAGTTCGATGAAGCGATCTGGAATCTGGCCGCCGCTGTTCCACCGCTCGTCCACAACAAGCCCATCCTTCTTCCACTGCGCCATGAACTGCCGCATCAAATCGTTCTGCGCGTCGGTGCCGGTACTCTGCACGTAGATGTAGCCAACGCGTCCGTTGGTCGCGCGGTCCACGACCAGACGACGCTCTTCGATCCAAGCCTTGAATCGCAGGTCGGTTTCATCGTCCAGGCAGCGTACGACTTCCTGATGTGCGCCGCTGCTCGACGGCGTCGAGTTGATCGTCAGCACGACCGTTTTCGTGCCGAGCGCCTGGAAGCTGGCGTACGGATCCCGCTGAGGATTGAGCGGTACGCCGTTGACGGCGAGCACGTAATCGCCTTCCTTGACGTTGATCGCCGGGTCGTCGAGCGGCGAGCGGACGGTGTCCCAGGGCCCGCCGCGGACGATTCGCTTAATCCGATACGCGCCGTTGGCGAGTTCCCAGTCCACGCCGAGCATGCCAACCGAGGTTTTATCGGCCTGCTCTTCGTCGCCGCCACCGTGGTAGGTGTGCGAGGCGTTCAACTCGCCGAGAAATTCGCCGATCACGAAATTCACGTCCCAGCGGGTCACCGCATCGTCGAGCAACGTGGCGTAACGCTCCTTCATGGCGTTCCAGTTGACGCCGTGCATGCCAGGGTCGTAGAAGAAGTCGCGTTCGAAGCGAAAGACGTCGGAGAAGATCTGTTTCCACTCGGCCCGGGGATCGACCGGGATTTCGATGTCGGCGAGGCTCAGTGCCTTGTCGTATCCCTGCTTCTCCTTGATCTCTATCACCGCGAATTTGCGTTTGCTGGTGGCGAGAAGCTTCTTGCCGTCGAACGTCACCTCGATGGAATCGGCATCCTCGAGAATCTGCTTCTCTTCGCGGGCTTCGAGGTCAAAGAACACGACCGGGCTCTTCTCGTCATGAGTGCCCGCCGGCGGCTGGCGGCGATAGACGAGCTTTCCGCGCACCGCACTCACATCCGCATAGGCGCCGGCTTTTGGCGGCAACACGATGCCGCGCGCTTCGAACCGCTCGAGATCGATGTCCACCGCTGCCGGCGCCACCGGTTTGTCGTCCTTCTTCGCGTCGCCTTTGGAGTCGGACTTCGGTTCTGCGGCCTTGTCGGTGTCGAGTGACGCGGCCTCTGCGTCGTTACGCGCGGCGAGTGGTGATTTGACGTCCTTCCGCAGTGGGACGGCGACGAGCTGCGTCGCGTTGGCGTAGGTCCACGAATTGTCGAAGGTGCCGTACACCGGGTCGAAGGTCCGGTCGGACGCGTAGAACAAGTACTTGCCCTCAGGGTCGAAGGTCGGCTGGGTATCGTTCAAATACCCGGACGTCGCCTGCTGCAGCTTGCCGGCGTTGGTGTCGTACAGAAAGATGCCGCTGTTGCTGGTCGTGGTTGGACGAGCGTAGGTGAGCCACCGCGAGTCCGGCGACCACTGAAAACGAAACGCCTCGAGTCCGCCGTGCGCGATCCAGTCCGGACTCTTGTCCACGTCGCTCACCTTCCCACTGGCAGTGTCGTAGACGTGGATTCGCATCGCTTGATCGATGAAGGCGATCTTCTTGCTGTCGGGCGACCACTGTGGCGCGTAGCGAAAGCCGGGTCCAAGCGACGTGACCTTGCGTTCGGCGCCCGCGCCTTCGGCCGGCGCCAGCGTGAGCTCGTACTCGCCGCTGCGATCGCTCCAGTAGGCCAGCGTCTTACCGTCGGGCGACCAGCGCGGATATCGCTCCGAGACACCGGAGCTGCGGGTCACGTCGAGTGTCGCGCCACGTTCCGCGGGCACCGTCACGACATCGCCGCGCGCTTCGAACGCCACGCGTTTGCCGGTCGGGGACACCGACGGATTGTCGGCCAGCTTCTCTGCATTCGCCGTGTGCGCCCGCAGGGTGGTCTCGTCTGTAAGGACGCGAATCTGAACCTCGGACTCCTTCTCGTTCGCGAGATTCAGCAAGTGCATGCGCCCACCGGCCAGAAAGACGATGGAGTCGGGACCGATGGAGGGGAAGGTGATGTCGAAATCGACGAAGTGGGTCACCTGGCGCACGGCTCCCGTTCTGACGTCTTCGGCCCAGATGTTGTTGCGCTCGCTCGCGTCGCGGTCGGAGAGGAAGTAGATGGTGTTGCCGCGCCACATCGGCTGCGCGTCGTTAGCCGGGTTGTTGGTGATGTTTCGCGAGGCGAACGACTTGAGATCGAAGACCCAGAGATCCGGTGCCCAACCGCCCCGATACCGTTTCCAGTTGCGGAAGTCCTGGCTCATCGGCATGTAGACGAACTGCTGGCCGTCCGGCGAATACGCGCCGAACTCGCCGTACGGGACCGGCAGCTTTTCGGGAAGACCCCCGTCCACGCTGACCAGATAGAACTGGTTGTAGCGCTGGCGTCCGCTGTCGCGGGCCGACGCGAACAGGATGCGCTTGCCGTCGGGATGCCAGCCGATCACGCGGTCGTTCATCGGATGGAACGTGAGGCGCGAGGGGACGCCGCCGGCTGTCGGAATCACGTAGACGTCGGCGTTGCCGTCGTAGGCGGCGGTAAAGGCGATTTTCGAGCCGTCCGGCGAAAATCGCGGGAACATTTCCTCGCCTGGAGGCGAGCTGAGACGCGTCGCGGTGCCGCCCGTTTTCGGGACCAGCCAGATGTCGCCGGCGTAGACGAACGCGATCTTGTCAGCGGACACCGTCGGGTAGCGGAACATCCGGGCATCGACCTGCGCGAAGGCCGGCGCCGCCGAGAGCAGCAGCAACGCGAGAGCAAGGACATTGCGTTTCATGGCGGCATTTTACCGCCGACGGCGAATCACACCCGCATGACTGAAGGTCGGACGTGCCGCTTTCCTTATGAGCGCGTTACGTTGGATTCCTTCGTCTCGAAATCGGGAAATGTGCCGATGCTAAGATCCGTGCCGGCAATATGGCTGGACAGACGGCAATGGCTTCCCCGACATGCAAGGTGATTCGGCCAGGTGACAGCTACGTCGGCCGGCAGGGCTTCACGTATTTCAGCGGCCTGACAGAGTCGTGCTCCCTGGATAGCGCCGAAGGGACGCCCGCACGCCGCTGGCGAAGCACCTCGTAGACGGCGATGCCGACGCTGGTCGACAAGTTCAGCGACCTCACGCGCGGCGACGTCATCGGCATACCGACGAATCGATCGCGATAGCGTTCGTGGAGGTCGGCCGGCAGACCACCCGTTTCGCGGCCGAAGATCAGCACGCTGCCGGCCGGTCCGGTCAGATCCGCGTCCCACAACGGCGTCCGCGCTTTGGTTGAAAAGAAAAACGGCGAGCCGAGTGTCGGGAGCACACGCTCAAAGGCCTCCCAGCCTGGCCACACTCGAAGATCAACGTGTTCCCAGTAGTCGAGGCCGGCCCGTTTGACCTGACGTTCGTCCAGCGAGAAACCGAGCGGTTCGATTAGATGCAGCGTCGCGCCGACCGCCAGGCAGGTTCGCCCGGCGTTGCCGGTGTTCCAGTGAATCTCAGGGTGCACCAGCACCACGTGAATGGGAGCGGAAGCGCTCTCGCTCATCCGACTATCGACATGTCCGGTTGATTATGCCTTCGGTACGTGCGATTCGCAGAAACCAGCGTTAGGATCAACCCAATGAAAACCCTGCATCTCGCGTGTGTGTTTGCCTCCGGATGCGCAATCGCCGTTGGGGTCTCGGCGCAGTCGAACGTGATCACGATCGTGCTGACCGGGCAGTCGATGATCCGTTCCGACCTGCGGACCACAAAGCCGGCGGCCGTTGCAATGATCAAGGGACTGCTCGAGGGTGACGCGATTTTTACAAACCTCGAAGGCGCAGTCGCAGAACCCGGCGAAACAACACAGCAAGGCCGCGGGTTTCTCACGCCGCCGGATGCGCTGGACGCGCTGAGCGCGATGGGGTTCAATCTGCTCGCGCTGTCCGGCAACCATGCCTTCGATCTGCAGGGAACAGGCATCCGGAATACGCTCCACGAGCTGGACCGCCGGAAGATTGCCCACGCCGGCACGGGCAACACCATCGCTGAAGCGGCGGCGCCCGCGTACTTTCAGACGCCAAAGGGCACGGTCGCGCTCGTCGCCAGTGCATCGGGACTGATCGCAACCGGAGGACGGGCGACAGCCGACCGCCCCGGGGTCAACGAGCTTCGCGTGGAAGCCGGCGATCACGAAAACGAAGCGACCGAGGATTTGCCTGGAGCCCCGTCCAACACGCCCAACCTGGAAGATTCTCGTCGCGTTCTGCAAAGTATTCGCGAGGCGCGTCAGCGCGCTGACGTGGTGATCGTCTATCAGCACAACCACGTCTTCGGGAACCGCTCGTTCTCAACGATCTTCACGGAGGGGATGCCGGAACGGCTCGGCCCGAACCCGTGGCTGACGAAATGGACGCACGACGAGATCGACGCAGGCGCGGATATCGTCGTCATGCACGGCGCACCACTGCTGCACGGCGTGGAAGTGTATCGTGGGCGTCCAATCTTCTACGACCTGGGCAACTTCATCTACAACGTGCCGCCGACGCTCACCTACATCGACGAACCGATGGCGTGGGAAAGCGTCGTCGCGACGGTTGAGATCGAGGCTGGATCCCGGAGCTCGTCTCAACGCCCGGAGCAACGGTCCGTCAAGTCGATCTCGCTCCGTCCCCTCGTCTTGAACAACATCGGCGACGGACAGCCGGACGTTCACGATGCGCACGCGAGCAATCAGTTCCTGCACACGCGGGGTCTGCCGGCCGCGGCCACCGGGGCCAGAGCGGGCTACATTCTCGAGCGCGTGTCCGATGCGTCGAAGCCATTCGGTACCACGATGGTGATTAAGGGAGAGTCAGCGACCGTTGCGGTCGCCGGCAGGTGAAATCACTGGCCGGGCTTCGACAAGGAGCGGATGTTGAAGAGAGCGGTTCTCGTTGCGGGCTTCGTTGTGTTCGCGGTCCCTCAGCTCACCCTTGCCCAGAATCAACAGTTCGTGGGGACCTCGAAGGCCGACGTGGCGAAGTCCAAGTACGTGCCGGGCGCGGCGCCCGAGAACGAAACCCTTCGATTCGAGCCTGTTGGAGATGGGTTCAAGGTGTCGCTCGACGGCGTGAACCAGCAGGGACCGTACCACTCAGAGGCGACGGGCAAGTTCGACGGCGCCGATGTGCCGGTCGTGGCGACTCCGGCGCGGCAGGCCAGGTTCACCTACTCATTCAGCCGCATTGACGATCGCACGTGGGAGATTGTCATCAAGGTGAACGGTGTGCGGCGGTTGCTCGTCAGAAACGTCGTGTCGGAAGATGGCAGGACCATGAGAGGCGTCTCGACGGTCACCGACCGAGGGCAGGTCAATCAGGACGTGATCTACGAGAAGCAGTAGCGCGGCCGATCTCGCGCACTCGAGACCGGCCGCACCGTGCCTACCCTTTGAACGAGTGAAACGCGCCCAACTCGGATGGTAGCACTGGGGTAAATGGCGCGAACTTGTACGGGCGGGTGGTGTCGAAGCCGGCCTGCTGTGCCGCCGCGGGATCGGCGAACGGCAGGAGGGCATCGACCGCCTGCTCGATGCGGGTCCAGCTCAACGTGCGCTCGTAGCCATTGTTGTTCGGCGGATCCACCGATTCAGCCTGGCCCTGGGCGCCCGTGATCGATTCGATCGGCCCGCCGTCCTGCGCGGCCACACCGGGGCCGACGACGCGCGCCAGCGTCCGATGATCGCTCTCGATGCCCATGATGCGTGCGGCCGTCACGCGGAGATCCGGCGTGCTGAAACGCCGAACGCCGACGAGATAGGCGGCGATGAACGCGTCCTCTAACGTCACCAGGGTGTTCAGCGTGACCTGCGCGTTCTCGAACATCTGCAACGGAAAGAAGAACGTCGTAAACGGAGACGGTTGCCCACTGGCCGATTGCTCGAGCAAGTAGTGCGACATTTCTTCCTGGCGTGCCGCCTTGAGATAGCCCTGGTCGTCGTTCTCCAGGCGCGTAAAGAACGGCGCGACACGAATGATGTTCGTATAAGTCGTCACGGCCAGGGCTTCCGCGATCTCGGCGGCCACGAGGATACGGACGTCTTCCTTCGTGAGCTCGTCGTGGTCGTCATGGTCGTGGTCGTCACGGTCGTGGTCGTGACCTGCGGCCAGCAACGTGTCGCCGACGACGGCCGCACCAACGACCGTCGCACCCGTTGCGATGGCATGGCGCATGAATTGTCGACGGTCGGTCGGTCCTTCGGTTTCTTTCTGCATCAGACCCCCACATCACACGCATCGCCCGCGGCGAGTTGCCGCAGTGCCGCCCATCATTCGCCGTGTCGGCGTGATTCGAGCCGCGAGAGTCAGCGAACGGTGCGGCGTGTTCGTCAGTGTTCTACGAAGGCGGGCGGGATTCGGATGTCGAGGCGTCTGTCCCTTTCGACTCAGCCGTAATCGAACTGAAACGCATGCGTTGGTGGCGGCACCAAGGAGTGTAGGGATCTTTCAGTTACACAAGGAGCTCGCACCATGCCTCGACAGAACGATACACACCCTCTTTCAGGCAGCGAACGGCCGCAGATCAAGGGATCCACGCGGCTGGGACGTGTCGAAGGGGACGAACACATCACCGTTGCAGTGATCGTTCGGCAGAAGCCGGGCAGTCCGGAGGTACCCGATCTCGAGCATTGGCAGAATACTCCTCCGGACAAACGCGTATTCCTTTCGCAAGAAGAGTTCTTCGAACGGCATGGCGCCGCTAAAGAAGAAGTCGACCGGGTTGTGAACTATCTCAAAGACCGCGGTCTGCGGATCGTGGAGCAGCACGCGGGCCGGCGTCGCATCATGGCGGAGGGCACGGCCGACCAGATGAACGCCGCCTTCGGCGTGACGCTGAACCGGTATCGCGGGCCGGAGCCGAAGGTGCCCGCGCGGCCGCTGCGCAAGGAGGGCGAAGGGCGGCCGTTCGGCGACCACGGGGAAACCGGGGCGCACGAATACCGCGGGTTCGAAGGACTGGTGCACCTGCCGGCCAACGTAGTCGGATTGGTGGAAGCGGTGATCGGTCTGGACAACCGCAAGGTGGGAAGACCGGCGGGAAGCGGCACGGGCGATCCTCCGGGAGCCGCGCCCTTGACGCCGGCGAGGATCGCGCAGGACTACAACTTTCCCACCACCAGCGCCGCGGGCCAGACCATCGGAATTTTTGAGGATGCGTCCGGCGGAGCGTCGTATCTCGCGAGCGACGTCAATTTGTTCCTCGCGGGATTGGGAGGGCTGACGGCGCCGACTCTCACCGATATTCTGCTGTTGGGGCATACAAACAACCCGGCGAATGTGGGCACCGGCGGCGGGTTCGAATGCAACATCGATGTGTGCATTGCCGCGGCGGCCGCTCGCGGTGTGAACATCAACGTGTACTTCACGGACGATAGCGAGCTGGGATGGGACACGTTCTTCGATCGGGCGTGTTTCCCGATCGCGGGCGACCATGCGCCTTCGGTATTGACCGCGAGCTGGGTACCCTCGTTGAGCGACGACACCGGTTCGATTGGCGACCACACCGTTGCGGGGACCTTTGCGAACAATCTGCACGGGAAACTTCGGACGGCGGCCGCACGGGGCATCACGGTGTTCATGGCGATCGGCGACTGGGGCTCCAACAATCTGGTGGGTGACACCAAGTGCCACATCAGCTATCCGAACGGGGATCCGTTCGTGACCGCGTGCGGCGGGACGATTCTTGGCTCGGCGAACCCCACGCCACCACCGGCCCTGTACGAATATGCCTGGAGCGACGCGAACGTGGCCTCGCAATTCAATCTTGCTCCGTACGACGCGACCGGCGGAGGCGTGAGTGACCAATTTCCGCGGCCCCCATATCAGGTCCACTCAGGGGTTCTGCCCATCTCCAAGAACGACGGTGGTGTCCGGCGCGGCGTTCCCGATGTGGCGGGCATGGCGGCGATGAGCGGGTTTTTCATCGGCGGCTCCGGGCCGCAGTGGGGGATCGGGACCAGCGCCGTCGCGCCGCTCTACGCCGGCTTGATCGCGACCATCAACGCATTTCTGGGCCGCAACACCGGATTCCTGAATCCCACGCTGTACAAGTACGGACCTCAGATTTGTAACGACATCCGGATCGGCAACGACGACTCGGGTCTGACGCCGGATGCGCCGTTCGACACCGCGGCTGTGGGCTGGGACGCGGTCACGGGATGGGGCAGCATCAACGGGGTGAGGCTGCTGGCAGGGATTGCGCCGGCGCCGATCGTCGTGACGATGGTGGAGGACAACGGCCAGTTCGGCGATGTGTGCCTGGGAAAGTCCTTCGACCGGGTACTGACGATCAACAATTCCGGATTCGCGACGCTCCTGATCTGGAGCATCACTTCGACGAACGCGGAATTTGTGATTTCGAACGTCGCGTCGTATCCGCTGGCGGTGGCGCCGGGTGAGTCGATCGAAGTGCCGATCCGGTTCAAACCCACGGTGGCGGGGCCGGCGGCGGCGACCATCACGATCTTCAGCAACGACCTGTTCAGTCCGGAGAAGGTGCACGTCAGTGCGACGGGAGCGACGCCGCGGCTGGTGGCGGGAATCGCCGACTCGGGCAATTTCGGCAACGTGTGCCGGGGCTCGTTCCGGGACGAACCGCTGCTCGTGAACAATGGCGGCTCATGTTCTTTGTCGATCACCAACATTACGTCCGTTTCGCCCGCCTTCCTGCCGCCGCACATCCAGGCCTATCCGATCGTGGTCGCGGCGGGCGCATCGGTGGAGCTGCCTATTCGCTTTCAGCCGTTGGCGCTGGGGGCTGCCGCGGGCACGATCACGATCATGAGCACCGCGGGTACACAGACGATCGCGGTGTCTGGAAATGCTCCGGCGGGCAAGCTGGCGGTGACGGGATCGAACGTGTTTGGCGCGGTGAAGGCATGCTGCACCGAGGAACGAACGCTTTCGATCTGCAACGTCGGCGATTGCAAGTTGAACGTGACCAGCGTCGCGTTCAAGCGCAAGAGCAAGCACTGGAAGCTGATCAACAATCCGTTCCCCGCGACACTGCACGCGGGGTCGTGTCTAGGATTGGTGATCCGCTACAAGGCGACCGAACGCTATCCGCGGGCGTGCGAGCTGATCATTACTTGCGACGATCCGACAGAGCCGATCAAGATCATCGAGCTTCTGGCCGCTACGATCTGGAGCGATTGCGGATGCAGCAAGTGTTGCGACAAGTGCAAATCGGGCCATTGCGACACGCGGCATTGCGACCCGTGCGGCTGCGATAAATGCGGGGGGAATGAAGACGGCGACGACGACGAAGCGTGATTCGCGAACGTGAGCCTGGACCGGGACCGTGAGAGAAGGATCACGATCCCGTGCCGTGTCGATGATGACTACTGGCCGGGCTTCAGACCGGGACGCTCGACGAGTTCGATTCGCGTGCCGTCGGGACCGGCAATGTAGAAGAAGTTGATCGGCGGTCCGTTCGGGAGAGTCAGCGGGCTGGGCTGGCTCGTGAGCTGTACATGTTTGCCCTCGAGCATCGCTTTGGTTTCCTCGATCGTTCCCATGGACCGCCAGCCGATGTGATCGATCACGCGTCCCTGGCTCGGCGTCGATGATCCCTTCGCCGCGACGATGTAGACCGTCGTGAAGCCGGGGACGCCGGAGTATTTGACCGAGTCGATCTGGCCTTTGATTTTCGTCCGGTCGCCGCCGAACGTGGCCATCAGCCACGCGTACGCGGCGTCCGGATCCGGGGTGCGAAGCTGCACGTGATGGAGGCCGATGAGGTCGCGATCCTGCACCAGCTGGATTCGCGTGCCCCACGGGTCTTCGATCATCGCCGTTTTGTACAGCCCCGGCGTCTCTTTCACCGGTTCGACGACCTTGGTATTGATCGCCATCAGCGCCTTCATCGTCTCGTCGAGGTCGGTGACTGAGAAGCCGAGATGTTCGATCACGCTGCCGTCGCTGCCACCGCTCGAACGCGGCGAGAGAAACATCAGCCTCACGGCGCCGTACATGATCCGGTTTGGCGCTTCGCTGATCCGCCGCCCGCCGGGGATGTTCTTTTCCCACCACTGGCTGGCTTCGGCGGCGGGTTCGTTCAGGTGGATGTGATCGAACGGAAGCAGCGTTTTGGTCTGCGCGCGGAGGCCGGCGATGACGCCCGCGAACAGGAGGACGGCGAGACCGGCGCGAAAGGACAGTCGCATGCGACACTCCATCAGTAAAAGAGCCTGGACGGGCTATTCTTGATCAACCGAAAGACTCGTTGGTGGCTTCCGAGGATCCGCGCGTCAGTTCGGTGCGGCATAGGACGAACTGAAGATCCCGACGATTGGTTTCCCCTCGGCATCTGGCAGTTCGAGGTGAAGGATCCATGCAATCGTTGGAGCGACGTCTATCGTGCCCGTGAGGGGAAGCACCACGCCGGTCCGAATGCCGGCGCCATTCGCGATGAATCCCGTTTCCATGCCGGGCGTGTCCGGGCGGTAACCGTGCCCACCCGCACCAGAGAATGGCTGCGCGAAGGGACCAGCGAGCCGTCCATCGAGGACGTACCCGGGCATCGGCTCGACGCCAAACGCCGCGTCGGGGTCGGCACCCCATCGATCGAGTTCCGATCGCTCGACCATGCGGAAACGGCTTGGATACAGCGCTTCATAGCGCTCGAGCGCACGACGGGCCTGTGCCGCCGTCGACGATGATTTCTCCTTCAAGTACACCGATCCGAGTCCGCGATTTGGCGCGACGATCGCCGCCCACGCCGGGTGGCCGTCAGCACCCTTTGTAATCAAGCCGGCCTCGACGAGCGGCAGGTTGACGGCGAGCGCGGTGTGCATTGGAAGAAAACCGTGATCCCCGGTGACAATCAGCGTCGTGCTGGAGCCGATCCCACTGGCGGCAATGCCCGCGACCAAATCGCCGATGTTCTGATCTTCCTCTTCCAACGCGGCGAAGGCCGCGGCCGTACTCGGCCCGTTCGCGTGCTGAACCACGTCAGTGAGCGTGAAATGCACCGCCATCAGCGCCGGCTTGAACTGCTTCAACATCTGCACGGCGATTAACGTCTTCATGTGATCGACGCCGCGGAGATCAGTCGCCTCCGCCGGCCCCAGCGTCGCTTCGACCTTGTCCAGCCATCCGGGCGACGCACTGCTTGACGTGCGTGCGTGCGATTCGGCAGCCGTCGTGGCCATCAGCATGTCGATGCGATAGTCGATCGGGCCGCCGGCCGTCTGCGGCCAGCCGATTGCCGCGGTCTTCAACCCCTTTGCCTGCGCCGCGCTCCACAGCGTACCGACCTTGATCTCGGAATAGTCTCGGTACGCCGGCTGCGCGTCATAGTTATCCGGGTTGTCCGCCCGATAGACCCAGCGTGATGGATCGAATCGGTTATTCCCGAGGATGCCGTGCTTCGCCGCGCCCGTGCCCGTGACCAGTGAAGTATGGGCGGTCCAGGTGAGCGTGGGAAAGACGCTGATTGTGCGTCCGCTATAGCTCCCCCCGCGCATCAACTCGCGCAGGTGCGGAATGTTGAGATGATAGCGATCGGCTTCGCTCAGGTAGTCACCTCGCATGCCGTCGATCGTCACCAGCACCACCTGCCGCGGCGGCAGTGCTTGAGTGCCGGCAGGGACAGGCCGCTGAATGCCAACCGCCACGGCTGTGGCGATCAGAATCGGAAACACGCGTGCGATCTTCTTCATTGATCAGGGCACACTAACACATCCGATTTGCCGCGCGGGCGGCCGGCTCAGCCCGCCACCGTCGCGACCGGGCGCATCTCCTTGTTGTTCACGACGGTCAGCCGCGCAATCGCGACAAGCAGGACGCTGCCGCCGACGATTTGCAGCGGTGCGAGCGTCGCGCCCAGCACGGCCCAATTCACGATCGTCGATGCAAACGGATACGCCAGCTCACACATCGTCGCGATCGACGCTTTCGTCGAGCGAAGACCGTAGTAGTAGATCAACAGCGATACGAGGCCTGCGAGGATCGCGGTGATGAACACGAAAAACCAATCCGCGGCCGAAGCGGTCGCGATTTCATGGAGCGTCCCCTCATAAAAGCTCAGGAACGGAAGAAACACGACGGCGGAAAGGAACCGCAAGCTGGTCGTCATCTGAAAACTCACACGCTTCAGCGCGAACCGGCCGAATACCGTGGAGCCGCCCCAGAACACCGCGGCGCCGAGTGCCAGCATGGTGCCCCGCGTGTTGGGCGTCCACGCGAAGCCGGCGGGCTTCAAGTCGGGAAACGAGATTAGATAGGCGCCGCCCAGGGCAACCGCCGCCCACACCCAGAACGTTCGAGACACGTGCTCGCGCAGGACGAGGGCCGCAAGCAGGATTGCGATGAGCGGCTGCATCTTCTGAAGAAGGATGGCGACAGTGGGATTGAGGTAATGGAAGCTCTGCGTGAACAGGATCGTTGCCAGCGCTGATCCTCCGATCCCAATGAAGAGGACCGCGAACCATTCCCTCCAACCCAGAGTGCGCAGTTCTCCAAGCCGCCGCAGAAACAACGGCAGAATACAGACCGCGACCATCAGATGTTCCATCAAGACGATGGAGGTGGACGAGAGGTCGATCGTCAGGTACTTGCGGAACGGCGCATCCAGCGCCCAGAGGGTGGCCGCGAAGGTCACCAGCCAGGGGCCGCGTTCATCCTGCTGGAACACGTTCTACACCACCCGTCCTGCGAAAAAGGACGGCAGCCCAGGCTTCGTGTCGCGCAGGATTTCTACGACGGCGCGACGATCGTCGAGCGTGAGGGCGCGACGGTAGCGTGCACCGTGTTCGGCGCCGGACAGAATCTGCCAGAGGCGCTCGTAAATCATCCCTTTGACGGATGGCGGCAGCGCGTCGAACACCGGTGAATAGATCAAATAGCTGCACGGGTACCGCATCAGCCGTCGCGTGAGATCGAGCTCGCGCAGCGAGCGGCCATGGGAGTCGCGCGGTCCTTCGGCGGCGAAGCGTTCAGCGAAGCCCGACGAGCCTCGGATCGCGACGTCGAATGGCGCTTCGTTGATGAACAGCATGCTGTCGACGACGGCGCCGGCAGCTTCCTGAGTCGCCGACGATGCCGAGCCGCGCCCGCCCGGCATGCCGCCGTGAACCGTTCGATCGGCGACGCGCGCCTCCCAGGCTGCGCGAGTCAGGAGATTGAGTGTCTGCGCCTGATGTGCGAACACCAGCAGCGCCGCGATGTCGCTCGTGCTCGCGAGGTAACCGTCGCTGTCGAACAGGCCGGTCGTGGACGTCAGCGCACGCGAGCGGTTGCCGAGGGCCTCGATCGCGTTGCCGCGATGATCACGGGGGAGCTGCGCTCCGGTCACGAACCATCCCCCGAATCGCTCCGCCATGGGTGTCGCCTGATTCATGTAACTGACCGATCCAAACGGGCGCCCCGCGCCTTCTGTCGAACTGAAGAGCACGAGCCCTGGCACGTCCCGTGTGCCGCCGGTCAAGTGGCAACCGAGGCAGACCATCGCACGCTTGAAACGCGGCGCCGCGACATTCTTCTGGTCGAGTGTGTAGAAGACGGCGCCGAGCCGTTCGTCCTGCGCGGCGATTTCGATCACGTCCCCGTCGCGCACCCATCCCAGCGCTACATCATCCTTGAAGAAGATCGCGCGCGGGTTCTCTGCCGTAATGTGCCGGGCCTGGAAGCTGGCGTCGGAGAAAACCAGCATCTGCGAATCGACACGAAGGCCAATCGCCTCGATCGCGGAACGTAAGTAGCCATTTCGACGCTGGAACTGAAGGTGCGCGGACCCGGCGTCCAGGCGAGCGTTCAGGCGCTCGATCGGATTGGCGAGCGGTGCCGAAGCGTACTTGACGGACGGATCATCCGGCCGCGGCGCCGGGAGCGATTGCGCCCCCGACGTGGACACGAACACCGCCACGGCCGCCAGCACCAGCAGGGCAAGTGTGCCGGGTGCTCCCGGTCGGCCTCTGCCAGTTGATCGACTAACGCGGAGCAGGGTTCCCACGTGCGCCGCGAGCGCCGGGGGTTCCCCGTCCGCCGCCGTTTCCGCCGCCGCCGCGTCCGCCGCCACCGCTTTCCTGTCCGGCCGCTCTCCACCGCTCGTCGAGCGGGAACATGTCGGGTGCACAGTTCCAATACCAGCGGCCGCCGGTGTATGGCACGAAGCCGCGCGGCTCGAAGTTGCAATGCTCGACCGGAACGATGATTGGCGGATCGAGGACTGGCACATCTTTCACGCCCGGCTGGATTCGCATGATCTCCACGGTTGCCACGAAGTTGCGAATGGCTCCTGGATCGTCTCCGGGCACCGGCGCGAACACCGCCCTCACTGATTTCGGCGCGTCCACCGTCGTCTCACCGAGCGTGAGCTGGCCTTTGGGCGGCGCGTAGGTGTAGCTCACCGTCGTCCCTGACGGAATCCGCGAAAAGTCCTTGTACTCTGTCGGGACATTGTCCTGCTCGGCGTAGAGCATCAGCCTCATGCTCCTCGGGTTTTCCGAAACGTTCGTCGCTCTGTAGAGCAGGACCTGGCCGTTCACGACCTGTACTGACGGCGTGAGGAGGGCCGGCACGAACAGTGGCCTGGCGTCCGCTTCGGCTCGCTCATTGGCGCCCCGTGCCCACACGGCGTACGTCCCGCCAGCGACGACGACAAGCACGAGCAGAATAATAGATAGCTTTCGCAGCACGGTGTTCTCCTCGCGCAGCCGCCGCTCGGGGCAGCGGCTTCTCAGTCAAGCGGCTCCACGCGCCAGAGGTGGAGGTAGAACCCGGGCGACCAGAACATCGGTCCGATCGTTTTCAGCAGTTCGTCGCGCTCGATCGGATCAGTGACGTACACGACCTTCTTGTCGAAGAGCTTGGTGCCCAGGCGAATGCGTACTCGAGGATCGGCCAGCACGTTTCGGTTCCACAGCCGCCCGTCAGGAAGCTTGACGCCCGCGGGATATCCCGACCCGAAGTAGAGGCGTCCCTTGAAATGAAAACGCGTCGTCCTCACAGAGTGAGCAAGCGCGGGCAGGAAATACTGGCGCGACTGGATCGCCGTCGGCTGAAGCTTTTCTGCGAACGACCAGTCGGCAACAGGATCGGTCACCAGCTCGCCGGTCAGCCACATCCCGGGACGCGTGGGTCCGGGGTCGAAACCGGCAACGCGAGCGTAAAGCACGAACAGGAGGAACGCTGCGACGAGACTGGCGACGACGATGCAGAGCGTCTTCATGGATTTATATGTCCGCCCAGGGTCCGGCTTCAGTGTGGCCACTGAAATCAGCGCGGCGAGCGTCACATTACAAGCTAGACTGCGCGGTGGCAAGCAGTTTTGATTTATCCTTCGGCAGAACCGACGGCGGACACCGGAACCTACTGCGGATGAGCGCGAAAATCGTCATCACCGGAGCGAACAGCGCCGTCGGGCGGGCGATTCTTCGGGTTGCAGTCCAACAGCAGGAGCCCGCAGTGCTGATCGCCGCCGTGCGCTCGGAACGCGCGATCGCGGAGGTCCAACCGATTCCGCCGAATCAGGTCGCTCGAATTGACTATGAAGATTCTTCTTCGCTGAAGGCGGCCTTCTCGGGCGCGTCTGCCGTCATTCATCTGGCCGGCACGTTGTTCGAGCGGCCGGGATCGACGTATGACAGCGCGAATGTTCAGACGGCTCGCGCGGTCGCCGATGCCGCGGCGCAGAGCGGCGTTCAGAAAGTGGTCCTCGTTAGCGCCATCGGGGCCGATCCTGGCTCCCGAAACGCGTACTGGAGAACCAAGGGAGAAGCCGAGGCTGCCGTCCGCGCCGGCCGGTGCCCTCACACGATCCTTCGCGTCCCGCTTCTGCTGGGCGCTGGCACGGAAGGCACCGCCGCACTCCAACGTCATGTGATGCAAAAGAGCGTGACGTTGCCGGGCGGTGGGCGCAATCAGCAGCAACCGCTGCTCGTCGACGATCTGGCGCGGGCGGCGCTCGCAGCGTCCACTCCGTCTGTCGCCTGCAATCGCACGTTGAACCTGGTCGGACCGATCTCGCTGCCTGAACGCGACGTCCTGCGGCGAAGCGCTCAACTACGCGCGCGTGACGTGCGGATCCGCGCGCTCCCGATTGGCTTGCTCCGCCTGGCAATTCGCGTGCGTCGTCAGTTCGTCGGTGGCGGCTTCTCGCCAGACATCCTCGACGTGATCACCGCGGATACGAATATCGATCCACAGCCCGCGGCAACTGAACTTGGAATTCACTTGACGGGGCTTGACGACATGCTCAACCACAGTCTCGGGCCGGTGCACTCCGCGTGACGCATTTCGATGAATCGGCACCCGTACCGATCGACGCGACGCCGGCTCGTCCGCGGCCGTCACTGTGGCTGCGCCTGCTGCCGCTGCTCATCGCCGCAGGCTGTTTTGTGTTCCTCTACACGCGACTTCAGGGTGCTGCGGCGGCGCAGGGTACAGGTCTGCTGCCGTACCTGGCTGGAATTTTCGCACGCGTCAGCTGGCTTCGCTGGCTCGCGCTGATGATTCCGTATTGCGTGGTCTTCTTCCTGATCGACACCTCAATCCTGTGGTGCGTGATCAACTGGTTCAATACCCCCATCAGCTACGCCGATCTGATTCCGGTTCGAGGCAGTTCGTACATCCTCTCGATCGTGAACGAGCAGGTCAGCAAGGGGGCTGTCGCGCTTTACTTGTACCGCCGTGCGGGCGTGCCGGGCTGGGAAGTCGGTTCCAGCATGATCTTCATCATGGTGTGCGAGGTGTATTACCTCCTCATGTGGGCCACGATCGGCGTGCTCCACCAGTGGGATCGGTTTCCGGAAATCTTTCATCTGATTCCGTGGATTGCCGCGGGCGCCGCCGCGTTCTTCGTGGTGTTCTTCCTGTTTTTCAGCGGCCGAGTTGGAGGCGCGAACCGGCTTCGCGACAAGCCGATTTTCCTTGCCTTCCGCCGCGCAAAGCTGTGGCAGTACGGTGTGGTCGTGCTGATACGAACGCCGATGCTGCTCATCGCCGTCGTCGTCTACACGCTGTCACTGCGACTGTTTGGCGTCGAAGCCAGCTACTCGGAGATGCTCGGCTACCTGCCGGTGATTTTTTTTGGCGCGGCGACGCCGGGCCCGATGCGTTCAGTGGCGATCCTGCTGTGGGTCCTGCTGTTCCCGAACCATCCGGGCGAGATGACGGCGTTCGGCTTCGTTCAACACAACTTCTTCATCTTGTTCAACGCCGCGATTGGGCTGCTGTTCCTCAGGCGCGCGACCCGCGAGCTGTTTGGCGGGCCCGGCGAGCCAGCATGACGCGCTCTCCCATGGAGATGCATGTGCTCAGCACCAGCATCCAGCACAGCGCAGTGACCGCCGGTCGGAGAAATGCGAGACCCAGTCGCACGAGCGTATCGCCGCAGAGCGGGAAGAAGTACAGAATTCCGTTGTAGCGGCCAAGCCGGCTGCCGCGCAGCCCACCCTGCCGGTGAAACCAGTAGGAATCGACCGTGTACTGGGTGAACGCCACAACTACAAGGACAGGCAGCAGCCAGGGAAATACGCCGCGCAGCACTCCTCCCACGAGGCCGCTGACAACGAAGACGCAGTCGGTGGCGTGATCGAAGGTTCCGCCAAACGCACCAGCGGTCCCTCGTCGTCGGGCGACCGGACCGTCGAGCAGATCAGTGACGATGGCGATCGCCATCGCGGCCGCAGCCGCATACGGTGCACGTTGGTCGTCGACGGCGAACAGAACCGCGACGGGCAGTGCGAGCAGGAGCCGAATTCCCGTCAGCGCGTTGGCCATGGACGTCACCGCACAGAGGTCACGATCGGAAGGAGCGGGCGCTTCTACGGCGGGTCGATCGCCTGCGCGAGCGCCATCGACGCCCAGGCCGTCGCCCACTGGCTAATCCACTGGTCTCCGGCGTAGGGGAAACCGCTCTGGAAGTAGGCCTGGAACTTCGGAGAGCGGCTGGCGACGTGCCACGATCCGTCCCGTGTGCGTTGCGTCGTCAGCAGGTACCGCACGCCGCGCTGATAGCGCGGATCGGAGGGCGACACGCCGCCGCCCTTCGCGAGCGCATACAGCGACTCTCCGGTCGCGTATGCGTCCGTGCCGAGCCCCTCGCGCTGCCTCCAGCCGCCGTCAGCGTCCTGCGCCGCGAGGATGATGGAGGCGTACGACGTCAGGCCGGTCGCGCGCGCCCAGGCGAGGCCGAGCAGCTGCATGTTGCGATCTTCCGCAGTCACGGTCGGCGCGTGCGTCAGCCACGCGCGCGCCTTCGCGATGCGTGACGCCATCTCCGCCGCGCGCCCGGGCGGCCCGTAGGCGGCCAGCGCGCGCACACACAGCGCGGTTCGAAAGATGTCGCCGTCTTCGGCGCCCGGGCGCTCCTGAATGCCAGACAGCTGATGCCAGGCGCCGTCTCGGCTTTGCGTGGCGGCGAGATTGAGCGCCATGGCGTCGGTCAGCCGATTGGCCGAATAACCGGACGCGGCGAGGGCGGCGGCGCTATATGCGATGATTTCCGGCACAAGAATGTCGCCGCGCTCATGAAGCAGGGCCGGCGGAAACAACGCCGTTTCGTACATCCCCCTGCGTTCCGCCAGGGCTCGCGGGCTGATGCGAACCCCCTTGAGCCGCGCCTCAGCGACTGCCAGGTCGGTCATGCTTTGCGCATGGCAGGACACGCACCCGCTCTTCTCGGAGAAACCGCGGCTCGAAGTCTCGAGCTGCGCGACGCCGCCGGCGACTGCGGCTTTGAGATCGAGCGGCGCAGACGTCTGCGTCGCGGACGCTGCGAGCACTGGCTTCGGGGCGTGCAAGAGCGCAATCGCGTCCGGGGCACCGACTTTGGTGGCCCAGTCACCCGCCGTCCCAACCTGGGTATCCTGCAACGACGGATCAGCGCCGCGCGCCAGCAGAAGCCGAATCACGTCGGGCCGCTGGTGATCGCTGGCGACAGCGAGCATGAGAGGCGTCAGCTTTCTCGACTCGCCCGCGTTGATCTGGGCGCCGGCGTCAAGCAAGGCGGCGATCAGCTCTGGCGGGCCCTGCGCCGCCGCCATCAGCAGCGCCGTGTATGCACGAATCGCGACTGGACCGCTTTTGGGGTCCTGGCCCGGCATCATGCCCGGGTCGTCGGCGACCGCGTTCACATTCGCGTGGTTGGCGATCATCAACCTCACGGCGTCAACATTTCGCTGGCCTGCCGACAAGATCAGCGGTGTTAGGCCTGTCGTCGCGGCAGCGTTCACATCGATGCCGGCGTCGATCATCATGTGGATGGTTTCTGTGTCGTTACCCGCCGCAGCCGCGATCAGCAGCGTGTTCTTGAACGCATCCTGCGTCTTGAGGTTGGCGCCTCGTGACACGAGAAACCGCACCGTGTCCGCAGACGGATCGCGCATCGCCGCCAGGAACACGGCCGTGCGCCCCATCTTCGTCGCGGCGTCCACATGTGCGCCTCGGTCGAGCAGCAAACGCTGCTTCGGCAGGTCGCCATCGGCGAGCATCAGCGCCGTGATACCAGTCTTGCTCTGCGCGTTGACGTCGGCGCCCCTGTCGAGGAAGAGCGTCACGGCGTCAAGCGAGCCCGCTGACGCTGCATCCATCAATCGCGTATAGCCATCGGCCGTCCTGGTGTTCGCATCAGCTGGCGTCTTGATCAGGACGCGCAGCCGCGCGATGTCGTTCGATCGAATGGCGGCGTAGACGACCGCATCCGGCGCCGCGGTTTCGGCGGGCACGCGCGCGCTCAACCAGACTGATCCAGCCAGAGCCACCACTGCGGCCGTCCGTCCTGCATGAGTTCTCATCGCCAGCCTCCGTGGGAAGCAGTCCCGATTGACGTAACCGTGCTGTTCAGGTTGGGCGGATTGTACTTTACAAGAGCGCGGCCTGACTGGGCGGTCGCCGCGCTTCGCCCGCTGCTTCCTTGAAATCCGCGCTGCCCTAGACCTACACTCGGCGCCACGGAGAAGGTGGTCGGCGTTGGCACCGGCGAATTCCCCTGGGTACTTCGCGGCGACGGCAAGACTGGCCGGTTCAGTTTCCGTAACACGACGACAGACGAACCCCCGAGCCGGTCTCTACCCGATTCCGCAACAGGTCGCTGAGTCGCCGGGAGGACGAGATGATGAAAGCGTTGAAGATCGGCTTGCTGGTGGTCGGTGCCGTCGTGGTGGTGGTGCTTCTGACGCTGCGCGTGACCGGTCTGGATCCGGCGTATGTCGATCCCACCAGCGAAGCATTCGCCAAAAGCGGCCGGACGACGAGGCCGGGGTTGTGGCTGACGGGCGACGTCGTCCATGAGCCGGTGACCAATTGGGACTGGGTCAACAAGGTCAATGACCCGATCCGCAAGAACACGATCATGCTCGAGACTCGTACTTGGTACGGTATCCCCCACTCGGTGACGATCAATATTATCGGCCGTGGCGACAAACTCTACGTGCAAGGAAGCGAACGAGATTTCAGATTGCAAAAGAACTTCCCCTATTCCAAGGCGTGGTGGGCAAACGTCGAGCGGGATCCGCGCGTACGCATGAAGATCGACGGAAAGATCTACGAAATGACGCTCGTGCTGATCGCCGATCGGGCCGAGGTTGCACAATTGCAGAGAGGGAGAGATCCGGTCACAAAAGAGATCGGTGCCGACGGGAAAGAACATGTCACCCAGGTGACGCACTGGTGGCGGGTTTACCAGCGAGATATTCCGGAGTATGGCAACGGATCGGCCGCGGCTTCTGTTAAACCGGCTTCACATGAAGAGCGTCCTGGCGGTGAAAGCGCGGCTGAACGCCCGACGGAGCGCAGGTAGGCGAGGTTCCAAGACGGCAGGTCGCGCGAATTCTGGCCAGATTCTGCCGGGGGTTTTCAAGACCACCGCAATCGACGGCGATCGCCGCCGGCGAACGCGCTGGATGATGCCGTGAAATCAACGCGTATCGACTGCGGCCGGACCTGCTAGGATCGGCTGCGCCAAAGGAGTCGCGCCGATGCATGGCCGCCTCGGGTCGCTTGCGCTCGCGTTCGTCATCGCCTCGACGGCCGCGCTGCTGAACGGGCAGACGGCTCCCGCTTCGCCCGCTCCGCCCGTGTCCTTCGCGGCCGACGTCGACCCCATCCTCGAGCGCAGCTGCCGGTCGTGTCACGGCGACGCGATGCAGATGGGCAGGCTCGACCTCCGGTCGCGCGCCACCGCCCTGCGCGGCGGCACCCGGGGATCCGACCTCGTTCCGGGAAACGCCGGCGAGAGCCGCCTGTATCGACGAATCGCCGGCCTCGAGGAGCCGGTCATGCCCGCGCAGGGAACCGCGCTGACCGCCGCGGAGATCGCCACCATCAAGACATGGATTGACGAAGGCGCGAGGTGGGACGCCGCTGCACCGTCGGCCACACTGTCCGCCGCCGCGCTCGCCGCGCTGGAGAATCGCACGATCACTCCGGCGGAACGCGACTACTGGGCATTCAAGCTGCCCGCGCAGGCGCCGCCGCCGGCCGTCGCCGACCAGCGGTTCGTGAATCCGATCGATCGCTTCCTCGAGAAAACGCGCGTGACCCACGCGTTGAAGCCGGCGCCGCGCGCCGATCGACGCACCCTCGTCCGCCGCGCGTATCTCGACCTGCTCGGCCTGCCGCCGACACCGGCGGACGTGGACGCGTTCGTCGCCGATCGTTCGCCGAATGCATGGGAGCATCTCGTCGACAGCCTCCTGGCCTCGCCGCATTACGGCGAGCGCTACGGGCGCATGTGGCTCGACGTGGCGCGCTACGCGGACTCCGCCGGCTTCGAATACGACATGCACCGGCCGAACGCGTGGCGGTACCGCGACTACGTGATCGGGTCCTTCAACGACGACAAGCCGTACAACCGGTTTCTGATCGAACAGATTGCCGGCGATGAAATGGACGGCCGGACCGACGCCAGTCTCATCGCGACCGGGTTCCTGCGGATGGGTCCTCGCGTGCTGTTTCGCGAAAAGGACAACCCGGAGCGCCGCTACGACTATCTCGACGAAATCATCGGCACGATCGGAAAGGGCACGCTGGGGCTGACCGTCAACTGCGCGCGCTGCCACAACCACAAGTTCGATCCGATCGCGCAGAAGGACTACTACCGGCTCGAAGCGTCGCTCTTCGGCTACGTGGAAACGGAAGTCCCGCTCGCCCCGAAGGCCGAGGCGGACGCCTATCTCGCCAAGAACGCAGAGATCGACGCGAACATTGCGAAACTCAAGCAGGCGATCGAAGGCATCGAACGCCCGTACCGCGAACGCCTGCAGCGTGAGCAGATCGCCCGCACGTTCCCCGAGCCCATCCTCCTCGTGCTGGCGAAGCCAGAGAACGAACGGACGCCGGGTGAAGCGCTGCTCGCGACTCAAGTGCTGAAGGCTGCCGGCGTCTCGGGCAAAGAGATCGATAGCGCGATGAGCGCCGACGATGGCGCGAAGAAGAACACGCTGGCAGGGCAGATCGCAGCGCTGAACCAACAGCGGCCGAAGCCGCTGCCCATGGCCGAGATCGCCACGGACGGCGACTATCGATCCTCGCCGCTCGGCGAGGGCGACGACACGATCAGCTGCCCCAAGTGCCGCATCCCGGCACCAGGCGCCGGCCCGTACGTGCACGACGGTCCTGGCCGGTACGAAACGCCACCGTCATATTTCCTGATTCGTGGCGACGTCGAGGCTCACGGCTCACGGATGTCGCCGGGCTTCATCGACGTGATCACGATCGGCAATCCGCCGACGGAAATTCCACGTCCGGACGGCCGCACGTCAGGTCGCCGGCTCGCATTGGCGCAGTGGATCGCATCCACGCAGAATCCGATGACGGCCCGCGTCATCGTCAACCGGCTCTGGCAGAAACATTTCGGACGCGGCATCGTCGCCACCGTCGAGAACTTCGGCAGGATGGGCGAGCCGCCCACGCATCAGGATCTGCTGGACTGGATGGCGGTTGAGTTCACGAAGGACTGGAGCCTCAAGCGCATCACGAAGCTGATGATGATGTCCGAGGCGTATCAGATGGCGTCGGCGTTCACCGACGCCGTTGACGTGGCGAACGATCCCGAGAATCGCTATGTGTGGCGGTTCCGCCCGCAGCGCCTCGACGCCGAAATCGTCCGTGACAACATGCTCGCAGTCGGCGGCAACATCAATCTGGAGGTCGGCGGCGAGCCGGTGTTTCCCTACATCCCGAAAGACGTGCTGACCAGCCAGTACCGCGGCAAGTGGGTGAACACGCCGGACGGACCGGCGGCGTGGCGCCGCGGCGTGTACGTCTATCAGCGGCGGTCGCTGCCGTACCCGATGTTCGACACATTCGATCATCCGGACATGAACGTCACCGCCGGCGCGCGACTCGTGTCCACGGTGCCGACGCAGGCGCTGACGCTCCTGAACAATCCGTTCGTGTTGTCCCAGGCGGCGCGCTTCGCCGACCGCGTTCGCGGTCAGGCGCACGATCCGTCGTCGCAGGTCGATCTGGCCTATCGCATCGCGCTCGCGCGGCCACCGACGCCCACCGAGACGGCGATCGGGACGGATCTGATTGCGACGCAAGGCCTGGAATCGCTCGCGCACGTCGTCCTGAACCTCGACGAATTCCTCTACATGAGGTAGGGCCATGTCGCATCGCTGCCAGAAGCACTTCTGGGACCGCCGTGAATTTCTCTTCCGCTCCGGCGGCGGCATCAGTGGACTCGCGCTCGCCTACCTGCTCGATCGACAGGGCCTGCTGGCCGCCGAAGGCGCGGTCGCCGCCACCGACGACGCGTGCGCGGCCACGGCGATCGGCGTCAATCCGTACGCGCCGAAGCCGCCGCACTTCAAGCCGCGCGCGACGGCCGTGATTTCGCTGTTCATGGGCGGCGGTTGGAGCCAGGTGGATACCTTCGATCCGAAGCCGGCGCTCGCGAAGTACGCCGGCGAACCCATCGACGGGAAAGTCCAGGGCGACGTCATCGTACGGCAGGGATTTCCCGGTCCGCTCATGCCGAGCCCGTTCAGTTTCAAGAAATACGGCCAGAGCGGGATCGAGATTTCCGAGATCTTTCCGCAGCTCTCCCGGCACGTCGATGACATCGCGTTCCTGCGTTCGGTCTACGGCCGGTCGAACGATCACGTGCAGGGCACGTACGAGATGCAGACGGGGCAGATCAACCTCGGCTTCCCGAGCATCGGCTCGTGGGTGACGTACGGCCTCGGCTCCGTCGCCTCGAGTCTGCCCGCGTACATCGTCATGACCGACGCGCGCGGCGGGCCGCTCGGCGGGCCGAACGACTGGAGCGCCGGATTCATCCCCGCCGCGTATCAGGGCACGCAATTTCGATCGACCGGTGATCCGATCGTCGATCTGAAACCACCGTCGGGTCTTACGCCGGGAGCCCAGCGCGCGCGGCTCGACGCCCTGGCGCAGCTCAACGCGCTCGACATGGAAAAGTTTCCAGGCAACACCGAGCTGGCGGCGCGTATCTCCTCGTACGAGCTCGCGTACCGCATGCAGGGCTGCGCGCCGGACGCGGTGGACATTGCGAGCGAATCCGACGCGACCAGGAAGCTCTACGGTCTCGACCGACCGATCAGCGAGCCGTTCGGACGCCAGTGCCTGATGGCGCGGCGCCTCGTCGAACGCGGCGTGCGGTTCGTCCAGATCTACGCCGGCGGAGTCGGCAATCAGAACGCCGACACCTGGGACGCGCACGACGACATCAAGACGAATCACACGCAGCACGCCGCCGAGACGGATCAACCGATGGCCGGGCTGCTGGCCGACCTCAAGGCCCACGGCCTGCTCGACACGACGCTGGTCATCATGCACTCCGAGTTCGGCCGCATGCCCATCTCGCAGCGCGGCGTTGGCCGCGATCACAATCCCGGCACGCAGACCGTGCTGATGGCTGGCGCCGGCATCAAGGGCGGGCAGGTCATCGGCGCGAGTGACGAGTTCGGTTTCAAGGCCGCCGAGCAGCCCATCTCATACCACGATCTGCACGCGACGATGCTCCACCTGCTGGGGCTGGATCACAAGAAGCTGACGTACCGGTTCAACGGACGGGATATGCGCCTCACCGACGTCTACGGAACGCTGATTCCGCAGATCGCGTCGGCCTAGTTCAGCAGAAACCGAGGTTCCGATGACTGTCTCTCGTGCGGCTCTGCTCGGAGCGTTGTGTCTCGTGTCTGGTGGTCTGCTTGCGGCGCAGGAGCGCACCGCGCCGCATCCCGCCGCGAACAATCCGCATCTCGGAAACAAGGAGTCGATCCGCAGCGGCATGGCCGCGTATCGCGTGACGTGCGCGGATTGCCACGGACTCGACGCGTCCGGCTATCGCGGCCCCGATCTCGTGGCGTTCATCGCGGGCGGCGCCACCGACGAGCGGCTGTTCGACACGATCCGCAAGGGCGTTCCAGGGACCGAAATGCCGGCGCAACGCGACGACGTCTCCGACAACGACATCCTGCAGATCATGGCGTATCTCCGGAACCTGTCGACGGTCGCGGCGCCGGAGAGTCCGGTCGGCAACGTCGAACACGGACGGAGCCTCTTCACCGAGCGGTGCACGTCGTGCCATCGCGTGTCGGGGACCGGCGGCCGGATCGGTCCGGATCTGTCGCGCATCGGCGCCACGCGTTCGCGCGCCGCGCTGACGCGCGAGATCCGCACGCCCTCGGAGTGGATCGCGCCCAACTTCGAGACGGTGACGCTGGTCACCAAAGACGGCCAGCGCATCCGCGGCGTGAAGAAATCCGAGGACGTTTTCAGCATCCAGATCATGGACACGCGCGAGCGGCTGCAGGGGTATCTGAAAGCCAATCTGCAGGACGTGATTCACGAGCCGAACTCGCTGATGCCGGTCTATGGATCGTCGCAGCTGCCAGACGGCGATCTCGCGGATGTCATCGGCTACCTGACCACTCTGCGTGGAGCGACCGCGCCTGAATCAACGGATGCGCGCGCCCCGGCCGGCGCGGTCGTCACTGAACAAGACCTGGTGGACGGCCTGAAGGATCCGTCGCGCTGGCTCATGTACTCCGGCGACTACAACGGACAGCGTCACAGTCCACTGACGCAGATCGCGCCCGACAATGTCGATCGTCTTACGGCGCAGTGGACGTTCCAGACCGGCACGCTCGGCAGCTTTCAGACAACGCCGATTGTCGTGGACGGGATTCTGTACGTGACCGGCTTCAACAACACCGCGTGGGCGATCGACGCGCGCACCGGCCGGCAGATCTGGCGATATCGTCGCGAGCTGCCAGAGGATCTCAAACTCTGCTGCGGCGCCATCAACCGCGGCTTCGGCGTCCTCGGCGACCGCCTCTTCATGGGCACGCTCGACGCGCATCTCGTGTCTCTGGACATGAAGACTGGCGGTGTACTGTTCGACGTGCCACTGGTGGATTACAAGGCCGGCTATTCCGTGACCGTCGCACCGCTCGTCGTCAAGGACAAGGTGATCGTCGGCGTCGCCGGCGCCGAGTAC
Source organism: Vicinamibacterales bacterium (assembly GCA_036497895.1). Taxonomy (GTDB): domain Bacteria; phylum Acidobacteriota; class Vicinamibacteria; order Vicinamibacterales; family CAVVIG01; genus CAVQFC01. The sequence continues at coordinate 3,823 of DASXIR010000192.1, read as the reverse complement.
GGGATCCGCGGCTTCATCGACGCCTACGACGCGAAGACCGGCACGCGCGCGTGGCGCTTCTACACCGTCGCCGGCCCCGGCGATCCGGGCGCGAAGACGTGGCCGGAGGGCAACGCGTACCTGCGCGGCGGTGGATCGATCTGGGTGACGGGCACCTACGACCCGCAGCAGAATCTATTGTTCTTCGGCACGGGCAATCCCGGTCCGGACTACTACAGCAACGCGCGTGAGGGCGACAACCTCTACACCACGTCGCTCGTCGCGATCGACCTCGACACCGGCGAGCGGCGCTGGCACTACCAGTTCACGCCGCACGACGTGCACGACTGGGACTCGACGCAAGTGCCGGTCCTTGGCGACCTGACGATCGACGGCCAGCCGCGGAAGGTCGTGATGTTCGCCAACCGGAACGGATTCTTCTACACGATCGATCGCACGACCGGCAAAGTGATCGTCGCCAGGCCGTTCGTCGAGACGACGTGGGCGAAGGAGATCGATCGCGACGGCCGTCCGGTGCTGCTGCCCGGACACCTGCCTGATGAAGATGGGACGAAGACGTGTCCGGACCTCGGCGGCGGGACGAACTTCATGTCGCCATCGTTCGATCCGACGACGAACCTGTTTTTCGTGACCGCGCGCGAGACCTGCGCGACCTATTTCGGCTACGAACAGAAGTACAAACTGGGCGATCAGTACACCGGCGGTGGCACCATGCGCCCGCGCGATCAGAAAAACTTCGGCGCGCTGCGCGCGATCGATCCCGCGACCGCGACCGTGAAGTGGGAGTTTCGCTACACGTCCACGTCGGCGTCGGGCGTGTTGACGACCGCGTCCGGCCTCGTCTTCGCCGCGGACGGCGACGGCAACCTGATGGCGTTCGACTCGCGGACCGGGCAGAACCTCTGGCACTATCAGGTCGGGTTTGCGATGCGATCGACGTCGGGGACGACGTATATGCTCGATGGCCGGCAGTATCTGCTGGTGCCCGCCGGCAGCGCGCTGACCGCGTTCGCACTGCCGCCGCGCTGACCGGCGGACATCAGTTTCGAGCGAAGGAGGACGTATGCCGTCAACGCGTTTGGGTTGGGACACGATCACGTTTGGCTTCGCGAGCGTGTTCGTCGCGTCTCTCGTCCTGGTGACCGCCGGCCAATCGCCCGGCACACCACCCGCCATCGATGCGGACGACATCGGCGGCATCGTCACCGGTGCGCGAGGACCTGAAGCGGGCGTCTGGGTGATCGCAGAAACACGAGGTCTTCCGACGCGCCTCGTGAAGACCGTCGTCACCGACGATCTTGGCCGCTTCGTCGTGCCCGATCTGCCGCGGGCGGAGTACGACGTGTGGGTCCGCGGCTACGGCCTGGTCGACTCTCCGAAAACGAAGACGACGCCGGGGAAAGTCGTGAACCTGAAGGCCGTCGCCGCGCCCGACAGGAAATCCGCGGCGCAGTTTTACCCGGCGCAGTACTGGTTCGCGTTGATGCAGATGCCGCCGAAGAGCGACTTCCCTGGCACCGGAGAAACGGGCAACGGGATTTCGCCGAACATTCACAGCCAGGGCGAATGGATCCGCCAGGTCGTCAACACCGACGGCTGCACCGGTTGTCACCAGCTTGGCAACGAGGCGACGCGGACGATTCCGAAAAGCGTCCTCGCCACCGCGCACGATTCGAAGAGCGCCTGGGATCGCCGGATTCAGGCCGGACAGGCCGGCGGCGGGATGAGCGCGCGGTTCACGCAGGTCGGCCGTCAGCGCGCACTGGCGATGTACGCGGACTGGACCGATCGCATCGCCGCGGGCGAACTGCCCGACGCGGCCCCGCAACGCCCGCAAGGCCGCGAGCGGAACGTCGTGATCACGATGTGGGACTGGGCGGATCCGAAAACGTATCTGCACGACGAGATCGCGAGCGACAAGCGGAACCCGACCGTCAACGCGAACGGGCCGATCTACGGTGCGCTCGAGGAGAGCGGCGATTATTTCCCGGTCATCGATCCGAACACGAACACGGCGAGCAAGATCGAACTGACCGTGCGCGACCCCGACACGCCGAGCTCCGGAGATCAGCCGCCGGCCGGGCCGTCACCGTACTGGGGCGACGAAACCATCTGGAACAGCAAGACCACCGTGCACAGCTTCGCGATGGACGGTCAGGGGCGCGTATGGGCGGCCGCGCGCGTGCGCAAGTCCGAGACGCCGGCGTGGTGCCGGACCGGATCCGATCATCCGTCCGCGAAATTGTTCCCGATCAACCAGAGCCAGCGCGGCCTCGAGATGTACGACCCGAAGACGAAGCAGCGCACGACCATCGACACCTGCTTCAGCTGGGGTCACGTGAATCTCGACGATCACGATGTGCTCTGGTCGTCGTTCGGTCCCGCAGGCGTCGAAGGCTGGTTCGATATCAAGATCTGGGACAAGACACACGACGAGAGGCAGGCGCAGGGCTGGAGCGCGTTCGTCCTCGACTACAACGGCAACGGCAAACGCGACGCCTATACCGAGCCGAATCAGCCGGCGGACCCGACAAAAGATCGGCGAGTCAGCCTGCAGTATTACGGCGACTCACCCGCGCCGGACGGATCGGTGTGGGGAACGGTGCAGGGCATGCCAGGCGCGCTCGTGCGCCTGGTGCCTGGATCGCATCCGCCGGAGACGGCGCTGGCCGAGATCTACGAAGTGCCGTGGAACAATCCGAAGGCGCCGGTACAGGGATTCGCACCGCGCGGCATGGACGTGGATAGCAAGGGCGTGGTGTGGACGGTGCTGTCGAGCGGACATCTCGCCAGTTTCGATCGTGCGAAATGCAAAGGTCCGCTCAATGGGCCGACGGCGACGGGACAGCACTGCCCCGAGGGCTGGACGCTGCACGCGCTGCCCGGTCCAAACTACAAGGGCGCCGTGGACAACGGCAGCGGCGATTCTGCGTACTACGACTTCGTCGATCGATTCGATCTGCTCGGCGTCGGCAAGGACGTGCCGATCGCGACCGGCAACCTCTCCGAGGGACTGCTCGCGTTCGTCGATGGCGGCTTCCTGACGTTTCGCGTGCCGTATCCGATGGGTTTTTTCGCGAAGGGCATGGACGGACGCATCGACAATCCGGGCGCCGGCTGGAAAGGCAAGGGACTCTACACCGAGATCGCGACGCGGGCGCCGTTCCACCAGGAAGGCGGCAAAGGGACGACGAGCAAGCTCGTGAAGTTTCAGGTCAGGCCGGACCCGCTGTCGAAGTAACGCGCGCTACGGCTTCGCGATCGATCGCAGGTAGATCACGACGCTCCAGATGTCGTCGTCTTTCAGCGAGTCCTTGAACGGGACCATGTTGAAGTCCGGGGCGACGCCGTTCCTGATGTTGCTGAAGATTTCGCCGTCGGTTGAGCCGTGATTCCAATTCGGGCCGACGAGGCTCGGCGCGGCGGGGATCAGGTCGTTGCCGGGACCGCCGGCGCCGCTCGTGCCGTGACATGACGCGCAGTGCCGCAGGTACAGCTGCTTGCCCGCGGCAACCGATTCGGCGGTCGCCGCCACCGGGTTTTTGATTTTCGCGGCGTCCGGACTCCCCTGCCCGAGGACGAGAGTCGCCGCGCTCGCGAGCGCGAGGACCACAATCATCGTAGACACCGCCGATGCCGGCCGAAATATGGCGGAGGGAGAGGGATTCTAACCCCCGGAACCCTTTCGGGTTCAATGGTTTTCAAGACCACCGCCATCGACCACTCGGCCATCCCTCCGCAGCGAAAACCGGCCTAAATTCTACCGCTTTCCAGGGAGTTCGCGCCGGTAGCACCCATGTGTCACCGCAAGTGTAACGATCGG
>DASXIR010000191.1:0-17320 GCA_036497895.1 Vicinamibacterales bacterium | reverse complement strand
GCGATCGCGCGGAGCAGTAGACCAGCCAGGATGACCGCGAGGAATTGCGAGCGTGACAAGAATCAGCCGCGCTTCAGTGGACGCGGCGGTTCCAGTCGTTCGAGCGACCGCCCGAGTACACGTCGAATTTCTTGCGGCCGCGATTGATCTTCCATTTCAGATAGCGGTACTTCACTTCCGCGATCGGATGCATCCGCGGCCGCTTGAGATACAGGTACGCGACGAGCAGTCCGCCAAGGTGGGTGCCGTTGGCGACGCCACCGGTATCGGCAATCGACGAGTAAAAGGCGATCAGACAAAGAATACCGACGGCTATTCTTGCCGGCACCGGAAAGATCACGAGCAGGATCGGCCGATCCGGAAAATACATCGCGTACGCCAGCAGCAAACCGTAGATCGCGCCAGACGCGCCGATGATGTTCGAATATTGCAGCGACCGCGCGAAGTCGAACGGCAGTAGCGAGATCAGGACGGTCAGCAGACCCGCGCCGATTCCCGTGACGAAGTAGAACTTCAGGAAATAGGGCGTGCCCCAAACGCGCTCGAGCTCCGCTCCGAACATCCAGAGCGCCAGCATGTTGAACACGATGTGGAAAATGCCACCGTGCAGGAACATGTAGGTGACGACCTGCCAGATCCACAAGTAGTGGAGCACCCACGCCGGGTGCAGACCTAGCGTGTCGGTGACAATCGGAAAGATCCACTGCGCCACGAACATGACGGCGTTCGCACCGATCAGGGCCTTGAGGACCGGCGAGACGGGACCGGGGCCGAAGGAAAACGAGGAGCCGTAGGACGAGTACCGGCGAGGCATGGCGCGCGTCAGAAATCGTACTATACACGCAACTTTCTGAGTTCCCGCCCGATCGTTTCGACGACCTCATCGAATTCATCGATCGCCAGCAGCGTCGCCGCGGCGGCCAGCGCGACCAGACCGCCGCTGATCGAGACGACGAGCCGCACCGCCTGCGACGCGAGGTGCGAACCGGGCAGCGCCCGCTGCATTCCGGCCTGGATGACGAGCACAGCGGCAGCCATCACCGCGGTGGACAGCACGACCTTGCCGAACGTCAGCGACAGCCGCGGCAGCTCGAGACCGTCGAGCCGGCCGCTCAGCAGCCAGACCAGCAGTGCCGCGTTGGCGACCGCCGCGATCGAAGTACCAAGAGCGAGACCGCTGAACCCGAGCCATCGCACCAGTACCAGGCTGGCCACGGCATTGATGACAATCGCCGCGCCGCTGACCATGACTGGAATCCGGCTGCGGCCGATGGCATAAAAAGTTGGTGATGCGATTCGAACGGCCGAGTATCCGACCAAACCGAGCGAGTAAAAGCGGACCGCGGAGGCTGTCGCAATCGTGTCGGACGGCTGGAAGCGGACGTGCTCGAACAGCAGTTGGACAATTGGAGTCGCCAACACCAGCAGACCGACTGTGGCCGGGACATTCAGCATCAGCATCAGCCCGAGCCCGCGGGACACGGTCTGCCGGATGCCCGCGGTGTTGTGAATCGCCGCATGCCGCGACACTGCCGGCAGCACCGCCGTTCCGATCGAGACCCCGAAGAGGCCGATTGGCAGGTACATCAACCTGAACGCATAGGTCATCCACGAAACCGCACCGATCCCCTGGCTCGTCGCCAACAGGGTATTGACGAAGAGGTTGACCTGGGTGGCGGCGAGGCCGATGGTGCCGGGGCCCATCAGGAGGAGCACCTGCAGAAGACCGGGATCGCGCGCATCCAGCACCGGCGCATAGCGAAAGCCCTCACGCCGCAACGACGGCCATTGAAGCGCCACCTGACCGGCGCCGCCGATGAGTGCGCCAATCGCGATCGCCATGATCCGCGGCTCGCCGATTCGCGGCATCAACGGCACCAGCACGACTGCGCAGACGATGGTCGCGGTGTTGAACATCGCCGGCGAGAGCGCGGGGAGAAAATAGTGGTGCAGCGAATTCAACATGCCCATCGCCGCGGCGGCGATCGCCACGAGGGTCAGGAACGGCAGCAGCATGCGCGTGAGACGGACGGTGAGCTCGATCTTGCCGGCGACATCGGCGAAATGGGGCGCCAGCGATTGCACGAGTGGTCGCGCCCCGACACCTGCGAGCAGGACGACGATGCCGGTGACCACCAGCAACGCGTTCAGCACGTTGTTGCCAAGCCGCCACGCGTCGGGCTTGCCGCCAAGCGTGAGGTGCCGCGTGAAGGTGGGCACGAAGGCGGCGCTCATCGCGCCTTCGGCGAAGAGATCCCGGACCAGATTCGGGATGCGGAACGCGACCACGAACGCATCCATCTCATTGCCGGCGCCGAACAGTGATGCGAGCACCTGGTCGCGGACCAGGCCGAGCACGCGGCTGACGAGCGTGGCGCCGCCGGTGAGGCCTGCCGATTTTGCCAGTCGGCTGTCCTCAGAGGCGCGTGCCGGGGACAGAGGTTCCGCGGCGGACACCACGTCCGGAGTCATGTCAGGCGGCGAGGGTAGCACACGAAAAAAAGGCTCTCCTCGCTTTCACGAGAAGAGCCCAAGGAGGATGGATGAGACGCATCTTGTAATGTGTCTCACTGGCTTAGACGGCCCGAATCGAAGAAAAGTTTAGCTGCCCGACAGTTTGCTGCGGACCAGCTCGCTGAGCACCTTGCCGTCCACGGTCTGACCGTTCAGTTTGGCCATCGCCGCTTTCATCACTCGGCCCATGTCTTTGGGGGACGCGGCGCCTGTCTCGGCGACAGCGGCCGTCACGGCCGCGTCGAGAGCGGCCGCGTCGGCCGGTGCCGGCAGATAGGTCTCGAGTATGCCGATCTCAGCCGCTTCCTTGTCGACCAGATCCTGACGGCCGCCCTTGGTGAATTGCTCGATCGAGTCTCTTCGCTGCTTGACGAGCGTGTTCACGACCTGGAGCGACTCAACACTATCGAGCGCGTGGCCACGCTCGATCTCGCGGTTCATCAGCGCTGCCTTCAGCATTCGCAACGTGGCCAGCCGCACTGAATCGTGCTGGCGCATCGCTGCGGCGATGGCCGAGCTCATCTCGTCGACCAGAGCCATCCGTTATCGACCGCCCGGCCGAATCGTTCCCGGCACCTGTCCCGGCACTTGTCCGGGCACCTGACCCGGCTGCGGCGGCGCCGGCGCGACCATGCCCGGGACGGCTACGCCGCCGTACGGCGCCGTCGGAAATGCCTGCGGCGCAGGCTGTCCTGCCGGCGGCATCATGTTGGGCGCGTTGGCGCCCTGCGGGTTGGCCATCTGCTGCGGCTGCGGAAACGTGTTGAACACCGGACCACGATTTTGATTCTGGTTGGTGACGCCATTCGGCGCAGCGCGATCGTCTTCATCGTCAGCCGGCGGCGGCATGCGATTGAACTGCGGCTGCTGCTGGAAGGTGGGTGGTTGTGCCGCGACCGCCGTGACCGGCACGCGCGCTCCCGCAGCCTGCGGCATGACGACGACGCGGTCGAATACCGAGAGGCTGGCGACGGCGACAGGACGCGGCGCGGCCAGGTAGCCGGCCACGGATCGGAGCACCACGTCGAGCGCCTGCGATTCGGGCACATCGTGCAGTTCGAGCGAAATCGGTCCGCCCACGATGCGTTCGAGATTGACGATTTTGGTTTGGCCGACCCTCGCCCACTCGGTGAGAATCTGCCGGATGGTCGCGTCCTTGGCAACGATCGACACGCGGCCGTCGTGAATCGTGACCTGCACAGACGCGAACGCAGTCGAACTCGCGAGCAGGAAGCTGGCGGCGCCGAGCATGAGCGTCTTGAAAATCTTCATATGACTGACCCGATTATACGCCTCTCGCCGCGTCCTGGCCGCCGCAGGCTCGACCGCTCTTCCAGCCGGGTTCGGCCGGAAATGGCCTATTTTCGCCGGAAGTAATCGATGACCTGGGTCAGGATCGAGTCGAGATCGTGCTGCGGCTGGTATTCGATCAACGACCTGATTCTGCTCAGATCAGGCACCCGTCTGGGCATGTCCTCGAATCCCGATTCGTAGGCCTCGTCGTACGGTATGTGCTTGATGGGGGACTTCGAGGCCGCCAGTGTCCGCACCCGCTCGGCCAACGCCTCGATTGAAATCTCTTCGACGTTGCCGATGTTGATCACCTGGCCGATGGCCTTGGGTTCGTGCACGAGCTTGACCAGCGCGCCGACCACATCAGCGACGTGGGTGAACGCGCGGGACTGCGTGCCGTCGCCGAACACGGTAATCGGTTCGCCGGCAAGAGCCTGGCGCACGAAGTTCGGAATCACCATGCCGTATTGCCCGGTTTGACGTGGGCCGACCGTGTTGAAAAAGCGCACGATGATCACCGGCAGCTTGCGCTCCTTCCAGTAGGCCAGCGCCAGGAATTCGTCGATTGCCTTGCTGCATGCGTATGCCCACCGGTGTTTCGGCGTCGGCCCGAGCACCAGATCGGAGTCCTCGCGGAACGGCACGTCCTTGCTCTTGCCGTAGACCTCGGAGGTGGAGGCGATCACCACCAGCTTCTTTTTCTTGTTCGCGTACTTCAGCACCACTTCGGTGCCGTGCACGTTGGTCTCGATGGTGTAGACCGGCTGCTCGACAATCAGCTTGACGCCAACCGCGGCCGCGAAATGGAAGACCACATCGCTGCGGTCGATCAACTCGGCCAGCAGCGGTTCGTTGTTCACCGTGTCGATGAAATATTCGAAGCCGGGTCGCCCCTTGATGTGGGCGATGTTCTCGATCGACCCGGTCGAGAGGTTGTCGAGAATCAGGACTTCGTGGCCCTGATCGAGCAGTGCTTCGGTGAGATGGGAGCCAATGAATCCAGCCCCGCCGGTAATGAGCGCTCGCACGCGATGTGTCCTTTCGATCAGGAAATAACAGTGCCGTGCGCAAACGCGCGCACGGCGTCAACGACCTCGTCGATGTCACGCTCTCGCAGGCCGGGGTGCAGCGGCAGCGACACTACCTCGTCGCATGCGCGCACCGCCACCGGGCACTCACGCGGATGTGACGCCGCCAGCGCCGGCTGGCGGGGAATCGGCACGGGATAGTGAATCAGGGTCTCGATGCCGCGCAGCCCCAGAGAGTGCTGCAACGCCTGGCGCTTGCCGGCCTCAGAACGTACGACGAACAGGTGATACACGTGGCCGGGATCGCGTTCGGGCGGCACACTGACCGGCGCGTCGGCCAGTCGCCGGCGGTAAAGCGCGGCCAGCTGTCGCCGTCGCCCGGTCCAGTCGCGCAGCCGCGGCAGGCGTGCGCGCAGGATCGCGGCCTGCATTTCGTCGAGCCGCGAATTGATGCCCGGCTCGCCGTGATGGTAGCGGTCGGTCTGCCCGCCGTTGCGCAGCCGTTTCAGTCGCGCCGCCACTGCCGCGTCGTTGGTGACGATGGCGCCGCCGTCACCGAGGGCACCGAGATTCTTGGTCGGATAGAAACTGAATGCGCCCGCGACGCCGATGGTGCCGACCGCACGAGTCTCCGAGGTGGCGAGATGCGCCTGGCAGCAGTCCTCCACGATCGCGAGGTGATGCCGCGCCGCGATACGCTCGATTGCGGCCATGTCCGCCGGCTGACCGTAGAGGTGAACCGGCATGATCGCCCGCGTCCGCGGACCGATCAGTTCCTCGATTCGGTCCGGATCGATCGTCAGCCGATCGCGATCGATGTCCGCGAACACCGGACGCGCACCGGCCATCATGATCGCGAGCGCCGAATAGGCCGCCGAGAGCGGCGTGGTGATGACCTCGTCGCCGGCACCAATGTCGAGCGCGCGCAGGATCAGCGCCAGCGCGTCGGTCCCGGTACCGACGCCGACGGCGTGGGCGGCGCCGCAGGCAGCGGCGAATTCTTCTTCGAACGCGCTGACCTCGGGCCCGAGCACGAACCAGCCTGACGCGATCACACGGTCAATCGCCCGCCTGATGTCGGCCGCATCGTCTCCCGGCACGAGCGACATGAACGGCACCCGGGACGCGTTCACGCGCGCACCTCGGTCGTCGCGTCGACGTAGCGGGGCCAATGCTCGCGGTAGAAGGCAATCGTGCGGCTGAGTCCATCACGCAGCGCGACCGTCGGCGCCCAGCCCGTCGCGTTCTTGAACTTGGTCGAGTCGGTGTAGAAACTGCCGATGTCGATCGCCTTCTTCTCGGCCGGCCACTCGACGTATTCGACGCGGCCGGCGCCGGCGACGTCAATCAGCAGCGTCGTGAGTTCGCGGTGACTGATCGGCGCGTCGCCGCCGACGTTGAACGCTTCGCCGTTGCACGCGTCACTGGCGCCTGCCCGCAGGAACGCGTCAGCAGCATCGTCCACGTAGACGAAATCGCGGAGCTGCGAGCCGTCGCCGAAAATCTGAATCGTCTTCTGCTCGATCGCCAGGCGGATGAACCAGCCGATGAAACCCTGGCGGTTGTGTTTGACCAGCTGGCGCGGCCCGTAGACGTTGGTGAGGCGGAGCGAACAGGCGCGGACGCCGAAGACGTTGTTGTAGACCAGGTGGTAATACTCGCCGGCGGCCTTGTTGATGCCGTTGACGTCGGTGGGACGTACCAGATGAGACTCGTCAACCGGCAGCGAGCTCGGGCGGCCGTAGATCTGGCGCGTTCCGGCGAACACGACTTTCGCGCCGGGGTTGTTGTAGCGGCAGGCTTCGAGAATCGTGAGCTGGCTGCGGCAGTTGATCTCGAGATCGGTGTATGGATCCCGCATGCTGTCGATGTGGCTCACCTGTCCCGCGAGGGTGAAGATCACCTCTCGATCGCGCACCAGGTAATTCATCGTCGACTGCTGGCGAATGTCGGCGATGTTGACGTGGAGTCGATCGGCGACGCCGTCGATGTTGAACAGGTTGCCGCCGTAGTCGGGGATGAGCGAGTCGACGAGCAGGACGTCGGCGCCGAGATCGACGAGCGAACGCGCCAGGTTGCTGCCGATGAAGCCGAGTCCGCCGGTGACCATCACCTTGCGGCCGCGATAGAACTGGCGGTAGTCCACGGCTACGCGCGCTGCCGGCCCGAACAACGCCGGGCGAGGAAGGTTGACATGTGCAGAGAGCCTCTCAACCGTAGCACGAACCGCGTCACCGCGGCGTCGGGCGCGCCGTTTCGCGCGAGCCAATCAGCCGCCACGGTGTGATCGCCGATTCGATGAGCACGCCGCGCGTCAGCTTCGACTCACCGAGGCGGCGCTCGACGAACGTAATCGGCACTTCGGCGGTTCGCAATCGCAGCGTCGCCGCCAGAAACAGCATCTCGACCAGAAACGAATAGCCGTCGGAACCGATGCGGTCGAACGGCAGCGAAGCCAATGCGGTCCGCCGCCACGCGCGGTATCCGCTGGTGCAGTCGCGCGGACTAATCCGGGTCACGGTGCGGATGTAGATGTTGGCGAAGCGGCTCAGGATGCGGCGCCTCAGCGGCCAGTTCACCACCCCGCCGCCAGCCACGTATCGAGAACCGATGACGAGGTCGGCGTGTTCGGTCGCCGCGAGCAGGGCCGGAAGCTGCGCCGGATCGTGCGAGAGATCCGAGTCCATCTGGCAGATCACATCGAAGGGCCGCGGCAGCGCCGCCGCGATGCCATCGAGATACGCGCGTCCGAGTCCGCGTGGTCCGGTGCGATGCATGACCTCGACCCGTCCGGGGTACTCGACCGCCAGCGCGTCGGCCACCGCACCCGTACCGTCCGGCGATTGGTCGTCCACGACCAGCAGGCTGACGCCGGGGATCTGCATCAGCGCCCTGGTCAAGATCGGCAGGTTCTCGTGTTCGTTGTAGGTGGGGACGATGACCAGCGCGGTGCGGGGAGTCATTGACGCCGGCTCTCGAAGCGCAACGCCGAAATCTGCTCGGATACCAGGCCAACCAGGAAGATCACCACGCTCATCGAAATCAGGAGGACTGAGGAATTGGTCACGTGTGATTGGGTCGCGATGGTCCAGATCGCGTAGCTGCCGCCGATGACGAAGGCTGCGACGCTGATCGGCAGAAAGACCCGCAGCGGGCTGAAAATCGTGATCATTTTCAGGAGAATCAGCACGAACCGCACGCCATCGGCGCCGAACTTGATGTTGGACGCGCCGCTCCGTTGCGCCGCGTCGATCGGTTCGAATCGTACACTGTACCCCGCTTTCATGAACGCCAGGGTCGTGGTCGTCGGCGTCGAGAAGCCGTTCGGCAACAGGTGAATGAACTCGAGCAGGCAGTCCCGGCGGGCGGCGCGAAATCCGGACGTGAGATCCGGAATCGGATGGTCCGTGAGGTAGCTCGCCAGCCGGTTCAACGCGGCGTTGCCGACTCGTCTGCCGAGGTTGGCCTGGGTGCGGCTCGATCGAGCACCCACGACGAGGTCGTAGCGATCGAGGTACGAAACGAGCCGACGAGCGTCCGCCGGCTGGTGCTGGCCGTCCGCGTCGGCGATCAGCACGAACTCTCCGGTCGCGTTCCGGATGCCGGTCTTGACCGCTGCGCCGTTGCCCTTGTTGTAGGGATGACGAACGACGCGGGCGCCGGCGGTTTCCGCGCGCACCGCAGTGTCGTCGCTCGAGCCGTCGTCGATCACCAGGATCTCGCGCCACCGGCCCACGTCGAGCAGCGCCTGAACCACCGCGCCGACTGACGCCGCTTCGTTGAAGGCGGGGATGACGATCGACGTCTCCGCCACATTCACGCCGTCAGCCATTAGCCATCAGCCATTAGCCATCAGTCTATCTACCGCATGTTCCCAGGTGATCGGTCGTACGCGATCGTACCCGGCGTCGCCGAGCGAGCGCACGAGTGCGTGATCACCGCGGAGGCGACTCATGGCATCGGCAATCGCCGGCGGCGTCGGCTCGCAGACCAGCCCGGTCACTCCGTGCTCGACGAATTCGAGCGGTCCGCCGGCATCGGTCGTGGTGACCACCGGCTTGCGGGCGAGGAATGCCTCGAGCGTGACGTAGCCGTAGTCCTCGTCGAAGGGAGGAAACACGACGGCGAGAGCACCGGCGTAGAGCGAGACCAGGGTTTCCTCGTCAACCGGGCCGGTCCAGTGGACGCGGTCTGTCACGCCGAGCTCTGCCGCGGTTTTCTCCAGCTGTCCCCGGAGGGGGCCGTCGCCGACGATTATCAGCCGTAGCGTGGGCGCGTGAACGAGGGCACGGATGATGAGATCGACGCGCTTGTTGGCTTCGAGGCGGCCGACCGACAGCACGTAGTCGCCGAACGGGCCCGCGTGGAGCCGCTCGGCGAGCGGCGGCGGATGATACAGCGTCTCTGCGGTGAGGCCGTTATAGCGCTGCAGCCGCGACGCGGTGTTTCGAGCGATCGCGAACAGGCGCGCCGATTCTCCGAGCACCTCGTTGTCGAGGGCGATCAGGCGATCGCGCAGGCGAACGTCGCGCTCGGTGTGATCGAACTCACTGTAGGGTGTCCCGAAGAGGTCGTAAATCGCGCGGTAGTGATGAAAGAGCCAGGTCACTTTGTGCGGGTGCCGGACGAAATAGGTCGGGAATTTCGTCGCGATCACGGCGTCGATGCGCACGCCGTTCGATTCGGACAGGTCGATCATGCGCCACGCCGCCGCGCTCGTCAGCAGCTCGTCCTTGGGATACCACTTGAACGGAACTGAGACCCGCTCGGCGCGGTAGCCATGCTTTCGCAGCTGGCCGACCAGGCCGCGCACGAGCAGCTCAGCCCCGCCTTGAACGAACGGGACCTGTGCTTCGCAGACGAGGACGGTTTTCATGCGGCGTTTTGGTTGAGGGCGCGGTTTGGACGAGACCCGGAACCGGTCCGACGCGGCATCGTACACCGGCCGGTTCGATGGACGTGGTCGGAGGAGTCAAAAGTGGGTCAAAACCCCTTGGCGATTAAAAGGCGAAAATTTGGCGTAACTTACTGAGGTGCAGGATTTTGCGGTTGACACCATGTGGGGCCTCCTTTACCATCCTCGTGGAAATTTGTGGAGAAAAGTGGCCGACGAATAGAGGCGTGGTGTGTTTAGAGGCCACGAACAGGCCCGCGTCGACGACAAGGGTCGACTCAAGGTGCCGAACGTGTTTCGTTCGCTCCTCGAGTCCAAGTACGGGCGTGAGCTCTTTCTCACCAGCCTCACGGGGGAGTACGCCCGCATCTACCCGATGCCGGTGTGGCTCGAGATCGAGGAAAAACTCGGCAAGATGCCGACGACCCATCCCTCCCGTCTCCGTTTCCTTGATCGCGTCAACTTCTTCGGCCAGGTCGCCGAACTCGACACCCAGGGCCGGCTGCTGATTCCCGCCCGCCTTCGCGAAACCGCCACGATGAGCGGCGATGTCGATGTCCTCGGCCAATACAGCTACCTCGAAGTCTGGAACCACGATCGGTTCCTCCTCAAGCTGCAACGCGACACGTACACCGACGATGACGCGAAGGCGTTGTCGGAGTTCGGCATCTGATGATGCACATCCCCGTCATGACCGCCGAAGCGCTCCAGCATCTCCGCCCGGAGCAGGGCGGCCTGTTCGTCGACTGCACCGTCGGACTGGGCGGCCATTCCCGCGCCTTGCTCGAGGCCGGCGCGACCCGCGTCATCGGATTCGATCGCGACCCGGTTGCGCTCGCCCACGCCCGCGAATCGCTCGCCCCCTGGGGCGACCGCGTCGAGCTGGTGCACGCTGATTATCGCGCGATTGATGCCGTTCTCGACGAGCGTCGCATCGATCGCATCGACGGCGCCCTGGCCGACCTCGGCGTCTCGTCCATGCAGTTCGACGCGCCCGGCCGCGGCTTCAGTTTCCAGCGCGACGAGCCGCTCGACATGCGCATGGATCAGACCACCGGCGACACCGCCGCGGATCTCGTCGCCCGCTCGACCGAACGCGATCTCGCCGACGCCATCTTCCAGTTCGGCGAAGAGCGCTTTTCGCGCCGCATTGCGCGGCTGATCGTGGAAACGCGCCACGAGACGCCGATCGATACTACCGGCCGGCTCGCGGCGCTGGTCCGGCGCGCAGTGCCGCACCGCGGCTACCAGCGCATCGATCCCGCGACCCGAACTTTTCAGGCGCTGCGCATCTGGGTCAACGGCGAGCTCGACGGTCTCGATCGTTTCGTCGATGCTGCCGTGCGCCGCCTGCGGACGGCCGCACGACTGGTAGTCATCACCTTCCACTCGCTCGAGGATCGCATCGTCAAGCACACGCTTCGCGCCCTGCAGCAGCGCGACGGCCTGGTCAGGGTGCTGACGAAGAAGCCGATCGTCGCCGGCGATGACGAGCTGGCGCGGAACCCGCGCGCCCGCAGCGCCAAGCTTCGCGCCGCTGAAAGGATGGCCTGATGGAGCCCTTCGAATACGCCGTCAAGAAGGACGTCCGCAACAATCCGATTGTCCGCGAAGTCGACGAGGCGCGGCAGCGCGATCTCTGGAAGTCGGTCGGCGTCGCCGGATTCCTCGTGCTGGTGCTGCTGTTCTCGGCGTGGCAGCACTTCGAGTTGCTCCGGCACGGCTACGAGATCGAGTCGATGAAGCGGCAGAGCGCGGCCGAGGACGAAGCCGGCCGGCGTCTGCGCCTCGAGATCGAAGCCTTGCGCTCGCCGAAGCGAATTGAAGCGCTTGCCACCGGTCCGCTCCATCTCGTCGCGCCGGCGCGCGGCGAAGCGATCGTGATTGAGCGCGCGAAGCCGGCAGATCCGCCGGCGAAATCGATCGTTGCGTCGCGGTGATGAAAACTCCGGCGTCCACGAACTGGCACAGCTCGCTTTTACGGCGTCTCAGCGTCGTGTCGGTGGTGCTCGGCCTGTGGGTCGGCGGCATCGAGGCGCGACTGGTCTTCCTTCAGGTCTTCCGGCACGCCGACCTGGTGGCGCGTGCAGGACGTCAGCAGGAGCGCACCCAGTTCCTGCCCGCCAAGCGCGCCGACATCCTCGATCGGCACGGCCGTGTCCTCGCGATGAGCGTCGACGCCGACACGATCATCGCGGTGCCGAGCGAGATCGACAATGCCAGAACGGCCGTGGCGAAGCTGTGTGGCGCCTTCGGCGATTGCACCGACAAAGAGCGGCTGACGCTCACCGAGAAGCTGGGTAAGTCGAAGCAGTTCGCCTACGTCCGTCGCCAGATCGCGCCTGATGTCGCGCGCCGGATCGCCGACCTCAACCTCGGCGGCATCGGCTCAGTCAAGGAGAGCAAGCGCTTCTACCCGAACCGCGAGCTCGCTGCGCACCTGCTTGGGTACGTCGGCATCGACAACCGCGGACTGAGCGGCATCGAATCGACCTACGACTCGAAAATCCGCGGCAAGGTCGGTACCGTCATCGTGCAGACCGACGCCAAGCACCAGGCGTACGCCCGTTTCGAGCAGCCGCCGACGACCGGCTCGACCGTCGAGCTGACCATCGACGAATACCTGCAGCATGTCGCCGAACGCGAGCTGCACGCAGGTGTGCTGCAGAACCGGGCCGTCGGCGGCACCGCTATCATCATGAATCCGCACACCGGCGAGATTCTGGCGATGGCCAACGAGCCGACGTTCAATCCGAACGCGTATCGCGAATACGAGGACGAGGATCGGCGCAACCGTGCCGTGCAGGATCTCTACGAACCAGGATCGACGTTCAAGCTGGTAACCGTATCCGCCGCAATCGAAGAAGGCGTGATGCCGATCACCTTCATGATCGACACCCACCCGGGGATCCTGCACATCTTTGGTCGCCCCAAGCCGGTCACCGAAGCCAGCCATCACGACTACGGCGTGCTGTCGGTCGCAGACGTCATCATCCATTCGAGCAACATCGGCGCGATCAAGATTGGCTTCAAGGTGGGCGCCGAGCGGCTCAGCCGCTTCGTCGAGCGTTTCGGTTTCGGCCACCCAGTCTCGGCTGACTTTCCGAGTGAGAGCCCCGGCATCGTCTGGCCGGTCGACAAGTTGAATGAAAGCGCGCTGGCTTCTGTGTCGATGGGTTATCAGGTCGGTGTTACCGCGCTGCAGATGGTCACGGCGGTGAGCTCCGTCGCCAACGGCGGCGAGATGGTGCAACCGCACGTCGTCCGCGCCATCTATAGCGACAACCGCCGATACGCCGTGTCGCCCAAGGTCGTTCGCCGCACCATCACGCCGGAAACCGTCGCCACGCTCACCGAGATCATGGAAGGCGTCGTTGATCGCGGCACCGGGCGGACCGCGCAGATTCCCGGCTACACGGTCGCCGGAAAAACCGGCACCGCGGCCAAACTGGTCAATGGCCACTATTCGACCACTGACTACAACTGCTCCTTCGTCGGATTCATTCCGTCGCGCAATCCCGAACTCGCGATCATCGTCGTCACCGACTCGCCGCATGCGGGACTGAATACCGGTGGACCGGTGTCGGGTCCGGTCTTCAAGCGGATTGCCGAGGCCGCGCTTCCATATCTCGGGATCGGTCCGACGATCAATCCGTCGGCGCCCGTGCTCGTCGCGGCCCAGAACAGCGTCGAGCCGCCCACGGGCGGCGATTCGCCACGGGTCAGTTTCGTGACCGACGAGCCGTCCGGGACGGTGCCAAACCTCGAGGGGCTGAGCGCGCGCGAAGCCGTGCGTCAACTCGTGACGCTCGGACTGAATCCACGTATCTCCGGCGACGGCGTGGTCGTTTCGCAGAATCCGCCGCCAGGCACGCCGATTGAACCCGACGGTCTCTGCCGTCTGGTGCTCGAACGTCAACCGGCGCGGCATCCGGTCCGCGCAACGCAGCCATGACCACCTGGGCCGATCTGCAGACGGCGTTGGTCGGTCACGGTCTCGCCGCCGGCGTGACGACGCCGGGCGCCGATGTCGTGATTACCGGCGTGGCCTACGACTCGCGCCTCGTCGCGGCCGGCCAGGTGTTTGTCGCGCTGAAAGGACTCCACGCGGATGGCACCGCCTTCGCCCGCCAGGCGATCGAACGCGGCGCCGCCGTGATCGTTTCCGAACAGCCTGCATTGAGCGGCATCCGAGTGCCCTGGGTCGTCGTCAACGACGCGCGGCTTGCGCTGGCGATACTGGCGACCGCGTTCTACCGCGATCCGAGCAGTGAGATGCGGGTCGTCGGCATCACCGGGACCAACGGAAAAACCACCACCGCGTACTTGCTCGCGGCGATTTTCGAGGCGGCGGGTGTCCGATCCGGCCTGCTCGGGACCGTCGCGTATCGAATCGGCGACACGACGCGCGAAGCGACTCGGACCACGCCCGAGGCCCCTGATGTCCAGGCCCTGCTTCGCGAAATGGTGGACCGTGGTTGCGGCGCGTGCGCCATGGAAGTGTCCTCGCATGCGTTGTCGCTCAGGCGTGTAGACGGCATCACCTTCGCCGCGGCGGTGTTCACGAACCTGACCCGCGACCATCTCGACTTCCACGCCGACATGGACGAGTACTTCCGTGCCAAGCGTCGGCTGTTCGAGATGCTGCCGCACGACGCACCGAGTCTCCTCAACGTGGACGATCCGCGCGGCTTGTCACTCATCGACGTCGGCGGCCGGCCGGTCACCTACGGCATCAATCGGCCCGCCGACATTTCACCCGGCCCACTATCGTTTTCACTCGACGGGTTGTCGTTCGACGTGCGGACGCCACGCGGGACGCTGCACGTCCGGTCGAAGCTGGTCGGGCGGCCCAATGTTTACAACGTGCTTGCGGCGGTCTCCACCGCGGTCGCGCTCGACGTGCCCTTCGACGCGATCGAACGCGGACTCCAGGGACTCGAAGGCGTTCCCGGCCGCTTTCAGAAGGTGTCTGGCGCGAACGACGAGGTCACCGTCATCGTCGACTACGCGCACACCGACGATGCGCTGCGCAACCTGCTCGAAACGGCGCGGCCGCTCACCCGCGGTCGGCTCCTCACGGTATTCGGATGCGGCGGCGATCGTGATCGCACGAAGCGGCCGCTGATGGGCGTGGTCGCCGGGCGATTGAGCGACGTCATCGTGATCACGTCGGACAACCCGCGCAGTGAGGATCCCGGCCGAATCATCGAGGAGATCCAGCGGGGCATCACACCCGACACGCGCAAGGACACCGGACAACCGCTGATCGCGATCGTCGATCGTCGCGCGGCGATCACGCGGGCGATCGAGATCGCGCGGCCCGGCGACCTGGTGCTGATCGCTGGCAAGGGACACGAGAAATACCAGGTGATTGGCGACCGCGTGCTGCCGTTCGACGATGTTGAGGTGGCGCGCGAGGCGCTGGCGCGGCGGCGCACGAATTCGGGCGTGGTATGACGCCGGATTCGGCGGAAACGGCAATCCCGCTCGTTGCCCAATGGGTGGCGGACGAGACGGGCGGCGTGATTGTGCAGGGTGATCCGGCGCGGGAATTCGCGAACGTGTCGATCGACACGCGCACGTTGACGCCCGGCGATCTGTTCATCGCCATTCGCGGTGACCGCTTCGACGGCAGCGAGTTCGCCGCCGCGGCGATCGCGGTCGGTGCGGGCGGCGTCGTGGTGCCACGCGGTTGGTTGGCACAGCGTAGTGGCCGACCCTGGTCGGCCATCCGGGCGGAGCACGAGGCCATTCGGGCGGAGCAAGCTCCGCCCCTGGGAGAAGGCGGCGCCGTCCAGCCGGTCGTGATCGAAGTGGACGATACGACCACGGCACTGCAGCGGTTGGGACGCGCGGTTCGTCGCGCATCGGGAACGAAGGTCGTGGCGATTACCGGAAGCGCCGGAAAGACCACGACCAAGGAAGTGACGAGCGAGTTTCTGGCGGCGCGGTACCGGGTCATTCGCAACCGCGGGAACTTGAACAACCACATCGGCCTGCCACTGTCGCTCATCGAGCTGAGGCAGCGGCCGGAGATCGCTGTCGTCGAACTGGGGATGAACCACGCCGGTGAGATCAGCACGCTGACCCGCCTCGCCGAACCCGACGTCCGGGTATGGACCAATGTGGGCGAAGCCCACCTGGGTTTTTTCGCCTCGCTCGACGCCATCGCCGATGCCAAGGCGGAGATTCTCGAGGGCGCTGACACCTCGACCCTGCTCGTTGCGAACGCCGACGACGAGCGGATTACGACCCGGATGGGTGGCTTTGCCGGACGGACCGTGACCTTTGGCGTCGACCATGATGCCGACGTCAGGGCGCGCGGCGTGATCGACCGGGGCATCGAAGGCGTGGAGGCGCGGGTCACGACTGCCAGAGGCGAGATCGACCTTCGCTCGCCGCTGATCGGCCGGGGCAATCTGTCGAACGTGCTGGCGGCGGCCGCGGTGGCATTGGAGTGTGACGTCCCCTTGAACGTGATTCGCGACCGGGCCGCGCACCTGAAGCCGGCGGCGCATCGCGGCGAGGTTGTTCGTCTGCGCGATCACGTGATCGTGATCGACGACAGCTACAACGCAAACCCGACCGCCACCAGGCGCGCACTCGAAGTTCTGGCGGGAAGTTCCGCCGGCCGTCGGGTTGCGGTGCTCGGCGAGATGCTCGAACTCGGCGCTCGAGCCGTGGACTTGCACGAAGTCGTCGGCCGCGCCGCTGCAACGGCGCCGGTCGATCTGCTGTTCGCAGTCGGCGGGACACCGGCGGCAGCGCTCGCCAGCGCCGCGATCGCGTCGGGAATGTCCGCCGACAGTGTGCGGCACTACGCCACCAGCGATGCGGCTGCCGACGCGGTTGCGGCGGTGGTGCAACCGGGCGATCTGGTGCTGGTGAAAGGCTCGCGCGGGATCAGAACGGATCGCGTGGTCGATCGGTTGAAGGCGGAGCGGACCTGATGCTGTATCAGCTGCTGTACCGCTTTCACACCTATCCGTCGTTGTCGGTGTTGAACGTGACGCGATACATCACGTTCCGTACTGCGGCGGCGACGCTCTCGGCGCTGGCGATCAGCCTGGTGTTTGGACCGTTGTTGATTCGCAAGCTGCGCGAGTTCCAGATTGGACAGGTGGTGCGGACCGACGGCCCGCAGAGTCACCGGCCCAAGGCCGGGACGCCGACGATGGGTGGACTGCTGATTCTGGCGGCGGCGCTGGTGCCGACGTTGTTGTGGGCGGATCTCACGAATTCGTACGTGTGGATTGCGGTGCTGACAACCGCGGGATTCGGTGCGATCGGCTTTGCCGACGACTACCTGAAGATCGTCCGTCGTTCGCATCATGGTCTGCTGCCGCGCTACAAGATGGGATTTCAGATCCTGATCGCAGTGGCGGTTGGCGGCGTGCTCCTGTACCTGCAGTACAAGGGCCTCTATAGCACCCGGCTGGTCTTTCCGTTCTTCAAGAACCTGATCCCGGATCTCGGCTACGGCTACCTGATCTTCGCGGTGTTCGTCCTGGTGGCCGAGTCGAACGCGGTCAACCTGACCGACGGACTCGACGGTCTCGCGATCAGTGTGTTCGCGATCGCGGCCAGC
>DASXIR010000190.1:0-14199 GCA_036497895.1 Vicinamibacterales bacterium | reverse complement strand
GAGGAATTCTTCAGTCGATCTGTTGGCGAGTGGTGTCGCAGGCTCCGCCGATTCTTAAATCAGATCCACAGATAAATCCTCAAATCCTCAAATCCTCAAGTCCTGATATCCTCAAATCACCATGTCTTTGTCTATCTTGTGGCTGGGTCACTCCACGTTCCTTCTGCAATCACCGGGCGGTAAGCGCCTGCTGTTCGATCCCTGGATCACCGGCAATCCGGCGTCGCCGGATGCGGCCAGGAATCTCGGCAAGCTCGATCTGATTCTCGTCTCTCACGGACACAGCGATCACACCGGCGATGCGGTAGCGGTCGCGCGATCGAGCGGAGCGCAAGTGCTCGCACCGTTCGAGGTGTCGGTCTGGCTGCAGGGCAAGGGATTGCAGAACGTGACCGGAATGAATCCCGGCGGAACGCTTCATGCGCTGGGGCTCTCCATCACCATGGTGAAGGCGGTCCACAGCAGCTCCGTCGTCGAGGACGGTAAGGTCGTGTATCTCGGCGTCGCCAGCGGCTACATCGTGAAGTTCGAGGATGGCCTCACGATTTACTTTGCCGGCGACACCGACGTGTTCGGTGACATGCGTCTCATCGGCGAGCTGTACCAGCCGAGCATCGCTTTTCTTCCGATCGGCGACCTGTACACGATGGGCCCGTTGCAGGCCGCGAAGGCGTGCGAGCTGCTCGGCGTCAAACAGGTCGTACCGATGCATTACGGCACATTCCCCGCGCTGACCGGCACACCAGCGAGGCTGCGGGAGCTGGTTGAGCCCCGGGGCATCCAGGTGCTCGAGCTTAAACCCGGCGAAACCGCCTCGTAACGTCGGTTGGAAAATTCCATGACGACAACCTCGGTGATGCGCAAACAGCTCTTCATCAACGGCGAGTGGCGCGATGCCGCCGGCGGCCGGACGCTCGAGGTGGTGAACCCGGCGACCGAGGAGGTGATTGCCGAGGTCGCGTCCGCCGAGCAGGCCGATGTGGACGCCGCGGTGGCGGCGGCGCGGGCCGCACTCGACGGCCCGTGGGGCAAGATGTCGGCGCGCGACCGCGGCAGGATTGTCTGGAAAATCGGCGAGCGGCTGATGGCCAGAGCCGACGAGATTGCGCGTCTCGAGACGCTGCACAACGGCAAGCCGATTTTCGAGTCACGACAGATCGAGATCCCCGCCGCGGCCGAGTGTTTCCAGTATTACGCCGGCTGGGCCGACAAGATTCACGGCGAAACAGTTCCGGTCCGCGGCAACTTCCTCACCTACACACTCCGCGAACCGGTCGGCGTGGTCGCGGCGATCGTGCCGTGGAATTTTCCGCTGCTGCTGACGGCGTGGAAGGTCGCTCCGGCGCTGGCTTGCGGCAATACCGTGATTATCAAGCCCGCGAGCCAGACGCCACTCACGGCGCTGGCTCTGGCCGAGGCCGCCGTTGAGGCGGGTGTCCCCGCCGGAGTGCTCAATGTGATCACCGGCCCGGGCGCATCCGTTGGCCAGATGATCGTGGATCATTCCGGCATCGACAAAATCGCGTTCACCGGAGACACCTCCACCGGCAAGCAGATCATGCGCGGCTCGGCCGAGTCGCTGAAGCGGATCACCCTCGAACTGGGTGGCAAGTCGCCGAACATCGTCTTCGCCGACGCCGACCTCGACGCTGCGGTCCGCGGCGCGACCACCGGCATCTTCTATGGCAAAGGTGAAGTCTGCGCAGCCGGCTCTCGCCTGCTGGTCGAGAAGTCGATCAAGAACGAGTTCATGGACAAGGTTGCCGCTCGCGCCAGGCAGATCAAGCCTGGCGACCCTCTCGACCCTCGCACCCGCCTCGGTGCGATCTCGTCCAGACGTCAGCTCGAAACCGACCTGCGCTATATCGAGACCGCCAAGAAAGAAGGAGCGATCCTGATCGCCGGCGGCGAGCGCGCAGACATCGGCACCGGCAAAGGTTATTTCCTGCAACCGACCGTCTTCGACGGCGTCACGCCGGACATGACCATCGCGCGGGAAGAAATCTTCGGCCCGGTCCTGGCGACCATCGAGTTTGCTGACGTTGACGAGGCGATCGCCCGCGCCAACGACTCAGTTTATGGCCTGGCGGCGGCGGTGTGGACCAGAGACATCAAGAAGGCGCATCACGTCGCGCGCAAGCTCCAGGCGGGAACGGTCTGGATCAACACCTACAACGTGTACGACACCGCAGCCTCGTTCGGCGGCTACAAGCAAAGCGGTTTCGGACGCGAGATGAGCGTGCATGCGCTCGAGCACTACACGCAGGTGAAGAGCGTGTGGGTGGATCTGAACAGATAGAAGTTGTATCCAGGCTCACTTCTGGGTGATCACCATCGCCAGCGTCAGCACGATCATCAGCACTACTGTCGCCCAGGCGATGACATTGTAGGCGCGTGAGTTGACGTGCTCGCCCATGAGCTCCTTGTCATTGGTCAGGAGCAGCATGAAGATCAGGACGAACGGCAGCACCGCGCCGTTCACCACCTGCGACAACACCATCACGTGCACCAGCGGGAACCTGGGAATCAGCAGCACCCCCGCGCCGGTGACGATCAGCAGCGTGTAGAGCCAGTAGAACACTGGCGCCTCGTGAAATTTCTTGTCGAGTCCTGACTCGAATCCCAGACCCTCGCACACGACGTAGGACGTGGAAATCGGCAGGATCGTCGCCGCGAAAATCGACGCGTTGAACAGCCCGGCCGCGAACAGCAGATACGCGTACTCACCGGCCAGCGGCCGCAGCGCCTGGGCCGCGTCGGCGGCATCCTTGATGTCGTTGTGGCCGACCGCGTAGAGCGTGGCCGCGCACGCCACGATGATGAACCACGCCACGATGTCGGTGAACAGGCAACCGAGAATCACGTCCCAGCGCGAGGTTCGGTACTGTCGCGCCGTCACGCCCTTCTCGACGATCGACGCCTGCAGGTAGAACTGCATCCACGGCGCGATGGTGGTTCCGACCAACCCGACCACCATGAACAGGTAACCGTAATTGCGGATGCCGATCGTGGCTGGACGACTGACCGTCGCAACCGCGGCGGCTTTCCAATCGGGGTGTGCGAGCAGACCGGCGATGATGTAACAGACGTAAAACGCCGACGCGGCCAGAAAGATCTTCTCGACGCTTTCGTAGGTGCCGCGCACCACCAGCACCCACACCAGCACAGCTGCCGCGGGTACGACGATGACGCGCGAGATGCCGAACAGCTCGAGGCTGCTCGCCACGCCGGCGAACTCGGCGACCACGTTGCCGAAGTTCGTGACGATCAGCGCCAGCATCAACCAGAAGGTGACCCGGAAGCCGAACTCCTCGCGAATCAAATCGCTCAATCCCTTGCCGGTGACCGCACCCATCCGCGCGCACATCTCCTGGATCACCACCAGCGCAATGGTGATCGGGATCATCGTCCACAGCAGCGAATAGCCGAACTGCGCGCCGGCCTGGGAATAGGTGAAGATGCCGCCGGCGTCGTTGTCGACGTTGGCGGTGATGAAGCCGGGGCCGACCACGGCCAGAATCATGGCGAGACGCACCCGCCAGCTCTTGAGGAACGTCATCGTCCTCAATCGCCGGTCCGCAACATGCTGATCACATCGTCTGCCGTGATGATGCCGGAGATGCGGCCGTGCTCGTCGACAACCGCCAGGGTGATCAGGTTGTATTTGTCGAACAGCGCCGCGACTTCGTCCTGCGGAGTGTCCGGGGCGCAGGCGATGTACGGATCGCTGAGCGAGGAGAGCTGAATCGCCGGCGACGACACCGCGATCTTGACCAGCGGCACGGCGCCCACGAGCTTCTGACCGGCTCCGGTCAGGTAGATCGTCGCAACCGCCTCGGCGCTGCCCTCGAACGCCTTCAGCGCCTCAATCGCATCGTCTACGACCGACGTTTCCGGGACCACGATGAATTCGGTGGTCATGCGTCCGGCGGCGGTGTGCTCCCCGAATTCGAGCAGCTGGGTGACCTCGCGGCGATCCTCGGGCGCCATCTCCTCGAGAATCTCGTCCGATCGTTCTTCGGCCAGCTCGCCGAGCAGGTCGGCGGCAGCGTCCGGGTCCATCTCGCCGACGATGTCGGCGGCGCGTTGTTTGTCGAGCGATTCGACCACTGAGATCTGGACGTCCGAATCGAGCTCTTCGAGCGTCTCGGCCGCCACGTCCTCGTCGATGGTCTCGAACACCGCTTCGCGATCCGCCGGGGCCAGATCCTCGACGATGTCGGCGATGTCGGCGGGATGCATCTGCGAGAGACCGCGATACGCGATCTTCAGCTTGACGCGTCGCGCCGGATCGGTCTCGAGCAGATCGACGAAGTCCCAGGGAATCACCCGCGGTGGAATCCGCTGCAGCAACGCTCGGAGCGTGAACGAAGGGACGAGGCCCTTCGAGAGACGGCGGACCGCGCCGCGAGCCCCAACGTCGACCGCGACGACGTTCAGCAGCAGGTGACTGTTGACCGGCGTCGATTCCAGCTCGACGTCGTTGACGCGCACCACTTTGCGGCCGTGAATGTCGATGATCTGTTGATCGAGAAGGTCGCGCTTGAGAAGCAGAACGCCGTCGAGTGCCGGTACCCGCGCCCACTGACTGAGTTCGGTGTTGGCCCGGACGGCCGCGCCGGCTGTCGTGATGTCGTCGGGCGTGAGCGTGCGCTCGCCGTCCGCGACTTTGACGATTAGATAGGCGACGCGGGTGGGGTGGTCCTGCGGCGCGATCGCGATTTCGCGCACCCGTCCGCGGACGGCGCCGGAGGCGTCGCGCACGGAAGCGCCGAGCAGTTCGGACAAAGCGACGACGGACATGGACGTATGTCCCCTGGCAGGGCCATCTCTATGTGCTCAAGCATAACAGCTTTCTAGTGCATGTGAACCATCGAAGAGCGCGACGGACGCCATCGAAGGAAGACGTGATACGAATGCGGCGAGCCGTAGTACTCCATCAGATTCTCGTCGATGTTGTAGACGGTGATGTCGGCGCCGATACCGAGGCGCGTACCGCGGATCTTGGGCAGGTCATAGAGGTAACCGACCGTGAGCGCCGCAATGCGTGAGAAGACGATGGGTTCGATCGGCACGCCGGGCGGGTGCGGACCCAGGCCAAAGATTTCCTTACGCACGGCTTCGGCCCGGCCATAGAGGGTGGACGTGTCGGTCGCACGCAGATCCCATTCGAGGAGGTACCCGTTCGGCGCATAGGTGTACTCGCGGTTCTGTCCCCACGCGGCAGTGACTGCGAGCGGCCGTGATTTTACAAGGCCGTCATATCCGAACGAGGCGGTTAGACGAACGACGTCGGTCTGCTCCCACCACTCGGGCATCTTCAGGTGTCCACCGGACATCTGCGCCTGCCACGGTCCGTGACGCCAACTGACCCGGGTCGACCACGAATCGAGTGCCGGCTGTTGGATGTTCAGCCGGTTGTCGTCATCGTTTTCTTCGCCTTTGAATGCCGACACTTCGAACGTGAATGGCGCGATTTCGATGCCTCCGGTGACGACTCCGGCGGAGATGTGCGTCGAATCGAGGTAGTGGTGGGTGAGCGGCGCTTGCGGGTTGTCACGGGCCGACTCGCGATGCATGAATGCGGTGGGCCCGAGCGCGGGTGCACCGACCAGGTCAGCTTCGAAGATGTAGGTGACGCGGCCGCCTGGGAGCCGGTAAGTGCCGCCCAGGTCCATGAAGAGATCGTGCGGGTGCTGATAGTTGACGAGCGGCGCCCGCTGGTAACTCTCGCCGGTCTGAAACGCCTGCGGTGATCCCAGTTTTGCGATAGTGAACGGTTCGAGCGACAACATCCCGTGGAGCGTGAGCTGTCCTCGACCGGCGGAGTGGCTGGCTGAAAGCATTCCCCAGTTCTGTGATTCCCACGCCCAGAAGTCGGCAAACTTCCTTTCCTGGTAGTTGAAGCCGTAAAACACGTTGGCGTCCGCCATCACCATCCAGCTGCCGGCGTCGGTCGACTCTGCCGCCATCTGATGGTGCTGGTGAGGCTGATCGGGCTCCTGCGCTCGCGTCAACGCGGACATCATGCAGAGCAGAGCAGGGCAGACGAGCAAACGCGAAGCAATTCGCAAGGAATCTCCCATGATAGCGAAGCAGTGCTAATCTGGACATCTCGATGGCTTTCCTGAGGCGCCGCCTCACCTTCATCGTCTGCCTCTGGCTGGTCGGCCAGGCCGCGGGGCTGGCTGCCGCGCCTTTCGCGCTGTGCTGCCAGACCGCGCCGGGAACCTCCGTGCACGACGACGAAGAGAAATGCTGCCCGGGCCTGCTTCCCGGTCAGGTGTGTCCGATGCATCACACCAAAGAAGGCGTTCGTACATGCAAGATGCGGAGCGCCTGCGGCAACTCTGACGCAGCGCTCGTCCTGCTGTCGGGTGGCCTCGGCGTCCTGCCGGAGCCAACGGCCACCGTAAGCGCTTTCGAACTTCGCGGCGCGACGCTGGTAATGGCGCCGTCCGCAATCGCCCGCGCCCTTCGTCCCGAATCGCCCCCTCCTAAGGCCTGACACCTCGTTCGACGAACGCGACTTTTGAGGACCATCGCAGGTGGAGTGATCCGCCTGGATTCCGGTGGTCCCAGCGGTTTTGCATTCCAGAGGTGTCTTTATGTGGTCAGGACTTCGCACGCGGGCCGTCTGGCTGGCGTTTGTATGTATATGGGCGGCGCCGCCGCCGGCGATGACGCAGACTGTAGCGTCAGCGAGCGTCACGGGAACTGTTCGCGATTCGAGCGACGCACTGGTGCCGGGAGCGACCGTCGAAATCAGGAATCACGCGACCAACCAGACCTGGCAGACGGTGACCGATGCAAAGGGCCAGTTTCGCCTCTCGTATTTGCCAGCCGGCGATTACCACCTGTCGGTTCAGTTGAGCGGATTTGGAACCACCAACGCGGGGCTGACGCTGGCCGTTCGCGATCAGGTCGACGTGCCGATCGTGCTGAAGCCCGCGGCGGTGGCCGAGTCCGTTCAGGTGGCGGCGCCCGCGCCGCTGGTGGAGGCGCGTCGCACGGAAATGGCATCGACGATCACGCCGGGCGAGGTCAACAGTCTTCCGCTCAACGGGCGTAACTATCTGGACCTCGCGTTGCTGGCACCGAACGTGTCGCGGACGAACCTGAAAACCACCGATCGGTTCGCCGAAACATCAGCGGTGGCCGGAACCGGCGTCTCGGTGGCCGGTCAGCGCAACTTGAACAACAACTTCGTGCTCGACGGCCTGTCGGCCAACGACGATGCAGCCGATCTTGCCGGTGTGTCGCTGAGTCAGGAAGTCGTCCGCGAGTTCGAAGTGGTGACGGCCGGCGGCGGCGCCGAATTCGGCCGCGCCTCGAGCGGGACGATCAGCGTGATCACCCAGTCGGGAACCAATCGCTACCAGGGACGGGCCTACGAGTTCTTTCGCGACGATGTGTTCGATACGCAGAATCCGCTGGCGACGCGCAAGGATCCGCTCAGCCAGAATCAATTCGGCTTCACGCTGGGTGGACCGATCGTGAAGAATCGGACCTTCTGGTTCGGCAACGTCGAACAGACGCTGCAGGACCGCACCGGCGTGGTGACCATCGCGCCCGAGTCGGTGACAGCGGTCAACGCGGCCCTCGACGCCGCCGGTTACCACGGCCCGCGCATCGCCACCGGAAATTTTCCAACAGGGTACGACAGCACGAATCTGTTCGGACGCGTCGATCATCAGGCGACGCCGGCCTCGAACCTGCAGCTGCGATACCTCTTCTATCACGTCACCAGCGACAACGCGCGTAACGTGGGCGGGTTGGGAGACGTCAGCCGCGGCACGGCGCTCGACGACACGGATCAGACCGGTGCTGTGAACTACCTGTTGACCTTGTCGTCAGGCGCGATCAACGAAGCGCGTGCTCAGTACACGCACAGCCGGCTTGGTGCGCCGGTCAACGACACCATCGGGCCAGCCGTCAGCATCTCCGGCGTCGCCAACTTCGGCGTCGCCACCTCGTCACCGACGGAAAGAGACGCCGATGTGTTCCAGGCCGTCGATACCCTGACGCTGCAGCGCGGCTCACACCTGATCAAGACCGGCGCCGAGCTGCTCTACAACCGCGTCAACATCGTCTTTCCCGGCGCGCTGCAGGGCTCGTACACGTTTTCCTCGCTCGCGACGTTTCAGCGTGGAATCTATTCGCAGTACCAGCAGGCGTTCGGCGTCACCTCGCTGCTGCAGTCGAATCCCAATCTGGGTCTGTTCGCGCAGGACGAATGGCGCGTGCGATCGAACTTCACGATTGACGCCGGTCTTCGCTACGACCTGCAGTGGCTGCCGTCGCCGATTCAGCTCGACGCCAACAACGTCTCGCCGCGAATCGGGGCGGCGTACTCCCCGGGAGACGGTAAGACCGTCATTCGCGGCAGCGCCGGACTCTACTTCGACCGGATCCCACTCCGCGCGACCTCGAACGCCATTCAACGCGACGGCACGATCTATCAAACCGCCGTGTTGTCGTTTGGACAGGCCGGCGCGCCTGCATGGCCGAACGTCCTCCCGGTATTTCCGGCCGGTGTTCTCGTTTCTATCAGCAACATCAACCCGAACGTGCAGAATCAGTACAACGAACAGGCCGGAGTGCAGATCGAACGCGCGATCGGCTCATCGCTGTCGGCGCAGTTTGGCTACACCTACATGCGGGGGCACGGCATCCTGATGTCGCGTAACGTGAACGTCCCGACTCTGACGGCGGCGCAGGCAGCGGTTTTAGGCGTCGCGAATCTCGGGCGTCCCGATCCGCGCTATGGCAACATCAGCCAGTACGACGCACTCGGCGACTCCTGGTTTCATGGCTTCACCGCGTCGCTCGACACCCGTCACGCGCCGTGGGGTCGCGCCCGCGTGTCTTATACGCTGTCGAATGCGCAAGACGACTCGGGCAATGCGTTTTTCCAGACGCCGCAGACCCAGAACGACATCCTGGCCGACAAGGGGCCGTCGGATAACGATCAGCGGCAGCGTCTGGTCATCGCCGGAACGGTTGGCGACGGCACCAGTGCAGCGGTGCGACGGGCGCTCGCCGGGTTCCAGATCGGCTGGGTGTATTCCTACGCCACCGCCGCACCGTTCAATATCGTCACCGGCGCCGACAACAACAACGACACGACCGTGAACGATCGTCCCGCCGGAGTGGGTCGCAACAGTGGACGATTCCCGTGCTACTCGGACCTGAACCAGATCTGCGGCACGACGTCGTTCGATGTTCGCATCTCGCGGGTGCTCGCGCTCGGCGGCGCGCACCGGCTCGAGTTGATGCTCGAGGGGTTCAATCTCTTCAACCACGTCAACGTCGTCAACGTGAACAACACGATTGGCAACACGCCGACACCGTCACCGACCTTCGAGCAGGTGACTGCCGTCGGCGACATGCGCCAATTTCAACTGGGTGCCCGATGGAGTTTCTAAGAACAGTGAATGCATCGATTATCGCGCTCGCGGTTGCCGGCACGGTCTCCGGCACGATCTCGGGCACGACGACATTCGTGGATCTCGGTGTGTCTGGACGGGCCAACCAGACGCCGATGACCGCCGCCGCCGGCACCTTCGTCGCCGTCGTCTGGAGCGCCTCGGCCCCGGATGGCGCGACTGACATTTATGCGGCGATCAGTCGAGACTCTGGACACGGGTTCGGCGCGCCGGTGCGCGTGAACACGCTTGATGGCGACGCTCGGGTCAACGGCGAACAGGCGCCGCAGGTCACGATTGCACCGCGTGCCGGTCAGCCACCGGCGATCACGGTCGTATGGACGTCGAAGGGATCCAAAGGTACGACGCTTCTGCATGCGCGGTCGGATGATGGCGGCAGGTCCTTCGGGCACTCCGCGGTCGTTCCGGGCAGTGATGCGACTGGAAATCGTGGCTGGCAGGCGACCGCCGTCGAGGTCGGCGGGCGGGTCGACGCGCTGTGGCTCGA
The DNA here is from genome assembly GCA_036497895.1 of Vicinamibacterales bacterium. GTDB lineage: Bacteria > Acidobacteriota > Vicinamibacteria > Vicinamibacterales > CAVVIG01 > CAVQFC01. Next base: position 4,263 of record DASXIR010000190.1, on the reverse strand, counting down.
TCATCGGGAGCTCGCCCCGGACTCGACCATGGCCATGAGTCATCATGAACATGGCGCCGGGGCTGACGCGAAGCCTGACGGTGTCGCGATGGCGCAGAAGTCGAAGCTGTACGTGGCGTCTGTCGATGGCTCACTTCAGCCGCATGCGATCACCGGCGGCGTCTGCTATTGCTGCAAGACGGCCCTGGTCGCCGGCGCCGATGGTGCGCTGTACGCAGCCTGGCGTCATGTTTATCCAGGCAACCTGCGTGACATGGCGTTTACAGTCTCGCGCGACGGCGGCAGGACGTTCGCGCCTCCGCTTCGCGTCAGCGAGGACAAGTGGATGCTCGAGGGGTGCCCTGACGATGGACCGGCGATGGCGGTGGACGGGCAGAATCGGGTGCACCTGGCGTGGCCGACACTCGTCACCGGCTCGGACGGCGAGCCCGGCATCGGCATCTTCTACGCAACGTCCACCGACGCCCGCCGGTTTTCGGCGCGAATGCGAGTGCCGACCGAGGGCGTGCCGCACCATCCGCGGATCGCAGTCGATGGCACCCGCGTCCTATTGGTCTGGGACGAAACGAAGGACGGCGCGCGCCGGATTGTGATGGCGGAGCGGACCGCTGACTCCTTCAAATCGCAGGTCATCAGCAACGGTGCGCCTGGGGTTTATCCGGCGGTCGCGGAGGTGACTGACGGCGTCGTGGCGGTCTGGACCAGCGGTCGCGCATCGGCGTCGATGATCCGGGTGGCGCACGTCCCATAGTCGCAGTATGCTCAAGGGCTGACGAAATCAATTGGCAGGAGGCAGGAATGGCGATTCGACTAGGCGACGAAGTGCCGAATTTCTCCGCGGACACCACCGAAGGCAAAATCGACTTCCACGCGTGGAAGGCCGGACAGTGGGCCGTGCTCTTTTCGCATCCCCGCGATTTCACGCCGGTATGCACCACTGAACTTGGCGCCGTCGCGAAGCTGAAGCCGGAGTTCGATAAACGCAACACCAAGGTGATTGGTTTGAGCGTCGATCCGCTCGACTCGCACGCGCGCTGGTCGCAGGACATCAAGGACGTCACCGGGCAGACCTTGAACTTCCCGCTGATTGGCGATCCTGACAAGAGTATTGCCAACGCCTACGACATGATTCATCCCAACGCCAGCGATACCGCGACCGTGCGCTCGGTGTTCATCATCAGCCCGGACAACAAGCTGAAGCTGACCCTCACGTATCCGGCGAGCACCGGCCGGAACTTCTTCGAGATCCTGCGCGTCATCGATTCGTTGCAGCTCACAGCCAAACACTCGGTGGCGACGCCCGCTGACTGGAAGAATGGCGAAGACGTGATCATCGTGCCGGCGGTGTCGGACGAGGACGCGCGCAAGCGGTTTCCCGATTTCGTGGCGAAGAAGCCGTACCTGCGCGTCACCAAGCAGCCGGTTTAGGAATCGACTCTCGTTCATTTCTCCCAGGGGACGGCTTTCGAGCCGTCCCTTTTTCTTTGGACCGAAGCCCGTAGAATGGCATCCATGACGGAAACCACCACCGATCTGGTGTCGCTGATTCGGACCGGGGACTTCAATCGCCTGCACGCGGAGCTTCAGTTGCTCCGGCCTCAGGAGATTGCCGCTGCGCTCGCCGAGTGGCGGCAGGACGATCAGGTGCTGGCGTTCCGGATTCTGCCGCGGCGCCTCGCCGCGTCGGTCTTCGAGTACATGGAGCCCGAGTCCCAGAAGACGCTGGTCAAGGCGATGGGGCAATCGGACGTCGCGGCGCTCCTCAACCACATGTCGCCCGACGATCGCACGCTGTTTTTCAGTGAGCTGCCTGCCAACGCAACCCGGCAACTGATCACCCTGCTGACCGACGAGGAGCGGCACGAGGCAATCACGCTGCTCGGCTACGAGCCCGGCACGGTCGGCCGCCTCATGACACCGCACTACATCGCGGTGAAAGAGGACTGGAGCGTCCGTCAGGTGCTCGACTACGTGCGCGAGCACGGCCAGGACAGCGAAACGCTCAACGTGATCTACGTCGTGGACGACGCCGGTGTGCTGATCGACGATATTCGCATCCGCGAATTCCTGGTCGTACCGCTCGACAAGCGCGTCGTCGATTTGATGGATCGCCGCTACGTCGTGCTGAAAGCGACCGATACGCAGGCGTCCGCGGTCGAAGTGTTCCGCCGCGAAGACCGGTCCGCCCTGCCGGTGACCGATACCGGCGGCGTCCTCATCGGCATTGTCACGGTCGACGATGCGCTGGACGTCGCGGAAGAAGTGGCGACGCGCGAGTTCCAGTTGTTCGGCGGATCGGAAGCCCTCGACGAGCCGTACCTGTTGATTGCGCCCTTACGCATGGTGAAGAAGCGAGCCGGCTGGCTGGTGGTGCTGTTTCTCGGCGAGATGCTGACAGCGACCGCGATGGGGTTCTTCGAGAAGGAGATCGCCAGGGCCGTTGTGCTGGCGCTGTTCGTGCCACTGATCATTTCGAGCGGCGGCAATTCCGGCTCGCAGGCCTCGACGCTGGTGATTCGCGCGCTCGCGCTCGGCGAATTGAAGCTCAGGGACGTCTGGCGGGTGATTCGACGCGAGGTGTTCGCCGGCTTCGCACTGGGCGGCATACTTGGCAGCATTGGATTCCTGCGCATCGCGATCTGGTCGATGTTTTCGACCCTCTATGGCCCGCACTGGATGCTGGTGGCGCTGACCGTGTCGATCTCACTGGTCGGCATCGTGCTGTGGGGCACGCTGGTCGGGTCGATCCTGCCGTTCATCCTGCGCCGGCTGGGGTTCGATCCGGCCACCTCCTCGGCGCCGTTCGTCGCGACGCTGGTCGATGTCACCGGGCTGATCATTTACTTCTCCGTCGGCTATGTCGTCTTGAGCGGCACGCTGCTATAGTGAGCTCTTGTCCCGCCAGACTGCCGTCTTTCTCGCCATCGCCCTGACCGCCGCGTGCCGTTCCACCGGCAGTGTCGACGCCAAGGCGCCGATCATTCAGCCGGGCGCTCCGGGTCAGGCGAGCCACGCCGTATCGGCGGCGACCGCGACCGATTTGTCGCAGGTGCAGTTCATCGGCGCGGACATCAAGTTCATGCAGGGAATGATCGGCCACCACACGCAGGCGATTGAGATGACCGAGCTGTTGCCGTCGCGGACCGCCAGCGCCGACATGAAGAAGCTGGCGCAGCGGATCCAGGTCTCGCAGATCGACGAAATCAAGATGATGCAGGGATGGTTGCAGTCGAGAGGACAGCCGATCCCGGCGCCGGGCGCGATGCACATGCACGGCGCCACGCTGATGCCCGGCATGCTGACCGACGAAGAGATGGCCGCACTGGCCGCCGCCAAAGGCGCCGAGTTCGATCGGCTGTTCCTGTCCGGCATGATCAAGCATCACAACGGCGCGCTGACGATGGTCAGCGAGCTGTTCGCGTCACCTGGAGCGGCGCAGGAATCCGAGGTGTTCGCGTTCGCCTCGGACGTGGATGCCGATCAGCGCATGGAGATCAACCGCATGAGCACGATGCTCAAGGAGCTGGGAAGATGAAGACCGTCGCCGTCAGAACGTTGTGGGCGTCCGCCGTTGTTCTCGCATTCCTGGCGCACGGGCATGCCCAGGAGAAAACGGCCGCGGCGAATTCGAACGATCCGCGGGTCGGGCTCAAGGCCGGGCTCCACGACGCGGGCGAAGCGGCTCGAGGGATGGAAAAGATCGCGAGCATGCCGAAGCCGGAAGGCTTCTTCGACCCGAAGGATCCGGCGGGGGCGCCCACTCCGCCCGAGCGCGATCCGAACCTGCCGCCGCTGCCGCCGCCCGATCCCAAGGCGCCGCCGGACCCCCGATTCGCCAACATGCTGGGCTTCGCCAACTCCGATCTGGCCTTCAGCGGCACCAATGTGTTCATGGGTAATTTTCATGGGTTCAACACCTACGACATCGAGCGTCCGACCAAGCCAAAGCTGAGCGCATCGGTGGTCTGCCCGGGCGGCCAGGGCGACGTCTCGGTGCACGGGCATCTGCTGTTCATGTCCGTCGAACAGACGCGCGGCCGCATCGACTGCGGCACGCAGGGAGTCCAGACCGCGGTCAGCGCCGAACGTTTCCGTGGCGTGCGCATCTTCGACATCACCGATTTGCAGAAGCCGCGTCAGGTGGCCGCCGTTCAGACCTGCCGCGGATCGCACACGCACACACTGGTCGAGGATCCGAAAGATCCGGCGAATCTCTACGTCTACGGTTCGGGCACCAGCGGCTCGCGGCCCGGCGAAGAAATG
>DASXIR010000189.1:0-3688 GCA_036497895.1 Vicinamibacterales bacterium | reverse complement strand
GTGGTCCAGCAGGTGCCGGCTGACCGCGCTCAGCCACACGAGATCGGTGCCAGGCTTGGGATGCAGATGAAGATCGGCGCGCCGCGCCATCTCGTTTTCGCGCAGGTCCGAGACGATCAGCTTCTGCCCATCGAGCTTGTGCGAGCTCTTGACGCGGGTCGCGATGACCGGATGGCTCTCGGCGGTGTTGCTCCCGACGATCATCACCAGGTCGGCGCTCTCGATGTCCGAGATCGATCCTGAGTCGCCGCCATAGCCGACGGTGCGAAACAACCCGGCGGTCGCCGGCGCCTGGCAGTAGCGCGAGCAGTTGTCGATGTTGTTCGTGCCGACTACGGCGCGCGCCAGCTTCTGCATCAGGTAGCTCTCTTCGTTGGTGCACTTCGAGGAAGAGATGAACCCGAGCGAGTCGGCGCCGTTAGCCGCTTTGATCTCGGACAGCCGGCGGGCGACGAGCGCGAGCGCCTCGTCCCAGCTCGCCGGCCGGAATCTGCCGTCTTCGCGGATCAACGGCGTCGTGAGGCGGTCGGCGCTGTTCACGAACTCCCAGCCGAACTTCCCCTTCACGCAGGTGGAGATGCCGTTGGCCGGGCCGTGTTCGGGCACCACTTTCAGGATGTGGCGGTCCTTGGTCCAGACGTCGAAGCTACAGCCCACGCCGCAGTACGTGCAGACCGTCTTGGTCCGGCGAATGCGGTGCTCGCGCATCGCGTGCTCCGCTTCGGACAGCTGCAGGATCGCGCCATAGCCGGTTTCCGGCTCGATTCCCTTGACGATCTCGATCATCCCCTTACGCGTCGATTTCTTCAGCGAGGTGAAGAAGCCGGCGTGGCCCAGCATCGACTTCTCCATGAGCGCGTTGCAGGGGCAGACGGTCACACAGTGCCCGCACGAGACGCAGCTCGATTCCTGAATCGTCGAGCCGCCGTCCCAGAGCACGCGCGGATGCGGATCCTCCCAGTTGATCGACAGCGTCTCGTTGACCTCGACGTTCTGGCACGCCTCGACGCAGCGGCCGCAGAGCACGCACTGGTCCGGGTCGTAGCGGTAGAAGGGATTGGTGTCGTCGACGGCGTACGGCTTCGACTGAAACGGAATCCGCTGGTGCTCGATCGCGAGCAGCTTGGTCGCGTTGTGCACAGTGCAGTTGCCATTATTGTTGTCGCACACGGTGCAGTAGAGGAGGTGGTTGCTCAGGATGCGGTCGAACGCCTCGGTCTGCGCGCCGCGCGCGCCGGGCGACGCCGTGTCGATAGTCATGCCGTCGGCGACGGTCATCGCGCAGGCGCGGGCGAGTTGGCCGTTGACCTCGACCATGCATGTGTCGCACGTCTGGATTGGCCCGAGCTGCGGGTGATAGCACACGTGAGCGAGCGATGTGCCGCGACGGATGATGGCATCGATCAGCCGCTCACCCGAAGCGGCGTCGTAAGCCTCGCCATTGATTGTCAGTCGAACCATCACCGCCTCCGTGACTGCCCTCGGCCTTAGAACACAAACACCTGTAGCTGAACTGTGAACTCGTTCTGGGCCGCGAGACCAGTTGGGGAAATGCGGGTGCAGAGCCCCTTGACGTTGACGTTGTGCCCGGCCCACCAGTAGTTGGCGCCGCCGGCGACGCGGGTCTCGTCTCCCGCTGACAGATCGGAGATATCGCGATGCGCGATCTGGACGAGCGGCGTCAGTTTCAGCGCTCGTATTAAGTAGCCGCCCTCGACGAGCACGTCGTTCTGTTTCGGCAGCGTCGTCAGCGTGACGCCGCCGTCGAAGTGGTTGTAGTCGAACTGCGCGGTGACGGCGCCGGGGCCGACGGGATAATCGAAGAACACGTCGGCGTCGTAGGCGTGGAAATCCTTCTGCGTGTCGAAGGCCGCGCCGATCGCGAGGATCCTCTTCTTCCCGAGATAGGTGCCCGTGTAGAAGAAGCCGGACTCCGGATCGAGCGCGTTGTACTGCACCCGTCCGGTGTAGCGGAACGAGTTATCGGAGCCGCCGTCGCGCATCCCCTGGAAGACGCCGATTCGGTACTCGAGATGGTTTCCTGCGAAATATCCGCGGGCCTGGAAGCCGGTATCACGTCCGGTGGCGGATTGTTCCGGAGCGCTGTCGCTGAAGGTGTACGCCCCGTAGTCGATAGGCAGGAGCGTGGCGGCGCTCTGAAGGGCGTTGCGCGAGAACGGGACGAACATCAGCCCCGCGTCGACGAGCAAGGCGTCAGCGAAACGGACCTCGACGTAGGCGTCCTGCAGAATCATCGACGGCTGGATGTTCTTGCCGGCGGGAAGCGTCTTGCCGAGATTCGGCGTGTCGGTCTCCGCGAAGAACGACACATTCTTGTGGACCTGTCCCCCGAACATCAGGCGCAGCCGCCTCACGAACAGATTGTTCGTGTTCGGTTCGTCGTTGGGATTGTCGATTGTGTCGGCCTGAAACTGGCCGAGCACGCCGAGCTTGAAGTTCATGTCGTCGTCGCCCTTGATCACGATCTGCGCCGCGGCCGGTAGAGTGCCGACGAGGAGCGCGAGGGCGGTGCAGCTAAGGATGCGGCGTGCCACGTTGACACTCATGACGCCTTGACGGCCGCTCGCAGCCGACCGCCCCGAGACGATCCAACGAAGAACGGGATGACGGCGCTCACCAGCATGACCACGGCAATCAGGTCGAGCGCCTCGGTGTAGCGTCCCGTGGTCTCGCGAATGCGCGCGATCAACGTCGGTCCCAGCACCGCGGCGAATCCCCAGGCCGTCAACATCAGACCGTAGATCGAGCCGATGTTGGCCGGGCCAAAGTAGTCAGCCGCGAAGGCGGGCATGGTGCCGAAGCCGCCGCCGTAGCACAGGAGCACGATGAAGCAGAGTGTCGCGAGTGCGGCGAAGCTCTCGACCTGCGGAAGCAGCACGAAGATCGCGGCCTGCAGCAGGAACATTGTCAGGAAGACCTGCCGCCGGCCCGTGAAGTCGGACAGCCACGCCCACAGCAACCGGCCGGCGCCGTTGGCAATCGAGATGAGTCCGACGAGGCCGGCGGCCACGACGGCATTGACGTGCGTCATCTCCTGCGCCATCGGCGATGCCTGCGAGATGATCGAGATCCCGGCGGTGGTGTTCAGGAACAGGATCGCCCACAGTGCATACCACTGCCAGCTTCGCAACGCCTCGTTGAGCGTGGAGTCCGGCGAGGCGCGCGAGATCTGCTGGGCGGCCGGTGGTTCCCAGCCTGCCGGACTGTAGCCTTCAGGTGCGTTCGTCATGAAGAATGCCGCGCCGACCACCGCGACGAGGTATGTCGCTCCCAGGATCGCGAAAGTCGATGGGATCCCGACCGATGAGAGCAGCCGTTCTGCTACCGGTGCGGTGACGAGCGCGCCGGCGCCGAAGCCGGCTACCGCAAGGCCGGTCATCATGCCGCGGCGATCGGGGAACCACTTGATCAGGGTGGCCAGCGGCACGATGTACCCGAAGCCGAGCCCAATGCCGCCGAGCACGCCGTAACTGAGGTACAGCCACGTGATGCTGCAGTTCGCCTGACCGGCGAGGATGGTGCCGAGCCCGTAACAGACGCCTGCGATGATGGCCACTGGCCGCGGCCCGACTCGTCGCATCCACAATCCGCCGATGAATGACGCGAAGCCGAGCACCAGAATGGCGAGCTCGAATGTGCGTGTCACTTCGGAGATCGTCCACCCGTA
>DASXIR010000188.1:0-6614 GCA_036497895.1 Vicinamibacterales bacterium | reverse complement strand
TGCCGCGCAAGAACAGGCGATCACCGGGCCACCGGACCTGGTCCTGGACGCTGGGGCCTATCTCGATGCCGCTTTGTCGACGCCGAGGGCGGTACCAAGGTCGAACGTTTCTGCGTCAGCTGACGATCAGGGTGCGTTTGGATTGGGCCGCGGCATCGATCAGCCAGCGCCAGCACCGCCCACTCCGCAGCACACCGGCATCAAGGCGATGCTTGGCGATCTGGTTGACGACGTTCTGCATCTCCCGTCCAAAGAAAATGTGCTGTGGACGGGTATCGGCGGTGGACTGGCTCTGGCAACACATCCGTTGGACCCGACGGCGAATGCCGTCTTGATGGGCCCGACCTGGGACGCCTTTTTTAAGCCAGGTGCCATCATGGGGCAACTCTATGTCTTGCTGCCGGCGGCGGCGACGGTCTACGCGATCGGTCGCGGCATCGACGACAAGAGAATCTCGCATCTGGGCAGCGACCTGATTCAGGCCGAGTTGATTTCTGAGCTTCTGGTGGAGAGCCTGAAATACACCGTGCGGCGGCCGCGACCGAACGGCGGCAGTGGCTACTCGTTCCCGTCAGGCCATGCGGCTGACACGATGGCGTTCGCGACCGCTCTCGAACGGCACCTCAGCTGGCGCTTCTACGTGCCGGCGTACGTGTTTGCCTCGTACGTCGCCATGTCGCGGCTGAATTACAACGAGCATTACCTCAGTGACGTCATGTTTGGTTCGGCTGTCGGGATCATTGCTGGCCGAACGGTTACTCGTCCTGGACACAAGCCTTACCCGGTTCAAGCGATCGCCCTCCCAGGCGGCTTCGCTGTCCTGTACGTACGGCGGCCGCGAAACTAGAAGGACCTGAGCGCGGGATCCGGGAAGCAGTCGTTGCGTCGACGTGTTCTTTCTTCAGGCACGAAGCTGCGCGAGCAGTTCGGTCGTCCTGTGTCATCCGCATCGTCCCGATCGTTACACTTGGGGTTACACAGGGCTTGAAGGGGCGCGAACTCTTGGGAAGACAGTAGAATTTAGGCCAGGATCTCGACGTGGAGGGATGGCCGAGTGGTCAAGTGACGGTGTTACCGCTCGTTTATCGCTCGGCACGAAGATCTGGCCAGAAGTTAGGGGGTTACGCTGAGGCGCGGCTCCGGAACCGCGACACATTGGAGGGCCAATGGCATTGCAGCTCAGCGAAACGATGTGGGAAGCGCAAGGTGACGATCGAGGTTCGGCCATTCCGACCCAATACTCGGTGTCAGGCTTGCCGGCGGGACACGCCGCGACGATTGAGCGCCGAGAGAGCCGCTGGCAGATTCAGCATCGTCACGCCGGAAGCGACAGCAGTGAATGGACTGGAGACTACGAGACGGCGGGAACGGCGCTGGCAGCGCTGCAAACGAAGATTTTTGGATCGCTCGGCTAGCGGGCAGGTGTGCTTCCCCCACTCGCGTACTTGCCGTCTGGCGTGATGTGAAGCGCTGCTGGTCGGACGCTCCGCAGCCGCGCCGATTGTCTGTCGTTACAATGTTCCGTCGCTGCTCCCGTGTCGTCCCGCACCGTCCCGTCCGTTACACTTGCGGTGACACACGGCCGGCAGATGGTGTGCGATCGACTCGAAGCGCAGTTCACCACGGCCCAGACCCAGAGCCGGCGCCTGCTAGACGCTGTCCTGCGCGCTCGACCCCGTCGCGGGAGGTGAACGTGCGCCAATATTGATGGCAGAGCAGGCCCTACCCGGGTTCATCCTGACGTCATCGTCGCTTCGGTAAACTAAGGCGGAGGAAACATGCGCAACCTCGCGCTGCCCCTGGCCATCGCCGCTGCCGCCGTCGTCCTTCATGCGCAGGCGTCGCCGCATTACCGCATCACGCACACCTACCCGCTCGGCGGTGACGGGGGCTGGGACTACGTCGTTCCCGATCCCGCGAGCCACCGCGTGTTCATCGGTCGGACGAATCGCGTGATGGTCGTCGACGAAGAGACCGGTGCGCTCGCCGGCGAGGTGACCGGCATCAACGGTGCGCATGGCACCGCGATCGCCGTGGGCACCGGGCACGGCTTCGCCACGTCGGGCAAAGATCAATCGGTGGTGATGTTCGATCTGAAGACGTTCAAGACGCTCGGACGAATCCCCGCGGCCGAAGATGCCGACGCGATCATCTACGACCCTGCCTCGAACCGCGTCTTCACGTTCAACGGCGACGCGCACTCGTCGACGGTGATCGATCCGCGCGAGGGAACGCTGATCACGAACCTTCGCCTTGGCGGCAAGCCCGAATACGGCGCGTCCGCCAACGACGGAAGGGTGTACGCGAATCTCACCGATACCAGCGAGGTGGTCGAAATCGACGCGAAGACGGCCACGGTGTCGCGGCGATGGTCCACCAGCCCCTGCAAGAACCCGGTGGCGATGGCGATTGACACCGCCCACCACCGGCTGTTCAGCGGATGCCGCAGCGGCGTGATGGCGGTCTCTGACTACCAGGCCGGCACAGTCGTGGCGACGCTCCCGATCGGCTCCGGCACCGATGGCGCGGGTTACGACCCGGCCGCGGGAGACGCGTTCGCGTCAAATGCAGATGGAACGCTGACCGTGATTCATCAGGACGATCCCGACCACTACCACGTCGTCGAGAACGTGCCGACGGCGTCAGGCGCGCGCAACATGGGCGTCGACCCGACGAATCACCGCATCTACGTTGTGTCGACAAAGTTCGCGTCGGCTCCCGGATCGTTCGCGATGGTGGCAATCGAGCGCGATCCGCCGGTGCGATGACTACGCTCAGTCCGCGCCCGGAACTCGGTTCGAACCTTCTCAAATGTCGGCAGGTGCAAGATCCACATATCGGCTGTGAAGGCCGGTCCGGGCTTTGAGTGGAGATCCTGGACAAAGTTCGCTTTGACGTCACCCGCGCTCGCGTAGTCGGCGCGCGCACGGAAACCAAGTGCCGTCGCCTCCTCGAAGCCGCCTTGTACGAAGCTCTCGCACCCGACCGCCTGCGGAGTCCCTCAACATCTGACTGATTCGCTACAATGATCCAGTCGTTCAGTCCTGTGTCGTCTCGCCTCGTCCCGATCGTTACACTGGCGTTGACACACGAGCCGAACGAGAACTGACGATCGACGAGAAAGCGGATTTGTAACTCGGTAAACTAGCGAGCCGAAGGGGGCCCGCGTGCGGAACGATCTCGCATTTGCGATACGTACGCTTCTGCGGCAACCGGCGCTGACGCTGCCCGCCATTGCGACGCTCGCCGTCGGCATTGGCGCTACCACCGCGATCTTCAGCACCGTCAACGCGACGCTCTTCCGGCCGCTCCCTTACCTACGACCTCAGGAGCTGCGGGTCCTCGGTACCACGGTGACCGATGGCCGGGTGACCACGGGCCGCATCGCTCCCATCGAAGTCGCGCGTTTGCAGGATCCGTCGTTGTCGATCGTGGCAGCCGCGGCGATTACGCCCACGTTTGACGCGAGTTTGGTCACCCGCGATGGGACATCGATTCCCCTGAGTGTCTGTGCCGTTGGCGAAGGGTTCTTTCCGCTCCTCGGGCTGCCGATGTCGGCCGGCCGCGAGTTCACGCACGACGAGCATGTGGTGACCGCGGGCAACGGCCCTCCGCCGTCCGCAATCCTGTCCTACCGACTCTGGCGGGACGCGTTTGGGCGCGATGCCCACATCCTCGGCACCTCCATTCATGTCCTCGAATTCCCGGACGCGATCACCGTAGTGGGCATCGCGGCGCCGGAGCTGGATATCCCGCACCACACCGACATGTGGGTCAATCAGCGCATCGATCCCACCAACCAGAGCCACAGCTTCGACGGATATGTTCGCGTGCGACCGAGCACAACACCCCAACGGTTGCAGACCGAGTTGGCGGGCGTCATGGGCCGACTCGCTCACGAGTTCCCCGCGATCGACAAGGTTCGCGTGTACACCGTGAAGACGCTGGTCGAAGCGATCGTCGGCGATCTCGGGCCGACGCTCGTACTGATGTTGTCAGCGACCGCGTTACTCCTGCTGCTAGCGTGCGCCAACGTGACCAGTCTGCTCTTGACGAGCGCCACGAGCCGCACGCGCGAGATCGCCGTGCGCGTCGCGCTTGGCGCCACTCGTGGGCGCATCGTCCGTCAATTGCTCACGGAGTCTGCCGTGCTCGCGAGTGTAGGCACCGTGGCGGGCGTGAGCGTCGCGTATGTCGGGATCCGGCTCCTGCTGTGGTATAGCGCGTCGAACCTTCCGCGCCTCGATGCCGTGCCGTTTGATGGTCGCGTTCTCCTGTTCGCGTTCGCCGCGCTCCTGACGACGACGGTCCTCGTCGGTTTCGCCCCGACCTTGCGCCTCGCGACGACCAATGTCGCCACGTTGATGAACGACAGCGGTCGCAGTGCCACGAGTGGTCGAGCGCAGCAACGCCTGCTGATGTTACTGGTCGTCGCAGAAATCGCGTTGGCGATCGTGCTCGTCACCGGCGCGGGCTGGCTCGTGCGCAGCTTCATGAATCTCGAGCACACCGATCCGGGTTTCGTCGCGGAGGGTCGGCTGGCCGTTGACGTGCTCGTGCCGTACGCCAAATACAACTCGCCGGAACGGGTGCTGGCGTGGTCGCAACAAGTGACCGAGCGCGTGAAGGCGATCGGTGGCGTCCGCTCCGTCGGGTCCTCGCCGGCCTTTCCGTTGCACGCCGGCCGAAATAATGTGGGGGTCACGTACGTCCTCTTTCAAGGGGAAACCGCCGATCCCGATCATCCTCGGTCGTCGCGGTACCACGCCGTGAGCCCGGACTTCTTCGACGCCATGGGGATCCGACTGCTCGCCGGCCGCGGATTCACGGCGGACGATCGACAAGGCACTGGCCCCGTCGCGATCGTGAGCCAAAGTTTCGCGCGCCGCTATCTAGCCGGCCGCAATCCGTTAACGACACTGTTCTCGTTCGGCTATCCCACGATCGATCCGAAGAGCCTGCGTCCCATCGTGGGCGTCGTCGACGATGTCAAATACGCCTCGCTCGCCGAAGTGCCGACGCCGACGGTCTACCTGGCACAAGCACAGTGGCCGTATTGGCAGATGACGATCGTGGTGACAACCGCGCTGCGCGATTCCGCGACGATGACATCGGCTGTGCGCGCCGCTATGCAGGCCGTGGATCCCCAACTCTTGCTGCGGTTCGAGACCGTGCCACACATCGTCGCCTCGTCGTTGGAGTTGCAACGGCTCGGGTTGACCCTGATGGTGCTGTTCGCCGTCGCCGCGCTCGGTTTGGCGGCGATCGGGATCTACGGGGTGATCGCATATGCGTCGGCCCAACGGCGCAGCGAGGTGGCCATACGGATGGCGCTTGGCGCGACCCCCTCCGGTGTCTTCTGGCTCCTGGTCAAGCAAGGCCGCACGTTCGCGATGCTGGGTACGCTGCTCGGAGTCGGCGGCGCCCTCGTCGTCGGGCGCATCGCCAGGAGCCAACTCTATGAGGTGCGCGCGTCTGATCCGCTCGTGCTGGTGTCAGCGAGCGCCATGGTCCTCGTGATCGCCGCTGTCGCGATCGTGGTGCCCGCGCGTCGCTCGGCGGCCATCAGTCCCGCAGGCGCGCTGCGGCTCGGTTGAGTGTCAGACAGTTCCAATGCGGCGTTCGGAGTTCGAGGGCCATGTGCGCGGCTACAGCGACGATCCGGTCGGTCCCGTATCGTCCCGTGTCGTCCCGCTGGTTACACTTGCGGTGACACATGGACGCTACCGGCGCGAACTCCCGCGAAAGCGGTAGAATCTAGGCCGGTTTTCGACGCGGAGGGATGGCCGAGTGGTCGATGGCGGTGGTCTTGAAAACCGCTTCGTTTCGGGTGTTCCACGCGGTGATATTTCGTCCAACGGATCGCGCTCGCAGTCCGCAGATTCTGGCCAGAATTTGCACGATCTGACCCCTTTCGGACCCTCACCTGATAACCGATCGCCGCTGACGCCGGAAACCGCGCGTCCCGTTCTGTCCTGCGTCGTCGCGATCGTTACACTTCAAGTTACACATGGATGGCGCCATTTGGCGCTGCGCGATGGGCACGCGCAACATCGGTAGAACATGCCCATAGCGTCCGCCACCCCCGAGCCGTCGATCGTCGCCAAGCTGAACCCGCGTCGTCGACGGGCGTCGAGGCTGGCGCCCATGGCCGCTAGGTCTTTGCCGTCGCGCACGCCGTTGACGGTGACGGGCTCGAACCGGAACGTCCGGTCGTTGGTCTTGATGGTCAACCCGTCGCCATCCACGCCGTGAACGAACTGTCCGTAGGCAAAGCGGAAGGCGTCTTTCCGATCAGTACCCTCGGGGACGTATTCGATCCCCTGTCGCGAGACGCTCAGCACACCGCGGCAATTGCCCAGACGGTACCGGTGCACGACGCGGGTGGAGAACGCGGCCTCAGCCTCCACCGACGAGGGCGGCGCGAGCGCCGACTTCTAACCGTCGACGGCCATGCGGTCTAGGCAACACCAGGCGTCCGTCCGCCATCAGTGGGCCGCGGTTTCCACCAACGAGGCATCGTCGATGACCGCCCAACCCGGAGTCGCCGACAAGTAGAGCCAGACGCGGACCGTGTCTCCGGCTGCGAAGTCATGCGAAAACGTCTGCTGCAG
>DASXIR010000187.1:0-2903 GCA_036497895.1 Vicinamibacterales bacterium | reverse complement strand
CGGCTTGACGGCGCGGCGGGGAAGGCCATCGACGCACTGCTGTCGAGCACGATCGACGCCGTCATGTTGGTGGTTTCGCGATACTGCTTTGTGTAGACGCGATCGGTGCGCGCAACCAGCTTCCAGTCCACGTGCTTGAGGTCGTCGCCCTGACGATAGTGCCGGTACTGGCTGAACTCGGCGCTGTATCCGTGGAACGGGCTGCGATGCAGCCCTGACACCAGACCTTCGACGACGATTCGCGCGACCAGCTCGAGATCGGCGATCCTCGCCAATACCTGCGGCGGGCAGACATCCGGGGCAACGCTCACGGTTCAACGCTCAAGGCTAGATTACGCGGGGACGGCCTCGAGCAGGCGGGCGACGATCTGATCGGCGTCCACGCCGTCGGCTTCTGCCTGGAAGTTGAGCAGGATGCGATGCCGCAAGACCGGCAGGGCAACCGCGCGAATATCTTCGGGCGCCGCGACGCTGCGGCCGTTGAGTAACGCGCGCGCCTTCGCTCCGAGTACCAGTGCCTGGCCGGCGCGTGGTCCAGCGCCCCATTTCACCCACTGCCGGACGACCGCCGGCACCGAATCGCCGGCGTCGCCGGCCGGGCGGCTGGCGCGAACCAGACGAAGCGCGTAGTCGATGACGTTGGACGCCGCCGGCACGTCGCGCACGAGATGACGCGCCGCCTCGATGTCAGCGGCGGCCGCGATCGGCGTCACCACCGGATCCGTGTCGGTCGTCGTCTGCGCGAGGATGCGATGCTCCTCGGCCGCGCTCGGGTACTCGATGACCACGTTGAACATGAAGCGATCGAGCTGCGCCTCCGGCAGCGGATACGTGCCTTCCTGCTCAATCGGGTTCTGGGTCGCGAGGACGAACAGCGGCCGCTCCAGTTCGTAGCGGACGCCGTTGACCGTGACCTGATATTCCTGCATCGCCTCGAGCAGCGCCGCCTGCGTCTTCGGCGGGGTGCGATTGATCTCGTCGGCGAGAATCACGTTGGCGAATACCGGACCGGGAATGAAACGGATCTCGCGGCGTCCGGTGGCGCGATCCTCTTCGATCACCTCGGTGCCGATGATGTCAGACGGCATCAGATCCGGGGTGAACTGGACGCGGTTGAACTTCAGGTGAATCGCCTGGGCGAGCGTCTTGATCAGCAGCGTCTTGGCGAGCCCCGGAACACCCCGGAGCAGGACGTGACCGCCGGCAAAGAAGGCGATCAGAATTTCCTGCACCACTGCGTCCTGCCCGATGATTGCGCGCGCCATCTCGTCGCGGAGTCGCGACACCATCTGCTGTGCCTGGTCGAAATTCATCGACCGGACTTTTGCGGCGGCAGGTATTTCTTGTCGATGCCGGCGATCACGACGTAATTGGGATCGACCATCTCGACGAGATGAATCGTGGCAACCTTCGAGAGCAACTCGTAGGCGTCCATGTCGGATAAGCCATAGTCGGTGTGAATCCAGCCCACCAGTTCCGTAAACGCGATGCGCAGGGCATCGTCGAGCGGACGGTAGGCGCCGACCGCCATCAGGCTCGACGCGTTTTCGAAGCGCGGCCAGCTGATCTTCCGGCCCTTGACCAGGTCCACCTGCAGGCGCACGCGGAGCGGAACCTCGATGGCGGTTCCGGCAACCTCGCCATCCCCTTGCGCGGCGTGGCCGTCGCCCAGATACAGGAGCGCGCCCGGGACATTGACCGGTAGATAGAGCGTGTAGCCAGGACGGACTTCGGGGGCATCCATGTTGCCGCCGAATTCCGCGGGCACGACCGAACTGCGCGCTTCGCCGCCGGCTGGCGCCACGCCGATGCAGCCGAGGAACGGCTGGAGCGGAATCTTGACCGAGAACGCCGAGTCGAGGGCGTGAAAGGTGGCCTGATTCGCTTTTGCATCGATGTCGTAGAACCAGATCTTCTCAGGCAGGTTCGCGTTCAGCATCGGTGTATAGCTGGTGGTGTTGAGCGCACCGAACCCGGGCGCGAGCGCACCGACGCCGCGCGTCGAATCGACCGTGAGGTCGAGAATCTTCACGACCAGCGTGTCGCCCGGCTCGGCTCCGGCAATCGCAAACGGCCCGGTCAGCGGGTTGTCGCCCTTGACCATCGCCATCGTGTCACCAGGCTTCTTGATGGCGTTGCCGAACGCATCGAAGGTGTTGGTGTCGAGGATGTCGCCGGGCTTGAGTGTGGCGACCGGCGCCACGGTCGCATAGACGAATTTCAGGTCCTTCTCGCTCGGCGAGTAACGGACTGTCTGCTGCGCAAACGCCGGCGCCGCCATCGCCAGGACTCCAGCCACGAACGCGATCGCGCGGCTGGAAGTCTTCGACAAGCCTCTGCCAGCCATCAGCCATGAGCCATCAGCCGTCTGCACAACGCCATCAGCCATCAGCGTTCAGCCATTTCTTTCTATCCGTGCCCAGGTATCGCGCAGCGAGACCGTCCGGTTGAATACCAGCGCCCCCGGCTGGGAATCGGTGTCGACGCAGAAGTAGCCGATCCGCTCGAACTGCACGCGCAAGCCGGACGCGGCGGTTGCGAGGCTCGGCTCCGCTACGGCGTCCGACACGACCTCGAGCGAGGCAGGATTGAGGTAGTCGAGGAACGTTTTCCCGTCCTTGCCGTTCTCCGGATCCTCGACCGAGAACAGCCGATCGTACAAACGCACTTCAACCGGCACCGCGTGCGCCGCCGACACCCAGTGCATCGTGTCCTTGACGCGACGGCCGTCCGGCGAGTCACCGCCGCGGGTCGCGGGGTCGTAGCTGCAGCGGACCTCGACGATCTGGCCGCGATCGTCCTTGACCACCTCGGTGCAGGTGATGAAGTAGGCGCAGCGCAGCCGCACCTCTTTTCCCGGCGACAGCCGAAAGAACTTCTTCGGCGGATCCTCGCGGAAATCG
>DASXIR010000186.1:0-2193 GCA_036497895.1 Vicinamibacterales bacterium | reverse complement strand
GTCACGAGACGCCACGTAGACAGTCGGATCGCCGAACCGCGTATGCGAGCCGAGCAGGTTTGCACTGAGCTGCATGGCATGGGCCAACGCCGTTCCCAGCCTTGTGCCGCATCTCAGGTTCGACTCGACCGAGACGAGTTCGAAGCCACACCATCGCAGTCGCCTCGACTTGACCAACGGTGTAATCGGTCACATGGTGAGGGCTGTCGAGGATGATTTTCCGCCCAGTCAGCGCACGCCGAAAACTCTCCGTCTTGTAGCGGCTGGGCGTGGACATCACAAGTCGGCCGCGCGGACGCAGCACGCGCCGCGCCGAGCGCAACAGCGTGCACGGCGACTGACGTGCTCAAACAAGTTCCCTTCACAACGGTATCGAACTGGGCATCCGGAAGGCCTTGCGCATCGGCGACGATGAAATTCGCCTGGCGGCACGAGCGTGCGAGGCAGACGAACCGTCGAAATCGAGTAATCAAGCCCTTCGACGTTGTGTCGCTTGGCGAGCCCGGCGCTCAGCTCCCTTCGCCGGATCCCACGTCGAGCACGTCGGGTCCAATGGTTGCATCGAGGATCGTCTTCGCGCGGAAGTGATCTCACGCGCTTTCCTCTGTGGACGCGCTGCGGTACGGGTTGCCCTCTCGGTACGCATCGGAGCCCAAGATCGACTCGCACGGCAGCAAGACATCGATTCCGTCGCTCGGAGCTCTACGTAAAGTGCTATCGAAGCGCGGTCGCCAATGGTTGGTGTGATGCGGGGCTCGACATCGAGAGCATCGACGTCGTTGCAGCACGATCGCTTCGGGCCTCGATCACGGGCGCCGGCTCTCCCACTTCGCAGTCCGCCGTTTTCCTTGACACGAGAAAGGGTGACGGACACCATCAGGTGGCGCGAGGCCGAGCGATCTCCGAGCGATTTCGAGCGCCCTCTGGTGCGCTGCGATCCGGTGATCCGCCATGAATCCATTTCACTACGCGAAGAACTTCTTCAGCGACGCCTACCTGGCGCAGCAGCTGACGTTGGCGTTCGGCCTCTTCCTGCTGTCGCTCGTGGTGGTGATGGCTGGGCTGGTCCTCGTTCGCCGTGCCTTCGGCGAGCCGCACCGCAGCTCTGCCGGCACGCCTCCGCCGCCCGGTCACGCGGTCTTCGAGCGCTTCGAGATCGGGGCACGCCTTTGGCACTGGGGCCTGTTCGGATTGATCGTCGGTCTCTTGGTCTCCGGCGCTGCGTTCTACGCGCCTGGAAGCATCCCCGGCCCGGTGCCCGTGCTCGGGATCTCCTGGCTGTTGGTGCATCTCGGGCTGGCCGCCATGTTCATGGTCGGCATCGTGGTGCATATCATCAAGGCGTCCATCGTCGACCTGCGATCGATGTTGTTCGGCCGAGGCGATTGGCACGAATTGGTGGCGAACGCGCGCTACTACCTCGGCCTGCCGTCCGAGCTGCCGAAGCTCGGCAAGTACGGAGCGACCAGCAAGGTGTTTCACGTGACGCTCATCCTGATGGCGCTCACCATGGTCGTGTCTGGAATCAGCCTCACCCTGGGCACACTCGGGTGGGCGGAGATCGACCAGAACTGGCAGCGCCGACAGCGGCTGCTGCACGACCTGGGATCCTATGGCTTCCTCGTTCTCGCCGCCGCCCACGTGTTCTGGCAGTTCCTGAAGCGGCGCCGACCGCAGCTGAAGGCGATGGTCACCGGCACGATTGCCGCTGACACCTTCCGCGCGAATCACACTTGGGATCGTTGGAAGCCCCACACCGTCTCGCCGACTGCGGACGCAGGGAAGGCCGATCATGGCCGATGACGACGCGAGAACGCCCTCCCGGCCGGCGTCTCCCTCTCGACGTTCGTTCCTGACCGGAGTGACCGGCGTCGGCGTCGCCGCCGTCGGCATTGGGGGTGCCGTCGTCGCCATCCGCCAGGCGACAAAGGAGCAGACGGCCGACGATCTCACGACGCCTCGCGCGGTTTCGCTGTCGGACCTCACGCTCGAGGTCAACAGCAAGAGCGTCAACGTGTCCGTGCCGGATCATCGCTCGCTGCTGCTGGTGCTGCGCGAGGATCTGGGCCTGACCGGAACCAAGAAGGGCTGCAACCTGGGCGAATGTGGCGCGTGCACGGTCCTCGAAGATGGCCGGCCGATCTACGCCTGCCTGAAGCTCGCGAAGGAAGCCGTCGGCAAGCAGATCACGAC
>DASXIR010000185.1:0-35661 GCA_036497895.1 Vicinamibacterales bacterium | reverse complement strand
GTCGATTGGCGGACTGTCGAAGACGTGGCCGTCGAAGGACACCAGCGTTTGCGGCGCCCAGCCTGGGCCAAGGCGTGCATGACCGGAGGTTCCCGGCGGTAGCGCCCCCGGCCAGAGCGGGTTGACCGGCGTGAAGCTTTGTGTCGAGCTCGGAAGGCTCGAGATTCCGTTGGTGATGTCGAGCGCCGAGGCGCGCCAGAAGTACAACGTGCCGTTGGTGAGATCGCTGGACGGGGTGAACCCGGTTTCGTTCACGCCCTCGGTGACGATTCCGGTCACCGCCACCGTCGCAAACGCAGCAGATGTCGCGATCTCGAACTTGTAGCTGATCGCGCCGGCGGAGCCGGTCCGAGTGACATTGCTGACGCGCAGCGTCGGACGCGGGCCGGTTTGTGCGTTGGTGAGCGGAGAAATCGGAACCGGCGTGCTGAGGGTAATCGCGGGACCGATAGTGAATTTGTAGGTCGGGCCGAAGGCGCCGACGGTGCCACCGCTGGTGGCGCGCGCGTGCCAGTAATAGTCCCTCGCGGCCGCGAGCGAGTCGAGCTTCACGGTGGTCTGACCGCCGCTGCCCTCGGCGACACCGTCCTTGGTCTGTACCTTCGTCCCGAACGAGGCGTCGCCACTCACCTCGAATGTGTAGGTGGTGCCGGTACCTGTACTGATGGCGTTCTGGACGACGAGCGACACCGGCTGGTCGCCGTTCTTGATCTGCGCGCCGGTCGCCGGCGCCGCCGGTCGCGGCGCCACGACCGACGCGGTCACCGAATTACTGCTCCCGCTCGGCGCCGTGCTGCTGGTGCAGCCGGCCACCGCGGTCAGGCCGATCGCGATCGCCGAAAGGACAACTCGTCGGCTCATGGGTTTCTTTCTCTGCCTCGCTGAACGAGCGTACACACGACGCACGGACACGGACCGTAGCGTCAGGAACTCTTGGAGTGTCTCCAGTATACTTGAACTGTTTTGCTCCGGGATCTTCCACCTCGCGCCCGGTGGTACATCATGGCCGTCATCGCGCTTGGCGCGGTGACGTTCTGTACTCTGCTGCCGCGCGCCGCTATCCTGCCGCTGCTTCCCCTCGTACTGCTGGTCCTGCTGTCGGCGCTGACTTCGGCGTTCAAAGTGCAGTTTCCGATCGCGAGCGGCTCCAACATGTCGGTGTCGTACGTCGTCGACATCGCGGCGTTGATCCTGCGCGGTCCGCACGCCGCGATGCTCGTCAGCGCGGCCAGCGGCTGGAGCCAGACGACGCTGAACTCGCGGACGCCGAATCCGGCGTTTCGCACGCTGTTCAACATCGCCATCCTGGTGCTGACGGTCCAGGCCGCCGGCCAGGTATTCCAGCGCCTCGGCGGCACGCCTGACGCCGACCCGTCGCACCTGATCATGCCGCTCGCCGGCATGGCCCTTACCTACTTCTTCGCCAACACCCTCCCGATCGCCGTGGCCATCGCGCTGACGACCAATCAAAGCGCATGGCGGATCTGGAAATCGGACTTCGCCTCGAGCGCACCGAACTACCTGCTGGGCGCGGTGGCGGCGGCGGTCGTGATCAAGGTGACGCAAACCGCCGGTTACGGATTGACGCTGCTCCTGACCGCCGCACCGCTCTACCTGACCTACAAGATGTACCGCGCCGGGCGCGAAAGCGACGCGAGGCAGGGCGCCATTCTCGAAGCCGCGCACGACGCCATCTTCACGCTGGATCAGCAGCTGAACATCCGCGAGTTCAATCCGGCGGCAGAACGGATGTTCGGCCACGCGCGGCTGGACATCCTGGGCCGCAGCGTCGAGGTGCTGCTGCCGCCGGCTGACCGCTCAGGGCACCTCAAGGCGCTCAATCAGTATCTGAACACCGGCGGCGGCCCGCTCGCGCGCGGCCAGTTCGAGCTGCGCGGCCTGAAGTCCGACGACACCGAGTTCCCGCTCGAACTGACGCTGGCCCGCATCGGAGCGGACAGCCGCGCGGTCATGGCCGGGTTCGTCCGCGACATCACCGAGCGGCGCGCCCTCGAAGAACAGTTGCGCCAGTCACAGAAGCTCGAAGCCATCGGCCGCCTCGCCGGCGGCGTGGCGCACGACTTCAACAACATTCTGATGAGCATCCTGGGCGCCGCGGACCTGCTGCTGATGCAGCTGTCGCCAGGAGATTCGGCGCGAGAAGAAGCGTCCGAGATCAAGCAGGCAGTGGATCGCGGCGCCGGTCTCACCCGCCAGCTGCTCGCGTTCAGCCGCCGCCAGGCGACCCGGCCGCGGCATTTCGCACTCGGCGACGTCGTGCTCGGCATGGACACGATGCTGCGGCGACTGATCGGACCGGAGGTCGATTTCGAAATCATTTCGTCGCCGGAACCGTTGATGGTCCGGGCCGACTCGGGTCAGATCGAGCAGGTGGTGCTGAATCTGGTGGTCAACGGCCGAGACGCGATGCCAGAAGGCGGCGAGCTGACGATCCGGATCGACGACGTCGAAATGGACGAGGCGGCGGCCGCGACGCTGGCTGAAGGCAAGCCGGGCCACTACGCGCGCCTCAGCGTGGGCGACACCGGCACCGGCATCGACGAAAAGACCCGGGCAAAACTTTTTGAGCCGTTCTTCACGACCAAAGAACAAGGCAAAGGCACCGGCCTCGGCCTCTCGATTGTCTACGGCATCGTGAAACAGAGCGGCGGCTACATCACGGTCACAAGCGAGCCGGGCCACGGCGCCACGTTCCAGATCTACCTGCCGATCGCCGCGGCGGCGGCGCTGGTTCCGGTCACCGCCTGAAGCAGGCAAGAAACGACAGCTCAGAAAACCGTTCAGCCGACTACGGCTGTGTTTGTCCTACCAACAATGTGTCGGTATAATCCGCGCCTTGAGCAATCCGTCGGTGGCCAAGAATCGAAGCAAAGCTGAACGATCATCGACGCGCTCCCCCTCCAGACCGGGCCCGGGCCGGCCCGCTGTTCATAGTGAGAAATGGTCGAAGGTGTCGGTGGTGCTGTTCGATCGTCAGATCCACCATCTCGACCAGCTTGGCGCCGACATCCGCGGTTACAACGGAAAGGTTTTCAACCGCACCGAGATTATCCGCGCCTTGATCGACGGCCTCATCGACAGCGGAATGGACGTGACGCCCGCCAGTTCTGAAGCCGATCTGCGCGGTCGGGTCGCGCGCCGGCTCGGCACACCGTACCGCTAACGGTGTCGCGCTTTCAGGCAGGTTCGATCGGCAGGTCGGTGGTGACTTCGTGCTTCGGCACGGCAAAACCCGCCGTGATCAGCAGCGTCAGCAGCAGGCAGGCCGCGGCGGACACGTACGGCGTCGAGTCGCCGAGGCGCTCGAGCGACGCGTTGCCCCACACCGGGCCCATCGTCCGGCCCAGACTCTCGATTGCGCTGGCTGCGCCCTGCACCCGGCCCTGCTCGTCGCCGCTGCCAACGAGGCTCACCAGGCTCGACATCGTCGGGTGGCCAAAGCCGATCCCGAGCGCGAGCGGCACCATCGAAATCGCGAACATCGTGACGGTGGTCGAAAACGCGGCCGCGAGCAGGCCGACGATACCGAACCCGAGTCCGAGGATGAAGGTCGGCTTGTCTCCCAGTCGCCGCACCACCGGCCGGATGAAGCCACCCTGCACGATGACACCAAGCACGCCGAAGGCCGCGAAAAAGTAGCCGGTCTTCGGGGCGTCAAAGCCGAATCGTCTCGCCGCGAACAGCGCGAACGTCGTCTGAAACACCGAAAAAGCAAACCAGTAGACGAAGTCTATTGCCAGCACCCGGCGCACCAGCGCACGTCGAAGCAGTGACGGCAGGTAGCTGAATGGATTGCCGGTGCCGGCTCGTGCGCGATGCACCGTTTCCGGAAGCCACAACCACGCCATGACAGTGGCGACCAGCGTCACCGCCGCCGCGGCCCAGATCGGCGCCGTGTAGCTGACCTGGGCGAGGACGCCGCTGAGCGCCGGGCCGAAAATGAAACCAAGCCCGAATGCGGCGCCGATGAGCCCGTACGCGCGCGCGCGATCCTTGGGCGCCGTAATGTCAGCCACGTAAGCGCGAGCGGTCGAGATGTTACCGCCCGACAGGCCGTCGACGATGCGAGCCAGGAAGAGCATCGCGATGGTGTGCGCCATCGCCAGCATGACGAAGCTGACCACCGTGCCGGCCAGACTGAAAATCAGGATCGGACGGCGGCAGTAGCGGTCCGACAGGTCGCCAAGCGCGGGCGCCGCGACGAGCTGGCACAGCGAGAACACGGCGAACAGCAGACCGACGACGAGCGGCGATGCGCCGAAGGTTTCGGCATAGAACGGCAGGAGCGGGATGATGATCCCGAACCCGACGAGATTCACGAAGATCGTAAGGAAAATGATGAGAAGCGGGCGCGTCACGAGTCAGATCATTCTATACAATCGGCGACCATGACACCGCGCCTCACGCTCGTCACCCTTTTGCTCGCCAGCACGGCCGTCACCGCCTCGGGCGCTCGGGTGGCGCTCCACGCTCAGAGCCGCGCACAGGAACCGACCGCGGTCACCGGCCCCAAGCCCGAGCCGATGCGGCCGGAAATCCTCGGCACGCACGGCATCGTCGCTGCCGGACGCCACTATTCGGTCGCTGCCGGGGTGCGCATCCTGCAACAGGGCGGCAATGCCGTGGACGCCGGCGTCGCCTCGGTGCTGGCGGCCTCTGTCTGCGAGATCTCGCACTTCGGTTTCGGCGGCGAAGCGCCGACGATGATCTACGACCCGAAGACGCGCGAGGTAATCGTGATCAACGGACAGGGCCCGGCACCGAAGGCGGCGACGCCCGACCTGTTCAAGCTGCGCGGCTCGGTGCCCGGCAACGGACCACTCGGAGCGACGATTCCGGCGATGCTCGATGCGATGTCGATCGCACTCGAGGCGAAGGGAACCATGCGCCTCGAGCAGGTGCTGCAGCCGGCGATCGAACTGGCCGACGGCTTCCCGATGTACGAGTTCCTGCGCAACTTCTTCGTCAGCGAACGCAAGGCCACCGAACAGTACGAGTGGTCCGCGAAAACCTACTATCCCAACGGTCATGTGCCGGCGGTCGGCGAGATTTTCCGTCAGCCCAACCTGGCGAAGACGCTGCGGGCGATCGCCGCGGCCGATCACGTGGCGTTCGAGCGCACCCACGATCGAACACAGGCGATTCACGCCGGACGCGACACGTTCTACAAAGGCGACATCGCCCACCGCATCGCCGATGCAGACAAGGCGGCCGGCGGGGTGTTCTCGTACGACGATCTCGCCTCGTACCGCGGCGGAATCGAAAAGCCGGCCACCACCAGCTTCCACGGCTACGACGTTTTCAAGGCGGGGTTTTGGAATCAGGGGCCGGTGCTGCTGCAGACGCTGAATATTCTCGAGGGCGTGGACCTGAAGGGTTACGGCGTCAACACCGCCGACTACATTCACCAGGTTCACGAGGCGATCAAGCTGGCCTACGACGATCGCAACGCCTACTATGGCGATCCCGCGTTCGCGTCGGTGCCGGTGACGGGCCTGTTGTCGAAGTCTTATGCGGCGGAGCGCCGCAAGCAGATCGGTCCGCAGGCGTCGCTCGAGCACCGCGTCGGCGATCCGTATCCGTTCGATCCGGCGGTGAAGCCGCCGGCAGCACGCTACACGCCGCATTCGCAGGGCGTGAAGACGCCGGGCACCCCCGGCGACACCACGTGCGTCGATGTCGTCGACAAGGACGGGATGCTGTTCAGCGCGACACCCAGTTCGGGCTGGCTGCTGGGCGGAGCGTTCATCGCCGGCGACACCGGCGTGCCGCTCTCGAATCGGATGACCGTCTTCGATCTCGATCCGGTCAGCCCGAACTTGCTGGTCGGCGGCAAGCGGCCGCGCACCACGCTGACACCAACCATCGTGCTGAAGGACGGCAAGCCGTTCCTGGCGATCAGCACGCCCGGGGGCGACAGTCAGGACCAGCAGATCCTGAACGTGCTGCTGGAGATGATCGTGTTCGGCAAGGACATCCAGGAAGCGATCGAAGCGCCACGCATCAACTCCGACCATCCGTTCAGCTCGTTCGACAACCACGAGAGCCAGCCGGGTGTGCTGCAGATCGAGAACCGGGTGCCGTCAGACGTTCGCGACGCGCTGATCGCGCGCGGTCACAAGCTGAAAGTGATCGGACCGTACGCCATGAGCACCGGCGTCGTCGCGGTCGGCGTCGATCCGGTCAGCGGCACGTTGCGCGGCGGTGCGGACGTGCGGCGCGAACGTTATATTTTCGGCTGGTAATTGGCAGCTTCGCCATCAATGGCTAAAGGCTAATGGCTGATGGCTATAACTCGGAGGCACCTTCGCCGTCGTTCTGCCATCAGCCATCAGCCATTAGCCATTAGCCATTAGCCATTAGCAGCCATGTCAGAGATGCGACTGCAGCGGTTCGTGCATCCGGCGGCCGTTTTCGAGTGACGTCAGGATGACGTCGGCGGTCACCGGTGCGCGACGAAAGACGTCCTCTCCCACCGCGTTGGCGATCGCGTTCATCAGCGCGCCGTAGCCGGCGCCGACCGGCGGCTCTCCCACCCCTCGCGCCCCGACCGGCGTCTCCGGATCGGCCATCTCCAGCACCTCGGTCGGCATCTCGGACGGGATGTCGAGGATGGTCAGCGGCTTGGTGTGATAGAAGCGCTTCGCGAGCACGACGCCGTAGTGCGGGTCGTAGACCCATTTCTGCTGCAGCGCGTGACCGATACCGAGGTTGATGCCGCCGAGCAGCTGACCGTGCAGGCTGCGCGGGTTGATGGTGATGCCGACATCGCCGACGGTGAGAACATCCACGATGTGGACCTTGCCGGTCTCGACGTCCACCTCGACTTCGGCGAAGCCGATCACGAACGAGTAGGTGTCGCCGTCGTGCGGATAGGTGTCCTTGGCGACGCCCATCAGGCCCAGACCCGCGAGCGCAGCGGCGGATTTCGCCGTCATCGGATGAATGTCGGCCGGCAGCTCGTGACCGTCGAACCTGCCTCCGAGCGCGATCGCGCGCGCGCCAGCCTGCGCATAGGTGAGGCCTCGCGAAGGGTTGTCTCGCCGATACACACGCTCGTTGCCAAGCGTGTAGTCGGTGGGCGTGCCGCCGAGATCGTGGGCCGCAATCTCCTGCAGCTTCAGCCGCGCATCGACCGCACCCGCCAGATTGGCGCGCGTCATCGCGTGCGTCGTCTGGCTGCCGACCGACATGGCCGACCACGGAATGTTCTTCGCGGTGCTGCCCCAGTTGACGACGACCTGTTCCCAGGGCATCTGCAGCGTCTGAGCCGCGACCCGTGCGAGATCGATGCAGGAGTGCGTGCCGAGATTGCCGACGCCCGACTGCACGTAGAGCTTGCCGTCGGGTCGAATCGTCATCAGGCCGTCGTAGCCGATCGATCCGGAGCCATGCGGTCCGACTGCGACGCCAACACCGCGGACCTTCGAGCCCTGGCGCTTCCCAGAGCGCGTCTTGCGCTCGTCCCATTTGAACAATTCAGCGCCGCGATCGAGTCCAGCTTTCACGAACGCGCTGGTGATGTGCGCCCTGCTGCCGTTCGGTCGAGGCGGACCATACAACGCCTTGCCTTCCGGGGAGTTGATCCGCCGGATCTCGACCTGATCGAGACCCAGTTTGATCGCCGCCTTGGTGACGACCGGCTCCATGATGGCGTTCGCCTGCATCGGACCGGGCGAGCGCTGCTGCGATCGAGGTGGCGTGTTGGTGAGCACGGCAACACCTCGCCACCGCATCGCCGGCGGCTGCCAGATGAGCGACGCCGCGTTCGCCGCCGATCGGTAATCGCCCATCGGCCCGTACGACCCGTTGTCCTCGACGATGAAGAGATCGAGCGCCGTGATGCGGCCGTCCTTGCTGAATCCCACCCTGGCGCGGCCGATCATCCCGGTGCGCGCGCGACCGATGTACTGTTCCTCCTCGCGGCTGATGCGCATCATCACCGGCGCACCGGCTTTTTTCGAGAGCAGCGCGGGAACGACCATCGAGATGGCGCCGGCGCCCTTGCTGCCAAAGCCGCCGCCGCAGTACTCGCTGACCAGCACGATTTTCGCGGC
This sequence comes from Vicinamibacterales bacterium, assembly GCA_036497895.1. GTDB lineage: Bacteria > Acidobacteriota > Vicinamibacteria > Vicinamibacterales > CAVVIG01 > CAVQFC01. Next base: position 27,583 of record DASXIR010000185.1, on the reverse strand, counting down.
GTCCATGTTCAACCAGCTGGCGAGCGGATCGATCGTCCGCGCGACGCTCTGCGTGGAGCCGTGCAGGTAGAGCGTGCCGTTCTGCCAGTAGGCCATTGCGCTGCGCGTCTCCATCGGCTGGTGACCGGTGGATTGCACGACGAAGGTCTCGTCCACGACCACGGCGGCGCTCTTGAAGCCGACATCGAGGTCGCCGTAGGACCACTCGTCCGGCACCCGGCCCATCGGCAGCGCGCCATCAGGCGCATCGGCGAAGTCGCGCTCGGTCCACTTCAAGGTCTGAATTTTCGGCCGGTTCTGCTGAGGCGGCTGTCCCGCCGCCGCTGCCACCGGAACTGGCGTCACCCAGACGTTGCCGTCGAGTCGCGCATTGGCGCCGGTCGGACGCAGGCTCTCGATCGGATCGACGACGAAGGGCAGCGGGTCGAGATCGAGCTCGATGCGTTCGATCGCTTCGGCCGCGGTCCGTTCGTCCACGGCCGCCAGCGCCAGGATCGGCTCGCCTTGATAAAACGGTTCGTTGGTGAGCGCGCGCTCGGCGCCCTTCAGATCGGGGAGGTCGTCCGCGGTGAGGATCGCTTTGACGCCCGGCATCGCCAGCGCGGCGCTGGCGTCGATATGCCGGACACGCGCGTGCGGCATCGGACTGAGCAGCAGCTTGGTGAAAAGCATGCCGTCGGCGCGGTAGTCTTCCGCATACTTCGCTCGACCGGTAACCTTGGCCACCAGATCGGGCGTCGTGTAGTTCCGACCGATCAGAGTCTGGTCTGACATGCGGTACTCCTCGTACAGCGGATTATCGCGCAGAATGGTCGCGGGAGTCCGGCTAAGCCGGACACTACGAACGCGTGGAGTTTCCGGCTTCAGCCGGACCTTGATTCAGGATGCGGCGCGAATCAAGTCTTTGTCCAGCAGCCGCGGGTAGGCGCGGAAGAGCGCTTCGCACTCGGCGTTCGGCAGCACCGCCAGCGCGGCCGCCATCTGATGCATCCAGAACACCGTCGTCGCGCGCGAGTATTTCTCCGGCTTGCCGACCACCGCGGTGAACCGGACCAAGGTCGCCTCGATCCGGGCGATCGCCTCGTCCACCGTCGGCGACTCGACCAGATAGACCCAGGCCACCCGCAGATGATCGGCGTGGTGAAAGCCGCCTGGAGGCAGTTCACCTCGCTCGAAGGCTCGGGTCAACTGGACGTCAGCAGCGCGCATTGCGCTACTGCGTGAGCCTCCCGGCCCGAGGTCCCTGGTTGTCGCGGGCCGGCGCGTGATCGAGGTTGGCGACGCGCCGTCCGGTCTCGAGGACCATCTGCGTGATCCGCGCCAGCTTGTCGAATTCGATCTTCGACACCTCGTCGGTGTTGGCGTGGTAATCGGCGTGAAGACCGGTCGTGAAGAAGATGATCGGGACGCCTTTCGCGGCGTAGCTGTAGTGATCGCTGCGGTAATAGAGCTGCTCGAGATCATTGGGGTCGTTGAACTCGTAGTTGAGCGTCAGCGGTTTGCTGATCGCCGCATTCGCGGCGCGATTCAGATTGTGCAGCTCGGTGCTGATCCGGTCGGAGCCCACCAGATAGACCGTGTCGGCTTCGCTGGCCTTGTCGTCGCGATTGCGCCCGATCATGTCGATGTTCAGCTGTGCGACGATCTCGGACATCGGCACTGCCGGATAGTCCGCGAAGTACCGGGAACCCCACAGGCCTCGTTCTTCGCCCGCATGCCAGACGAAGATCAGCGATCGCTTCGGTTTGGGCCCCTCGGCAAACGCCTTCGCGATCGCCATCACCGCCACGGTTCCCGAGCCGTCATCGTCGGCGCCGTTCCAGATGCGATCCTCTTCCTTGCCCGGCGTGACGCGGCCGGGCGCTCCGAGCAGCCTGGCGTTGCCGTCGGTGTGCGTGATCTCGCCTTCGGCGTAGCCGACGTGATCGAGGTGGGCGCCAAACGCGACGTAAGTATTCTTCAAGCGCGGGTCGGTGCCTTCGACAATGCCGACGACGTTTTGCGCGAACTGGGTGCGGACGATCTCGTAGTCGGCGTCCACGTTGAAGGCCATGGTGACGCCGGAGAGCGTGAACGACGGCAGCGTTTCCTGAGCAGCGGCCTTGCGCTTCAGCTCCTCGTACTTTTCTGGCGCCGCGCCGAAGAGGAATTCGAAGAACGCGTCTTTCGCCGACACCATTGGCGCGACCGGCACGTCGAGGCGCTGCACGGTCGTGAAATCCGGCGTCGGAGCGGGGGCGCCCCGTCCGCCTGGCAGTGCAGCCGGCGCTTCGTTGCCGCGACCGCCGCGCCCGGCACCGGTTTCGGCGACCGGGCCGATGCTGGCGGCGGCGCCAAGCTGCTCGGTGGCATACCGACTGCGGCCCGTCAGTGCGCGGCGATACAAAACCTGGTCGAGATTCTTCGGCCCGGTGCTACCGAGCCAGACCACCGCGGCCCCCTTCACATCCGTCCCCTTGAAGTCTGTGTGACCCGCGCCCGGCGCGTCGAGGCCATAACCGGCAAAGACGACGCGGTCCGCGGTCACGGTGTGTTTGCCGCCCATGTTCCTGGGAAACGTGATCGCGTCGCCGTCGGCGAAGGTGCGACTCTGGCCGTTCACGGTGACCGTGACGGTGGCGTGGCTGCTGGTCTTGACGCCGAGGACCGGAACGGTCTGGACATACGACCCATGGTCGCCTGCCGGTTTGACGCCCCACGAATTCAGGTGATCCGCCACGTAGCCAACCGCGAGACCGTAGCCCGCGGTAAACACCGCCCTGCCCTGCAGCTCATCAGAAGAGATGTATGTAAGCCACTGCCTGAGGTCCTGGGTCTTGATTTCCGGAACGCCAGCCGCGCTGACGGTCAGAACTGCCCCAACCACCAGTGCCGGCAACCACCGGCGGACCGCTCTCAGATCACCCAACCGACCACCGGCCATGCATCCCCCTTGGACTCAGGTGCCAAAGGCCTTACTATAGCCTCCGCTTGCACCATGACGGGAGTTCAGGTAACGTTTTTCCCACTGATACCGGCTGCCAGCGTGTGTGTCCCTTCCATCTCGCGCTTCCCTGCCCCTTTTCCAACATTTAGGAGAGAGTTGATTGGCCGTCCGTCTGTTCGTTGGTAATCTCGCCTACACCACCACTGAAGCGGATTTGCGTACCTACTTCGGTGGCGTGGCACCGCCGTCGCAAGTCGTCCTTCCGGTTGACCGGGAAACTGGGCGGCCCCGCGGCTTCGCGTTCGTCGAGTTCATGGACCGGGCGCACGCGGAGCAAGCGATCCAGCGCTTCAACGGACAGCCGTTCAACGGCCGGCCCCTCGCGGTCAGCGAAGCACGCGCCCGCGAGGATCGCGGACCGGGCGGTCCACCGCGTCCCGGCGGCTACTCGTCGGGACCGCGACCTGGCGGCGGCTTCGCGCCGCGACCGCCGGGTTCGTTCGGTGGCTCGCGTCCGTTTGACGGCGGCGGCGGATCCGCGCCGGGCAGCGTGCCCGGGCGCAGCCGGAACTTTGGTCCCGACGCCAAGCCTCAACGCGGCGGAAGCGCCAAGGGCAAAGGAAAAAAAGGCGAGGACAAACCGCGTGGTCCGATTCCGATGAAGAACACCGGCCGCTCGTTCAGCCTTGATGACGTCGATGCGCCGGACGAGGCACTGCCGGAAATGGACGATGTCGCAACCAGCAAGCCTGCCGACGAGATAGACGAGGAGTAATTCGCGCGCGCGATCAACGCGTCCGGGTGACGTACAGCGCGATGCCACCACCCGGCACGCTGACCGGAACCAACGTCCAGTAGTCGGCCGCGTGGTGCACCACCGTGCGGCCGGCCACCGTCCCCACCGCCGATCCAAAGACCACGTCGCTCAGGTAGTGCTTGTTGTCGTGGAGCCGCGACGTCGCCACGTACGCCGCGAGCACGTACGCGAGCACGCTTTTTCTCCAACCCAGATGACGCTCGATCACCGTGGCAGTCGCAAACGTGATCGCGGAATGCCCCGACGGAAACGACTGGTTGTCGCTGCCGTCGGGACGCTCCCGGCCGACCGCGAACTTCAACGGCTCGATCAGCATCTCGGTCAGGATCTGCGCCTGCAGCAGATCCATTCCGAGATGCGCCACTTTCGGCGCGTCGAAAAACCTGCCGTACGCGTACGCGCTGAGCGAGAACGCGACCTGGACCTGTGTGCTGCCGATATACTTCCCCGGCGCGAAGAACGCGTTGACCGCGTCGTAGTGACTCTGAAGATGTGCGTTGATTTGCTGATCGAACGGATAAACGCCCCCTGCCACGGCGCCGCCAACCAGGAGGATGTTGAGATTCGGCACCGATGGAAGGCGCACGATGTCCGCGCCGAGGTTTCCGAGCAACGCGTGCAGGCCGGTGTGCTCGGGCGTCGGCGGTTCCTTCGCGTCGTGCTTCTGATCATCTGGCTTCCGATCGTCAGGCTTCTGATCGGCAGGCTTCTGATCATCAGGCTTCTGATCGTCGGGCTTCTGATCGTCTGGGGCGGAATCAGCGTCCTGCTGCTGGCTGGCACCGAGCGGTTGGGCTGGCACCTGCAGAACCTGGGGCGAAGATGGGAGCGGCTGCTCAGCAGCCGCATTCATCAGGAACGCCGCGGCGATGACGATGGGAGCCAGCACTCCGTATTGGACTCCAAGAACGATGCCACGTGTGGCGCGGCTCTTTATGACTTCCGTGGTGCGACCCTTCAGGATCGCCTGAGCCAGTGGGCCTGAACGGCCAGCACTACAAGCGCACGGACGTGCTAGCTAGCGGGTGAGCGCGTCGAAGTCGTACACGCGCGTGATCGTATGTGGCTGTCCGCTCCCGTTGTCCATCAGCACGACAATGCGGAGCTGGTGCGTCTCGGGGTCGACGACGAATGACTGTGTCGCTTTTCCCTTGCCGATCCCGTTGATCTCGGAGACGAGCTTGTCGCCGTCCCACTTGGTCTTTCGCTCGATCTTGGTGTTGTCGTCCTTGATCTTCTTTCCGTCGGGCGACAGACGCGTCGTTCGCCCATCGGCACCAGTGATCACCACGAGCGAGTCTGTCCTGGTGATGGTCAGATGCTGTGATGACGTGGTCAGATCGCGCATGGCGTCGCGCATCCGCGCCGCCTGCTCCGGATCCGTGGCTGGAGCGCTGTTACCGCCGCCGCCGCGACCCATGCCGCCACCGCCGTGCCGACCGCCGCCACCGCCCCGGCCGTATCCGCCGCCAGAACCGCCGCCGCGATTGGATCCGCTGCTACTGCCGCTGCTCTGGTCGCCGTTGCCGCCCTGATCGCTGAGATCCTTGTTCAGCGTCCAGGCGCCGACGATCGAGGTCTTGCTCTCGGCGGTCGCGCTCTGCGCGGTCTTGCTGTCGGGAGTCTGCGCTCGGCCATCTGCCGGCAGGCAACACGCGAGCAGAGCGGCCAGCGCAACGACCACTGCGAATGAAGGCAGGCTCGTGTCGTGCCCGGCGGCGATTCTCGTGTCCCGAAGTGCTGGGTCCATCGCATCGATTATGGCCAAACCCGAAGGAACGGGCGGTATGAAAAGATTGTGACACCCCACACGCGACGGGTACGGCTCACGAATGAGGATTAGCATTCCTTTATCGCAATGAAACTGCGCTGGTATCGGAGCCTGTATTGGCGGATCGCGCTGGGGGTTGTCGGCTTCCTCGCGGTGATGCTGTTGGTCCAGGCGCTGATGTTCGTCTTCGCCATTTCTCAAAGCGGACGGAGCCTGCCCGGTCAGTCGCCCGACCGCCTCGGCATGACCGTCGCACTCGATCTCGCGAATCAGCTCGAACGCGATCAGCAGGTCGATCTCACCAAGTACATCCACGAGCAGTACGCGCAGTACACCCATCCGTTTTTCGTGATGCTCACCGACGGCAAGGTAATCACCAGCGGCAGCAAAACCTTTTCCGACTCGTTGATGCAGATGGCCCGCGCACGCATCGAGCGCCCGTTCGAGCGGCCCTTCGATCGAGCGCGCCGGCCCGAGGGCAGTCCGCGCTTCGGCAACGGACCGCGAGCCGAGCGCCCCGATGGAGCGCGACCTGACGGTCCCCGTCCGGACGGAATGCGGCCCGATGGATCGCGGGACGATGGCGCGCCCGAACCGCCCGCAGAGGGCGCGTTCCCCGAGCATCCGCGCTTCGAAGGCCCACGCGCCGAGGGCACGAGGCCCGATCGTCCTCGTGGGTTCAGGCCCGCGCCCGACATCGCCGATCGCTTCGTCCGCGATCTCGGCGGCGGATTCGCGATTCCCCGTTCCATCCTCGTCGGCGGCAAACTCGTCGGCGTCGTCGTGGTGCCGCCGCAGGCGCCGTTTGGATTCCTGCTTGGCCGATTTGCGCCGATGCTGGGCCTGATCGCCGGCGGTGTGCTGATTCTCGGCGCGGTGATGACCTCGGTGATGATTTTCGGACCGGCGCGACGCCGCCTGCGCGCGCTCGAGTCAGCGGCGCACAAACTCGGCGCCGGCGACCTGTCGGTCCGGGCGCCAAGCAAGGGCGGCGACGAGATCGCCGCGGTTGCGAGCGCCTTCAACGCCATGGCTGGTGATCTGAGCGCACGCGCCGAAGCGCTGTCGGAGTCGGACCGGGTGCGCCGGCAATTGCTCGCCGATGTCTCACACGAGCTGACGACGCCGGTCACCGCGATGCGCGGCTATCTCGAGACGCTGACGATGCCGGAGCTGACGCTCGACGCCGCGACGCGCGCGCGCTACCTGAACATCATCAGCGATGAAACCCACCGGCTCGAGCGGCTGATCGGCGATCTCCTGGATCTGGCGCGCCTCGAAGGCGGCGGCGGAACGCTGCGGATCGAAGACGTGCCGGTCGCGGGGCTGTTCGATCGCGTGGTCGCCCGCCACGGACCGGCGTGCCAGCAGGCCGGCATCACCATGGTGGCAGCGATCGCGCCCGGTGCGGAAATCGTGTCCGGCGATCGCGATCGCCTCGAACAGGCGCTGCAGAATCTGGCCGCCAACGCGATTCGCTACGCCCCGCGCGGCACCAGCGTGGGCCTGTCGGCCCGGCCGGTTGACGGAGACGCTGTCGCCCTGGCGGTCGAGGACGCCGGCGAGACCGGCATCACCTCAGAACACCTGCCGCACGTCTTCGATCGCTTCTACAAGGCCGACTCGTCTCGTCCGTTCGATCGTTCGAAGGGCGGAGCGACTGAGGCTGATGGGCCGGCCATTGCGTCGGGCGGGAGCGGACTGGGATTGTCGATTGTGAAGGCGATTGTCGAGCGACATGGCGGGACCATCTCCATCGACAGCCGTCCGGGCCGGACGGTCTTCGAGATGGTGCTGCCGCGGACGTCGCCGCCCGCGGAAACGACTTAGGCGGCGGACTGGGCCCGCTGCCCGGGCGCCGGAACCTGCGCTTCGTCCCTGATCCGCTCGCGCAGCCACTGGACCGGCTGCGGCTGGCGCGCGACGAACGCCTGCCATTCAGATTCCGAGAGCGTGACGGAGATGACGCGATCGCGTTCGGTTCCCATGCAGATAAGCATACGTACCGGGGACGTACTCAAAAAATAGAATGATCTGATAGAACCCATCTGATTTGATGATGGTTCCCGTCAGCTCACCGGTCCTTTTCCACGCCGCTTCGGCGCCAGCCTCAGGCGGGGGCTGATCGCCGAGAACGCGCTCAACAGCTCCACGATCATGCGTGGCACGCGGTTGGCCCGGGCGTAGACCCAGCCGGTTTCGCGTAACAGCTCGTGCCCTTCGATGCGCGTGCAGAACAGCTGACCGGCCCGTACTTCGCGAGCGACAGACTGATACGGCACGATGCCGATGCCCAGCCCGGTTTTGACCATCGCCTTGATGATCTCGACGTTCTCGGTGTCCATCACGATGGTCGGCTCGAGATGCTCGCTGGCAAAGAACCGGTCGAGCACCAGCCGGGTTCCGGAGTTCACCTCGAACAGCACGAACGGCTGGCCGTGGAGATCCTTCGGCGACACGCGCTTGCGCCGTGCCAGCGGATGAGTCGGCGGCGTGATGAGCAGCATCTCCTCGCGCAGCACCGGAACGGTGACGAGATCCGACTCCTCCACCGGCAGCGTCAGCAGGCCGGCGTCGACCCGGCCAGCGCGAATCTCCTGCACCGAGCGGCCGGCGGTGGCCACGGTCAGCCGCACATCCAGATTTGGATGGACGCGGCGCAGGTGTTTCAGCAGCGGCGGAAACACATACAGGCACACCGTCATCCCGCCAGACAGGCGCAGTTTGCCGCGCAGCTCGCCGGTGCGGTCGGTGATCGCGCCGACGGTCTCGCGCACGTCGAGGAAGACGCGCTGCCCCAGCTGCACCAGGCTCTCGGCCGCCGGGGTCATCCTGACCTGACGGCCGACACGGAGAAACAACGGTTCGCCGAGCTCTTCTTCGAGCAGGAGAATCTGCCGGCTGATCGCCGACTGGGAGACGTGCAGCTTGCGGCCCGAGGCGGTAAACGATCCGGTTTCAGCGATCGCCTGCAGGATTTCGAGCTGACGCAGGTCCATACGATCAGGCGGCGTGGGTCTTGCGGAACGAGACGCCGTGCGCCTCCGGCCCGAGCCACGTCACCACGAAGCCGAGGACGAACACGAGCGAAACCAGGCCGCCCATCGCCTGCGTGTAACTGAAGCGCTCGCCCAGCGCCGACTCGACGTATGGAATGCTCGCCGCGAACATCACGCCAAGCTGATAGGCAAAGCCTGGAAAGAATCCCCGCAGATGATTCGGCGACAGCTCGTTGATGTGCGCCGGAATCACGCCCCAGGCACCCTGCACGAAGAACTGCATCAGAAACACGCCGATGAGAATCCGCCACGCGCTATGGCCGGCGATCCAGAAGGGAACGACGCACAGGCCGAGGACCATGGCGATCATCATCGCGCGGCGGCGGCCGGCGCGGTCCGAGTAGTAGCCGAACGCCAGGCCGCCGAGAATCGCGCCGATGCCAGCGAGCATCGTGATGTCGGCGATCTGGGTCTTGGCGTAACCGACGGTCCCGAGCAGCGTGGGATACATGTCCTGCGTGCCATGCGACATGAAGTTCATGCACGTCATCAGCAGCACGAGGTAGACGAAGCGCTTCCAGTACACCGGCAGCGAACTGAGATAGCTGTTCCAGTCGGTCTTGTGTTCGTGGAACGACTCGGGCTCCTTGACGTTGGCCCGGATGAAGAGCGAGAGCAGCGCGGGTAATCCGCCGAGGAAAAACATCAGACGCCAGCCGCTGCCCGGATACCAGGTGTTGAAGGTCGGGTAGACCAGCCGGAACGCGAGCGCAGCGAGCAGGCTGCCGAGGGCGTAACCTTCCTGCAGCAAACCGGACAAAAGGCCGCGCAGCCGCGGCGAAGCCGATTCGAGCGCCAGCGATGCGCCAACGCCCCACTCGCCGCCCATGCCGATGCCGAACAGCATCCGCAGGAGCAGGAACACCTGATAGCTCGGCGCCAATCCCGACAACACCGAGATGACAGCGTAAAAAATCACGTTGATCATCAAGGGCAGCCGACGGCCGAGCCGGTCGGCCATGATGCCGAAAATGATCGCCCCGAGCGGCCGCGTCGCCAGCGCCACGGTCAGCGTAAAGGCGATGTCGGGACGCGACCGGCCGAACGACTTCGCGATGTCGTCGATGACCAGGGTGAGGATGAAGAAGTCGAAGGCATCGAGGGTCCAGCCGAGAAAACCGGCCAGGACCGCGTTTCGCTGATTCCTGCGCTGCTCCTTCGTCATCGGCGCGGCGGCGCTGCTGCTGTTCATCGAGAGTGAGGATACCTCAGGACCTGGGGGCGAGGACGAGATGGGACGCACCGGCGACGAAGAAGCCGACGAACCACGCGTAGTCGAAGAGCGGCTTGAGCGCAGGAACCACCAGACCGCCCCACGCGAAGACACATCCGGCCGCGGTCGCGGCGATGGCGCGGGAATTCCATCCGCCGTACTCACCTGCGGCGAGATAGAGATCCTCCAATCCAAGGGTGCGGCGTCGGACGATCCAGTAATCAACCACCAGCACGCCGGCGATCGACCCGAGTCCGCCCGAGTAGCCCAGCAGCCACGTGTAGATGTAGCCGGACGGATCGGCGAGCAGCCGCCACGGCTGAATCGCGATGCCGAGCAGCCCGGTGATCAAACCGCCGGTCTTGAAACTGATCAGACGCGGGAAGGCGTTGGCAAAATCGTTGGCCGGCGACACCACGTTCGCCGCAATGTTGACGGCGATGGTCGCGACCACGACCGTGAACATCGAGATGGCCACGACCACGGGCGAGCTGAATCGTCCAACCAGCTGCACCGGATCCCAGATCGACTCGCCGTAGATGATGGCGGTCGCGCTGGTGATCATCACGCCCATCGCCGCGAACAGCGACATCGTGGTCGGCAGCGCCAGCACCTGGCCGATGATCTGCTCGCGCTGACTCTTACCGAAGCGCGTGAAGTCCGGCATGTTGAGCGACAGCGTCGCCCAGTAGCCGATCATCGCCGTCAGCGACGGCACGAAGACCGGCATGAACTCAGCGAGGGTGTGAAACTTTCCGGGCTGCGCCAGCAGCGGGCCGAGACCGTTGGCGCGCGATACCGCCCACCACAACAGCGCCGCGGTCATCACCAGCACGAACGGCGCGGCCCAGTTTTCCACTGCACGCAACAGGTCCATGCCACGGTAGATGATGAAAATATTCAGGCCCCAGAACAACAGGAACGACAGCCACTCGGTGGTCGTGTGCCCGGCGACGCCCGCGCCGAGCAGGAGCGGCCACGCCGGCATGACGGTCCGGAACAACGTGTGCAGCGCCTCGCCGCCGATCCATGCCTGAATCCCGAACCATCCGCAGGCCACCAGCGCCCGCATCAACGCCGGCACGTTCGAGCCGAGCGTGCCGTAGGCAGCACGCGCAAACACCGGAAACGGAATCCCGTATTTGGTGCCGGGATGCGAATTCAGCAGGATCGGAACCAGGACGATGGTGTTGCCGAGGAGGATGGTGAAGAGCGCCTGCGACCAGTTCATGCCGGAGGCCATCAGGCCCGATGCCAGCATGTAAGTAGGAATACAATGCGCCATGCTGACCCACAGCGCGGCGTAGTTGTAGGTCGACCAGGTGCGCCGCGACAACGGCACCGGCGCCAAATCCTCGTTGTAGAGCGAGCTGGCCTCGATGGCGCGGGTATCGATCAACTCGACCCGTCCGTCCGCCAGCCATCTTTCGTTCGCCATCGTCTGAACAGGAGTTCCGGCCATTCGGGCTCATTGTGCCACCGTGCAGGAGGTTTTGATGACGCCGTTTCCGCGTGCGCTGTCTCTTGCGGTCGCTGTCTCGCTGGTGGTCGCGGCTTCGGCGGCGCCGCAGTCCACAAACGGCAAGAAACCACGGACGCGTCAGATCTTCGTGACGGTGACCGGCAACACCGGCCAGCCGGTGCTGGATCTCGCGACCAGTGACTTCGAAATATCGGAAGGCGGCGCAACGCGAACCGTGCTCCACGCCGGCCTGGCGACTAATCCGATGCGCGTCGCGCTGATGGTCGACACCAGCGACGCGGCGAACGCGGCAATCGCCCACATTCGAACCGGCGTGGTGTCGTTTCTCGAAACGCTGGCGCCTGAACAGGAGGTCATGCTGGTGACCACCGGCCGACAGATGCGCGTTCGTGTGCCGTTCACCACCGACCGGAAGAAGCTGGTGTCAACGGCGGGCGGGCTGTTCGGCGATGGCGCCGGCACGCCGCTGATGGACGCGCTGCTGGAAGTCGACCAACGCTTCATGAGCAAGGCCGACGATCGCTGGCCGGTTTTCGTGATCGTGACCAGCGACGGCACCGAGAGCAGTACCAGTGTCCGGGACAAGGAGTTCAATCGCTGGGTCGACGGCCTGCGGTATCGAGCGGCCACCGTCGAGGCGATCGCGCTCAAAGCCCGAGGGAACGGCGGCCTCCCTGAAGTGATCGCGATGAACGCGTGCACCAACACCGGTGGCCACTACGATTCGATTCTGGCCAGCAGCGCGCTGCCCGATAAACTCAAGGCCCTCGCGACGCAGATGAACAGTGATTTCGATAAGATGCGACTGCGCTACCAGATCGACTTCGAGACCGAGACGGCCGGGCTGCTGTCGAACGTCGAGGCTGGTGTCAATCGCGAGGGAGTGAAACTGCAACTCTCGTATCAGCGCCGCTTTCCTTGATCGTCGCCGGTAAGGCGCGGACTATACTTTTCGCGCATGGGCGAGACGTCGATTCCCGACGCGGCGAGGGCACCGCTGCTCGACGCACTGGACAAGGCCAACGCGCGCGTGGCCGGGATCTTTCCGGGAGAATCGCCGGCGCGGCAGCCGGTCCACACGGTCTACGGCGGCGCGCATCTCTTCGCCGCAGACTCGGCGCAGAAGCTGGGCAGCGTAGCGTTGCGCGTCTTGCGCGAGCACGCACCGGATCCGTCGACACTTGCCGCGGCGCTCGACCTTGACCGAACCCTCGCCGATCGCATCTACCCGCGCCTGGTCGAAAAACTGACGCGGGAGCCGGTCGAGGATTTACGCATCGACTTCGAGGACGGTTTTGGCACGAGGCCCGATGCCGAAGAAGACGGCTTCGCCCAGTCCACCGCCGACGCTGTAGCCGTGGCACTCGAGGCCGGCACGCTGCCGCCGGCAATCGGCATCCGGATCAAGACGTTCAGCGAAGAGCTGAAGCGCCGCAGCCTGCGCACCTTCGATCTGTTCCTGACCCGGCTGCTCGACCGCACCGCCGGCACACTGCCGCCGAACTTCGTCGTCACGCTGCCGAAGATCACGTCACCGGAACAGGTCGCAGCGCTGGCGTCGGCCTGCGACGTGTTCGAGTTTCGTCGCGACATGAGGCCTGGATTGCTCCGCTTCGAGTTGATGATCGAGACCACGCAGTCGGTGTATGCCGCCGACGGCACGGTCGCACTGCCGCGTCTGGTCGCGGAAGGCCGAGGACGAATCGTCGCGGCCCATTTCGGCACCTACGACTACACCGCCGCCTGCGGCATCACCGCCGCGCATCAGCACATGCTGCACCCGGCGTGCGACTTCGCGAAGAACGTCATGCAGGTGGCGCTGGCCGGCACCGGCATCTGGCTCTCGGATGGCGCCACCAACATCATGCCGGTGGGATCGCGCGAATCGGTGCATGCGGCGTGGCGGCTGCATGCCGAACACATCCGGCACTCACTGGTCACCGGCTTCTACCAGGGCTGGGACCTGCACCCGGCGCAACTGGTCAGCCGCTATGCCGCGGTCTTCGCATTTTTTCTCGAGGGTTTGGATGCGGCGTCAGAACGGCTCAAGAACTTCGTGCAGAAAGCCGCCCAGGCCACACTGGTGGGCGACGTCTTCGACGACGCCGCAACCGGACAGGGATTGCTGAATTACTTCTTGCGCGCCACCAACTGCGGCGCCATCGACGAAAACGACGCGGTCGCGAGGAGCGGCCTCACGCTCGACGAGCTTCGCAGCCGCTCATTCGTGAAGATCCTCGCGGGCCGTCGAGTCGCATCCTAGCGCCGCTGGGCGAACCGCCGCGCAGTCCCTAAGACGCGTACCCCTCGGCTTCGTAGCCGCCGCGATAGTCCTTTTCTGTCGGACGGCGAATCTTCGACTGAGCGACGACACGATCGCGGCGCAGCCCGATGATGTCCTTCACGCCAGTCCATCCACGATCGGCGTGCCGCTCCAGAAACGTGGCGAGTCCGGTGTTCAGTTCCTTGATCACGTTCGGACCAATTGCGTGATCGAGCATCGCGGCAGTGCAGACCTGGACCGTGCCGCAGCCAAGCAGGAAGTAGTTCAGCGCATGTTCGAAGGTCGAGATGCCGCCGATGCCGGAGAAGCTGCGGTCCGGGAACGCCTGCGTCAGCTGCGACATCTTGGCGAGCGAGAGCGGCAGAATCGCCGGACCGCCCAGGCCGCCGGTCGAGACCAGGCCGTCGACGTTGACCTCGAAATCCAGCGTCTCGGGGTCGATCAGCGGCAGCGACGTGAAGGTGTTCGATGACACGATCGCGTCCGCGCCACCGAGAAAGGCGCCTCGTGCTTCGACCACGATGTCGGTCGTGGACGGTGTGAGTTTGGCCCAGACCGGAATCCGGGCGGCTTCCTTGACGACCTTGGTCACGATCGAGACCAGTTCCTGATTCTTGCCGACGTTGGAGCCCATGTCGGGCCGGTCCATGTGCGGGCACGACAGATTCAATTCGAGCGCGTCGCATCCCTCGTTCTCACAGGCGGTCGCCAGCGTCTGCCAGTGCCTGAGCTCGGTGTCGTTGCCCGAGCCGGCCATGATCGACGCCACCAGCACGTGTTGCGGAAACGCCTTCTTGATCCGCCCGAGCCGCGGCACCCACCATTCGAGTGTCTTGTCGGAAATGAGCTCCCAGTTCCACGACGAGTGCAGCGCGGCGCCGAGGCGCTTCTTCATCGACAACCGCGGCGAGTCGGCGTCGGCGCGCAGGAACTTGGTCTTCGGGCCGAATACGTTGACCACCGGGTGCAGGCCGATCGTCTTGGTGACCACGCCACCCCACCCGGCTTCGAAGGCGCGGACGATGTTCGACTCCGATTCGGTCGGCGGAGCCGACGACAGCAGGAACGGATTCGGACAACGCACGCCGGTGAACGTGGTCGACAGGTCGGCGGCCATGGCTATCTCCTGATGGTAGCTTCGATCAACCCGAACGGCTGATCCGTGGCGACGAATACTTCGTTCGGGTTGTCGAGACCAAACGGCTTCAGATCGACGAGCAGATGGTGCCGGTTCGGCAACGTGAGCGTAGTCTCGGTCACATCGGCGCAGGCGGCCAGCACGGCTTCGCCAATCGCATAGAGCGTGTGCTGGACCGAGCGGCTCTGATGCGCGGCGAAGGTTTCGACCAGTGCGGCCCGCACGCGGTCGCGGGCGGCGAAGTCGCTGGCGCCGGTCCGATAGGTCCAGGTCGCGGTCAGCGAGGTCGCGAGGATGCGATCGTCGGTGTCGGGAAGCGTCGTGTAACGATCGCGCGGAAATCCCGAAAAGCCGGAGTCGGACGTCTTCAAGACGATCAGGTTGGTGACGCCGGAGGTGATCGTGACGCCGCGCTCGTCACGCGCCACAACGGCAGTCCACTGCTCGCCTCCAGACTGCACGAAGGCGTGCGGATGCGGCCGTCCGCCGGTGGAAAGCCTGGTCCACTGGCTCTCGACCGCGCTGATGCGCGCGCTCGACACCGCGGGGACGGCGACAAAATGATCCGCCAGCCGCAGCGCAAACGTCTCGACGTGAGCGATCGGATCCTGCCGAGCCAGCGCGTAGACGGTATTCTTCATCGTGTCGGTCGCCAGACACGACTCGTTGTTGCCATCGATGTAGACCCGCTCGAAAGCTCCTTCGAGCTGCACGTCGAGAGTCAGGTCGACGATCTCGTGCGAATCGGGCGAGCGGCGCACCTTCACCAGACGAATGCGCGACTTGCCGTACCGATTCCAGCTCAGTTCAGGCATCGTAGTGGCGATTCCTACGCGCCTCGATAGGTGCTGTATCCGAACGGGCTGAGCAGCAACGGGATGTGGTAATGGTCGTCCGGGTCGCGGACGTTGAAGGTGATGGTCATTTCGGGGAAGAACGGCACCGTGATGCCGCGCTGTCGCTGGTAGCTGCCGATGTCGAACATCAGCCGATACGTGCCCGGCGCCACCGGCCCAGCCGGCGCCAGCGACGACAACCGGCCGGTCAGGTCGGTTTCGCCGCGGCCGACCGGCGCCCACTGGCTCGCCTGCCGGATTTCGAGGATGACGGTTACTCCGGTTGCGGGGCCGCCGCTGGCGATGTCGATTACGTGGGTCGTGATCATGGTGTCGTCACCTGCTCCGTCGTTACCAGCTTCGCCAGTCGCAGCGCGATGATGCGCCGCTGCTCGCCCGCGGCCACTCCCAGTTCCGAGCCGGGGTCGTTCTGCATCCGCTGCTCGAGCGCCTCGAGCATCTCTCCCGCCGTCCTGCCTGTCGCGCAGATGATGAAAATGTAACCGAACCTGGATGCGTACGCGGCATTTGCTTCCGCCAACCGTCGCCGGGTACCGTCGCCCGCGTCGGCCATGCCGGCCTGCTCCCGGCCGGACCAGCCCCGAGAATCGGCGCCGGCACCAATCTGTGGATGCGCGGCAAAGGCTTCAAGCCAGTCGCCGGCGTCGAGCGAATCCCAGATCGCTTCGCCTCGAGCGATCATCGTCTTGAGGTCAGCAAATGGCCGCGCCCCGGTCATCAACTGTGCCCAGCGGGTCGAACCGCAGCATTGCAGAAGACGGCGCCCGGCCGCAGCGGGTTCACACGCGTTCAGCTCCGACAGCTGCATCGCTGCCCTTCTGGTTTGAAAACGCCTGGCGGGCGGACGTCGTTCAGGACGTCGTTCATCGAGGCCGACCGAACAGGCGCAGCCGGCCGACACCACCGTCCGGAAAAATATTCAGCCTGACATGCGTCACGTGGCCGAGCGGGAAGATCTGATCCTCGAATTCGTGGCGGGCATGCGGTTGCAGCGGCAAACGCGGCAGCAGCTCCGACCACGTCACCGCCGGATCATCCGGGCCTTGCGAGGTCGAGATCACGGCCGCCTCCAGGCTGCACGCACCCGGCGCATTGCCCTTGAAATGGCGGGTGTCCACCTCGACCCGGCGAATCTCCCCTGCGGTGCCGAGCCGAACGATGGTCCAGTCGTGCCCGGGCCCGCGCCGGCGTCGGGTTTCCCAGCCGTCGCCCATGTGCGTGGCGTCACCCGGCATGATCAGATTGTGCTTCGATCCGAAAAACATGTCGCTGCAGGACACAATCGCGCCGCCGTGTTCGGCCGCCGCCAGATCGACGTCGCCGCGACGCCGCAGGCGGACCCAGTCCGCGACGACCTCTCCGTAGACGCGAAGACGCGCGACGCCCCCGTCAGGGTAAATTCGCAGGCGCAGGTGAGTCACCGGGGTGGCGTCGGCTACCGTGATGAAGTTGTGCGAGTCGCCGACGAGTGCGGTATGCGACACCAGCGGGCGCCACGACGCCGCCAACAGGTCCGCAACCGTCGGCAACCCGGGAAGATCGCACCCATCGACCGCGCAGGCGGACGGATAGTTGCCTTTGAAATTCGCGGTGTCCACGTCGATGCCGTGCACTATGCCCCGGACGCCGAGACGGACGCTGCACCAGTCGTAGTCCTCGCCGCGAGCCTCGCGCAGCCGGCGGCTTTCCCAGCCGTCCATCCACTTGCCGCGCTCGGTGTACACGCCCTCGCGCCATTCCGGCGCCGATGCTTTGATCAGGTTTTCTTTCGCCGCAAAAAACTCGTCGTTGGCCGACACCACCGTGCCGCCCATTCGCTCAGAGGCGAGATCCACCAGATCGAGAAAAGAGGTCGAGGTCATAGGAGCTGCCCGCCGTACGCCTGCACCAGCCGATTCCGGTCCCAGACTCGCTCGCCACGTACGAACGTGGTGAGGACGGTACCAGACAGCGAGCGTCCCGCATAGGGGGTCAGCTTGTGGCGCTGTTGCAGGCGCAACGGATCGACGACGAAACTGGCGGCCGGGTCCCAGACTGTGAGGTCTGCGTCCATTCCGGGTGCGATGCGCCCTTTTCGTGCGCCCAGCCCTGCCAGCGCCGCCGGCGCCGCGCTCATCCACTGCGCAAGCTGCATCAATTCCGAGCTCTCGAGGCTCGATGCCGACGAACCCCGAGTCGATCGTTGCGCCCTCAGTCCGGTTGCAACCGCCGCCAGTGACAACTCGAGCGACGCGATTCCGCCCCAGGCCCTGGCGAAGTCGCCTGGCGTCTTGAGCGGCGGCGGCGCCGGCGAATGGTCGGTGACAACCAGATCGAGCGCACCACTCGCCAACCCGCGCCACAAGGCGCAGCGATGGGAGGTTTCGCGGATCGGTGGCGCACACTTGAATTCAGTCGCGCCGCTGGGAATCTCTTCGGCTGCGAAGGTCAGGTAATGCGGACACGTCTCGGCGCTGATCGGCACGTGGTCGGCCTTGGCGGCCTCGATCAGATCGACCGCCTCGGCCGACGACACATGAACGATGTGCGTGCGCGCCCGCGTCGCCGCCGACAGGCGGATCATCATCCGGACGGCCTCGACTTCCGCCGCCACCGGACGGGAAGCCAGGAAGGGTCCGTACGGCTGAGGGTTCGCGCCGGGCCCTTCGGCTGGATAGACAGGGTTGACGATGCGGGCCGGATCCTCGGCATGAACCAGCAGCGGCACCGCCCGCCGCGCCAGTAGCGGCATAGCGCGACGCAGAGCGGCCTCACTGACGGCCGGGAATTCGTCCACGCCCGACGGCACCAGGAAGCACTTGAAGCCGAGAACGCCGGCGTCCACGAGGGCATCGAGGTCGCCGACGTTGCCGGGCACGATGCCTCCCCAGAAGCCGACGTCCACGTGACACTGGGCCCGGGCGACGTCGATCTTGGCCTGATACGCCGCCGCGGTGGTGGTCGCGGGCACGCTGTTCAGCGGCATGTCCACCAGTGTGGTGACGCCGCCGGCCGCGGCCGCGCGGGTGGCACTGTCGAAACCCTCCCAGGCGGTGCGACCCGGCTCGTTGATGTGGACGTGGGTATCGATCAGGCCAGGTGATACGACCAGATCGCCCGCATTGAACACGTCCGCACCGGCCGGATCCTCCCCGGGATATTCGCCAATGCGCTGGACAACACCGTTTTCGATCTGCAGCGTCGCCGGTCGTACGCCGTGTGGCAAGACGAGGCGGGTGCTGCGGACGATCAGCATTCGCTAGCTTCGGCCGGCTCGCTTCAGAAACGAACCGCTGCCCGGGCGGCCGACGAACACGCCGTTCTCGATGACGAGACGGCCGCGCGACAAAACGGTATCGGTGGCGCCGGTGACCTGGCGGCCCTCGTACGGGTTGTAGTCCACGTTCATGTGCAGCGTCTTCGCGGCCAGCGTGATGGTCCGGTTGGGATCGAAGATGACGATGTCGGCGTCGGACCCCGGCGCGATGGTGCCCTTGCGCGGGAACATGCCGAAGATCTTCGCAGGCGATGTGGACGTCAACTCGACGAATCGGTTGAGCGAAATGCGGCCCGGCCGCACGCCGCCGTCGTAAACCAGACTCATCCGGGTCTCAACCCCCGGCGCGCCGTTCGGAATCTTCGAAAAATCGTCCCGGCCCAGTTCCTTCTGCTCCTTCATGCAGAACGGACAGTGGTCCGTGGAGATCACCTGAAGGTCGTTCGACGCCAGGCCGCGCCACAACTGGTTCTGCTTGGCCCGATCCCGCAGCGGCGGACTCATCACGTACTTGGCGCCGGCGAAATCCGGCTCTTCGTAGTTGTCGTACGAAAGGAACAGGTACTGCGGACAGGTTTCCGCGTGCGCCGGCAAGCCGCGATCTCGCGCCTCGGTCACCATCTCGAGCGCCTCGGCCGCCGACAGATGGACGATATAGACCGGGACGTCGGCGATCTCGGCAAGCGCAATCGCCCGGTGGGTCGCTTCCGCCTCGGCCCTGGCCGGACGGGTCAGCGCGTGGTACTTCGGAGCGGTCTTGCCTTCGGCAAGCGCGCGCTGCACGAGCACGTCGATCACGCCGCCATTTTCGGCGTGCATGCAGATGGTGCCGCCGTTTTTTCCGGTCCGCAACAACGCCTTGAAAATGCTCGCATCGTCCAGCATGAAGACGCCGGGGTAGGCCATGAACAGCTTGAAGGAGGTGATGCCCTGCTTGACCAGAGCGTCCATCTCGCCTTCGACCTGATCAGTCAGCTCGGTGATGATCATGTGAAAGCCGTAATCGATGACCGCCTTGCTCTCGGCTTTCCTGGCCCACGTCTCCATCGCGTGATGCAGCGTCTGCCCCCGGTACTGAATCGCAAAGTCGACGATGGTGGTCGTTCCTCCGAAGGCAGCGGCGCGGGTGCCGGTCTCGAAGTCGTCGGCCGAGGTCGAGCCGCCGAACGGCATGTCCATGTGCGTGTGGACATCGATGCCGCCCGGCAACACATACTTGCCGGCGGCATCGATCACCTTGTCGGCGACGATGTCGAGTCTCACACCGATGACCGAGATTTTTTCATCCTCGATCAGCACGTCGCCGCTGTATTGATCGACCGCCGTGACAATCGTGCCGTTCTTGATCAGTGTGCGCATGGTGGCTACCGGGAAGCGACGCGATCAGAACCACCGCGAGATGGTGACCTTCTTGTCCGTGTAGAACTCGATCCCGTCGCGGCCATGAGCCTTCAAGTCGCCGAAGAAACTGTCCTTGGCGCCGCCGAAGGGGAAATAGGCCATCGGTGCGGCGACGCCGATGTTGACGCCGACCATCGACGCCGTCGCGTGCTTGGAGAACTCGCGTGCGGCCTTGCCGCTCGACGTGAAGATCGAGGTCGCGTTCGCGTTGGGATGGAGCCTCATCATCGCGATTGCTTCGTCGAGCGTCTTGACCGGGCAGATCGACGCCACCGGTCCAAAGATCTCTTCCCGCCCGATCGCCATCTTCATCGACACCTCGTCGAAAACCGTCGGGCCGACGAAGTAGCCGTTCGGGCGATCCTCGACGCGCGTTTTGCGGCCGTCCACCAGAAGGTTCGCGCCTTCGCTGACCCCCTTGTCGATGTAGCCGAGCACTCGGTCCCGGTGTCCACCGCTGATGACCGGGCCCATGGTGACGCCGGGCGAGGAGCCATCGCCGACCTTCAGCGCCTTTGCGGCTTCGACGATGCGGTCGCGTGCCTGGCGGTGCGCGTCCCCGACCGGAATCAGCATGCTGCCGGCCAGGCACCGCTCGCCTGCGCATCCATAAAACGACTCGGAAATGATCGGAATGGAACGATCGAAGTCAGCGTCGGGCATCACGACGACGAAGTTCTTCGCGCCGCCGAGCGCCTGCGCCCGCTTGCCGGAATGGGTCGCGCGCTGATACACGTGCCGCGCCACCGCGGTCGAGCCGACGAACGACACCGCGCGGATGCCCGGGTGATCGCAAATCGCGTTGACCACGTCGCGGCCGCCATTGACCAGATTGACGACGCCTGGCGGCAGGCCGCACTGCTGCAGCAGGTCGACCATCAAACGCTGTGACAGCGGCACCTGCTCGGACGGCTTGAGGATGAAGGTGTTGCCGGTCGCAATCGCGAACGGCAGAAACCACATCGGGACCATCGCCGGAAAGTTGAACGGCGCGATCGCAGCCACCACGCCGAGTGGTTGACGGACGACGTGACAGTCAACCCCGGCGGAAATGTCCTCGAGGCCGACACCCTGCATCAGCGACGGCATGCCGCACGCCACCTCGACGCACTCGATACCGCGACGGACGCTGCCGCGCGCCTCGTCGAGCGTCTTGCCGTGCTCGGTGGTGACCGTGCGCGCCAGTTCTTCGAACCGCTCTTCGCACAGCGCCTTGAATCGGTACAACACCTGCGTCCGGCTGTTGACCGGGGTATCGCGCCACGCGGGGAAAGCCTCGGTCGCGGCCGCCACTGCGGCGTCCACATCGGCGGCCGTGGACAACGGCGTCCGGCCGATGATGTCCCCGACGGCGGGGTTGTGCACGTCGAAGAACTCGGTGGCGCGGGCCGCAACCCAGCGGCCACCGACGAAGTTGTCGAGCGTTCGGACGTCGGTGCGGCTGGCAGCTTCCGGCATGTGCGCTCCGTGGCGGACCGCGCGGTCCGCGTCATGAAAACGCGATTATACGTTCGGGAGCAGAACCGATCGTGCCTCGCGCCTCCAGCCTTCGTCCCAGGTCGGCCGGGCCGATCGGCGGGCGCCAAGACGCAGGCGGTCAAGTTGCTTCTGATCGGCCGGAAACGTCTCGAACAGGTCGAACAGCACGCTCGCGAGCTGGGTCGCAGTCGAAAAGAGAAGGCCGTTGTCGCCGTGCCGGACCCGTTCGGCGAGGCAGGCGCCGTAGTCGAGCGCGCAGACCGGGACGCCGGCGCCAAACAGGTCGGCGACCTTCATCGGGATGTCGAGCCCCGATGAGGAACGGTGCAGGCAAAGCCCCAGGTCGGCGCTGCCGACGACGCGGGGATAATCGTCCGGCTCGAGCCATCGGGCGCGGAGTTGGACCCGACGGGCCGGTAAGCCCGCGAATCGGCGCTCGAATTCTGACCGCCGGGCGCCGTCGCCGGTCACGAGCAGCACGATATCCGGAAACCGCCTGCCGACCGACGCCGCCTCCCAGCCCCGAATCCGCTCCTCGAGACGGGGCAACATCTCGATCACCAGATCGAAGTCCTCGTCTTCTGTCCAACTGGTTGGGCAGACGATGAACCCGACTGCCCCGCCGCGGACCCCGAGACGCGAGAACAGCGCCTGCCTGAACTGGACGCGCTCGGCCCGTTCCATCGACGCGAACGCCGACGCCGGACGGTCGTACAACACGCTCGCGTTGGACACACCGAAACGGCTCTCGAGAAAGGCCGCCAGTCCTCGCGACACACACAGGTTCGCATCAACTCGGCGCGCATCGCGACGTTCGTACCAGCGCGCCAGACGGACCGCGGGATGCCATCGGCCGAGCCTCAGCACCAGCAACGTGTAGCCGATGTTGTGCCAGTCGGTCACGAACCGTACGCCTTTGGCTCTCAACGAAAACCAGGTGACGGCGAGCGTGGGGAATGCCGGCGGGTTCTGCACCAGCACCAGGTCCGGGCGCTTCAGCTGCCTGAGAGTCCGCCACAGGCGAACACTGATACGCGCAGCGTCAAGCAGTCCAGCCACTGCATATGTCAATCCTGACAGGCTTGGGCCATAGCGAAGCGTGACCGGTGTGAAGCGATGCAGCGCGATCCGCGGGTTGCTGGCGATCGAGGTCGGCACGGACGTGCCTTCGTAACCGACGAGATCGACGTCCACGCCATCGGTAGCCAGCGCATGCGCGTGATAAAGCATGCGGGCGCTGCGGCCAAGATCGGCGAGGGCGACGACGACGGCTCTCATGTGGGAAGAAACGCGACCTAGGGGGTGTCGCGAGTTATACCACGGACTGTCAGCGCGACGTCAGCATCCGCGCGAGCAGGTTGGCCGCGACGCGTCGCCGGTACTCTGCAGTCGAGCGGATATCGTCGATCGGCGCGATCTCATCCATCAGCAGCCGCTGCGCTTCGTCGATCGACGCACCTGCGGCGAGCGCGGCCTCGGTGCGACCGGCGCGGATGACGGTCGGCGCTACGCTGCCGAGAGCGATGCGCGGCTGGTCGCCGGTCACGACTGCCATCACCACTTTCGAGATCGCTTGAGCGGCCCGCGTGCCCACCTTCCGGAACTGCTGGCGTCCCCGCACGACGGGAACTTCGAGCGCCACGATGAGCTCGTGCGAGAGGCGAGCGCTCTGCCGGTAGCCGATGTAAAACGCCGTAAACGGGACCCGTCGCGTCTCCGACGCGCTGCGCAACACCACGACCGCGTCGGCGGCGGCAAGCACCGGCAGCGTATCGCCGGCCGGTGACGCGTTGGCCACGTTGCCGCCGATCGTGCCGCGATTCTGAATCTGCACGCCGCCGACTTCGCGCGAGGCCGCCGCCAGCATCGGCAGGCGCCGATTGACGATGGCCGATCGGATGATGTCGGCATGGGTTGCCATCGCGCCAATCGACAGCACGGCGCCGCGCAGTTCAATCGCTCGAAGCCGTTCGAGCCGCCATAAATTGAGAAAGCGCGCCGCCTCGAGCGTCCCGTAGTTGAGCGCGACGTACAAGTCCGTGCACCCGGCCATCGGCACGAGTGGTCCCTCGTCGCGCAACATCTGCAACGCGTCGGTCAGCGACCGTGGCTCGAGGAGTGTTTTGTCAGAGATCGATCCAGGCATGGGGATCAGGACTTCTTACCGCGTGGCCGGTACGCCTTGCGAATCGATCGGTATATTGCCGAGTATCCGGTGCAGCGGCACAAGTTCCCGGCCAGGCCGGTCTTCATCTGATCGAGGCTGGGATTCTTTCCGAGGGCGACCGCCGCGAGGATCATGCCCGGCGTGCAGATCCCGCACTGCGCTCCGCCATGCTCGACAAAAGCATGTTGAAGGGGATGCCGTCCCCCGAGGCCTTCGATCGTCGTCACACGTGCGCCGGCGGCCTGAGCGAGCGGCACAAGGCACGAGTTGACCGGCGCACCGTCGATGAGGACGGTGCAGGCACCGCACTCGCCTTCCCCACAGCCCTCCTTCGTGCCCGTCAGGCCGAAGTCCTCGCGAAGGACGTCGAGGAGACGCTTCATCGGATGAACGCTGGCCTTCGTCCGGCGACCGTTCAATACGAAGGAAACCGCGGTCATTTCCGGTGCCGTCTCGTCGCGATGGTTGGTGCGGCCATGATCCGTTCGGGTGTCGCGGGGATCGCACGCAGGTCGAATCCCGCGTGCCTGAGCGCGTTGATGACCGCCGGGGCCGGGCCGTCAATCGGCATCTCGCCGACGCCCTTTGCGCCGAACGGTCCGTGCTCGTACGGATTCTCGAGCATCGCGACCTTCAAGGGCGGCGTATCGAGCGTCGTCGGAATGATGTAGTTGGTGAGCGTCGCGTTGGCCATGCGGCCGTCGCGCATCACGACGTCCTCGAGCAGCGCGTAGCCGAGTCCCTGTGTGCTGCCGCCTTCAATCTGTCCGGTCGCGAGCATCGGGTGAATCGCCCGGCCGATTTCGTGGACCGTGGTGAAGGCGATTGGCTTCACCTGCCAGGTATCCCGGTCAACCTCGACTTCGACGATGTCGCAGCCCCAGCCGTAGCTGCCGTAGGCGTCGCCGCGATAGGTGTGGTCGTCCCAGACCATCTCGGAAGGACGTTCGTAAGCTTTCGTGACGATGAGCGGACCATGGCGACGCAAATACTCGCGAGGTGTGAGGACGCCGATCCGCTCACGCATGTCCTCGGCGCACCGCTCGAGAATCCGCCCGACCACCATACAGGTCCGCGACGCGACGGTTGGACCGCTGTCGGGCACGACGCCGGTGTCGGCCTCGTTGACTTCCACGTTGTCGTACGGCATGCCGAGCGTGTCCGCGACAATCTGTGCCAGCATCGTCCGCGTTCCCTGACCGATTTCGGTGCTGCCGACCAGAACGTTGACGCCGCGTTCGGTCAGTTGCAGCGACGCCTTCGATGCCAGCTTGATCTCTCCGCCACCGGTGAAGCCCGAGCCGTGAAAAAACAGTGAGAGACCGATGCCGCGATTCGAACCCGCCAGTGCGCGGCGGCGAGCGGTGAACTTTGTGCGCTTGACTGCTTCACGCAACACCTGACGGGCGCTGCAGTCCCGACCGAGCCGCTGGCCAGTCGCTGTGGTATCGCCGGGCCGAAGCACGTTGATGTCGCGGAACCGGACCGGATCCATTCCAAGCGCGTCGGCAACGCGATCCATGTGCACTTCAGCCGCGAATTGGGTTTGCGGTGCACCGAAGCCCCGAAATGCGCCGTTGGGCGGCGTGTTGGTCATCGTGGCGCGTCCACGAATGCGGATGTGGTCGCAGCGGTACGGTCCACTTGCGTGAATCAAGCCGCGCGACAACACCACAGCGCTGAGGGTGGCGTAGGCGCCGCCATCGAGCACTGCGTCGATCTCCATCGCCGTAATGCGACCGGCACGCGTCACGCCGGTGCGGTGACGCACGAGGGACGGGTGGCGTTTGGTGGTGGCGATCATGTCCTCGACGCGGGCGTAAATCAGCTTGACCGCCCGGCCGGATTTTCTGGCGAGGAGCGCCGCGTGGCCCGCGATCATCGACGGGTACTCTTCCTTGCCGCCGAATCCACCGCCCGTTTCCGTCTGCACGACCCGCACCTTGTCGCCCGGGAGATTGAGCAACACCGTCAGCGCGCGGTGCACGTAGTAGGGACACTGCAGCGAACCGTAGACGGTGATGCCGCCGTTCTCCGGGTAGGCGACGACGCCGTTGGGCTCGATGTACAGCTGCTCCTGATGACCCGTCCGGTACTCGCCTTCGACGATGAGATCGGCAGCGGAAAACCCGTCGGCGATGGTGCCCTTTTCGATCGTGATCTCCTTGAACACGGTGGGAGACGACTCAGCGTCGTAGTGCGGCGGAGCCTGCCGGTAGTCGATCTGGACGTCGGCAGCAAGCAGCGTCTCGCGATCGGCGTGCGCGAGCAGCATAATCGGCTCGGCGACGTGTCGAATGTCGCGCTCGGCGAGACAGGGCTGGTCGTCGTCGATCAACGCCACGACATTTCGGCCGGGGATGTCGCGATAGTCGACGATGGTGAAGCCGCTGACGTCGAAGTGGAAGCGAATCGCGGTGATCTCACCGCACGGAATCGACGATCGGATGGTGCGTCCGTAGAGAAGATTGGGGAAGGCGATGTCGTCGATGTACTTGGCGGCACCGGAGGTCTTCGCCGCGCCCTCCTTCCGGATCACGCTGCGACCGACCGCCGCCTTCGATCGCACCGGCATCGCGGCGATTATACGTCGGCCTTCACGCCGTCTTTCGCAACCGCTCGCGCGCTCGAATCAGCCTCACCACCGCGCGCTCGCACGCGGTCAGCGCATGACCCGCCCGCGAGCGAGCCGGCGTCACTTCGATCGTCACGCCGGACAGGTAGGCGTCAACGATGACGGGATGGATGTAGCACTTGCGGCAGACCGCTTTGGTGTTGCCCAGCTTCTTCGCCACCGATTCGATCGCCGCGACAACGCGACGTCTGGCGTCGGCGTTCGAGCGCGGGCCTGCGGCTTCCGACAGCGCCTTCGCGGCCAGCACGGTGCCGGCCCACGTCCGGAAGTCTTTCGCGGTGAAGTCTTCGCCGCTCACCTCACGCAGGTAAGCGTTGACGTCAGCGGAGTCGATGGTGTGCCGCGAGCCCTCCTCGTCCACGTACTGAAACAGCTCGTGGCCCGGAAGGTCGCGGCACGCCTTGACGATTCTGGCGAGCCGGACATCTTGCAGGTCGATGGCATGAACGACGCCGCTCTTGCCCTTGAACTCGAAGTGCACACGGGTTCCCTTCACCATGGCATGGCGATCGCGCATGGTGGTCAAGCCGATCGAGCCGTTCTCACGCGCGTACTCTTCGTTGCCGATGCGGATGAGCGTCTTCTCGAGCAGCTGAACCGCCGCGGCCAGTACTTTCTGCCGGGTCAACCCCGCCTGCTTGATGTCGGCGCCGGTCCGGCGGCGGATGACGGGCAGCGATTTCGCGAATGCGATCAGGCGGCCGTATTTTGCCTGGTCGCGCACCTCGCGCCAGCGCGGGTGGTAGCGGTACTGCTTTCGACCTCGCGCATCGCGGCCGGTCGCCTGCACGTGACCGCGGGGGTCGGGACAAATCCAGACCCGGGTCCATGCCGGCGGAATGACGAGCGACCTGATCCGCTTCAGTTCGGCGTGGTTGCCAATCGTGGCCCCGTTGGGTGCCACATATCGCACGCGCGTTTTAGAACCGATGCGTCGGATTCCCGGGAGCCGGACGTCGTCAACATGGCGCAGACCCGCCGCTTTGGCGGAATCGGCGGCAGGTAAGGGAGGACGGGTCGCCATCGCAGTCGTGTTTGAGCAAGAATGACGCCGTGCGCGCCACGCTCGCGATGCTTCTGGCCATCCTACTGGCCTT
>DASXIR010000184.1:0-19458 GCA_036497895.1 Vicinamibacterales bacterium | reverse complement strand
TTCCCTGCTCGAAATCTGTCGCACGCCTGAACTGGCGACAGAAGTCACGTTGCAGCCGGTCCGTCGCATCGAAGTGGATGCCGCGATCCTGTTTTCAGATCTCCTGCTGCCGCTCGCGCCGCTGGGCATTCCATTCGATTTCGTGCGTGGTGAGGGTCCGGCGATCGAGAAGCCTCTGCGCCACGAATCCGATCTCGATGCGGTGCACACCTTCGAGCCACGCGACGAGCTCGCATACGTCCTCGAAGCCATCCACGACATCCGCGAGGCACTGCCCGCCCAGCTGCCGCTGATTGGATTTGCCGGCGCCCCGTTCACGCTCGCCTCGTACGCAATCGAAGGCGGGCATTCGAACAACTTCGGACACACCAAGTCGCTGATGTACGGCGCGCCGGTGGCGTGGCATCGCTTCTGCGACCTGCTCGCGGAGGTCATCGGCGATTATCTCGTGGCGCAGATCGACGCCGGTGTCGACTGCGTGCAGATTTTTGATTCGTGGGTCGGTGCCTTGAACGCCGCCGACTATCGCGAGTTCATCCTGCCGCATACGCAGAAGATCTTCGCCCGCCTCGAGAGCCGGCCAGATGTGCCGACGATTCATTTCGGCGTCGGCACCGGAGCGATCCTTGGCGAACTACGTACGGCGGGCGGCGACGTCATCGGCGCCGACTGGCGCACGCCCCTCGACGAGGCTTGGGATCGCATCGGCTCCGACCGCGGCATTCAGGGCAACCTCGACCCGACGCTGCTGCTCGGCCCGGTCGATCGGATGTTCGCTGCGACCGATGAGATCCTCTCGCGCGCCGGCGGGCGTCCCGGGCACATTTTCAATCTGGGTCACGGGATTCTGCCGAGCACCCCTGTTGAGCACGTGCAGGCGCTGGCGCGGTATGTCCATCAGCGGACGCGGATGTGAAGAGGTCCTGAAGATGTCACGGGTCGGAGTGCTGCTGATGGCGCACGGCACGCCCTCGTCGATGGACGAGATGCCCGAATATCTGCGACTCGTGCGCGGCGGCCGGCCGCCCACCGATGAGCTCGTCGCCGAGATGCGCCACAACTACGAGGCGATCGGCGGTCGATCGCCGCTCACCGAGATCACGCTGGCGCAGGCGGCTGCGCTGCAGGCGCGGCTCGGCCACGAAATACCGGTGGCAGTCGGCATGCGGAACTGGCGGCCCTTCATCAAGGACGCGATCGCCGAGCTCGCCGCCGCCGGCGTCGCGAGCGTCATCGGCGTCCCGATGGCGCCGCAGTTTTCTTCGCTGAGCGTGCAGAAATACCTGGACGCCGCCAGCGCGGCGCTTCCGCCCGGTATCGCGTTCGACGCAGTCCCCGCTTACTACGCCCACCCGCTGCTACTTGACGCGTTCGCCGAACGCGTCCGCGCGGCTGGGCCGGCGCCAGGCGAACTGGTCGTATTCACGGCGCACAGCCTGCCTCAGCGGGTCATCGATGCCGGCGACCCTTACGCCGATCAGGTCGCGGCGACCGCGCGAGGCGTTGCGGAACGCGCCGGGATCGCCCACTACGAACGAGCGTACCAGAGTGCCGGCCGCACGCCCGAACCTTGGATCGGTCCGACCCTCGATCAATTGATCGACGATCGTTCAGTCAACGTGCGGAAGTTCCTCGCGGTGCCGGTCGGTTTCGTCTGCGACCACACCGAGATCCTTTTCGACATCGACCTGCAGGCGGCTGAGGTCGCCCGCCAGTTCTCGACAACGCTGCGACGGACGGAGTCACTCAACACCTCGCCGCTGTTTATCGCCATGCTCGAGGATCTCGTGCGCACGCAGGTGGCGAGCCTTGCCGCTCACGCCTGACGTCGTCATCGTCGGTGGCGGCATTGCGGGGCTGGCGGCGGCGTACGACTTGTCGCGACACGGAACGTCATGCGTGGTGCTGGAGCAGAGTCCACGTGCCGGCGGCGTGATCCTGAGCGAGCAGGTTGACGGGTTCACCATCGACGGCGGCCCGGACTCACTGCTCATCCAGAAGGCAGACGGGGCCGCTTTGTGTCGCGAGATCGGTCTCGGTGACCGGCTGATCACCACCAAACTGCCGCGACTCGCGTACATCCAGCGGGCCGGCCGGCTGCATCCGCTGCCGACGGCGTCCGTGCTCGGCATCCCCACGCGAGTTGGACCGTTTGTGCGAACCAGATTGTTTTCCTGGACGGGGAAGATGCGGATGGCGGCCGAGCTGTTCGTGCCCAGGCGGCGCGACGACGCCGACGAATCAATTGGCGCGTTCATGACGCGGCGGTTCGGGCGCGAAGCCTCGACCTACCTGGCCGAGCCGCTGCTGGCGGGCATTCATGCCGGCGACGTGGATCGCCTGTCGGTTCAGGCGTTGTTCCCTCGATTCGTCGAGGCCGAGCGCGATCACGGCAGCCTGCTGCGCGCCTTCCGTTTGCGTCGGGCCCCGGCGTCGGCCGATGGCGCATTCCATTCCCTGCCTGGCGGCCTGAGCGAGATGATTGGCGCGCTGGTGACGGCGATCGGCGAGCCCCGCGTTCGCACCGGCGTCGGCGTCACAGCGATCGAAGGGCACGGTCCGTTTCACGTTCACACGACCGGCGGCGAAGTGATCCCGGCGCGAGCGGTGATCCTCGCAACGCCTGCCTACGTCACGAGCGGGTTGACCGCCGAGCGAGGCAAAGCGCTGTCGCGGCTGTGCGGCGAGATTCCGTACGCATCTGCGGCGACCATTGCGCTGGCCTTCGAACGCGACGCGATCGCTCATCCGCTCAACGGATCCGGGTTCGTGGTTCCGCGCGTGGAACGGACGGGACTTCTGGCAGCCTCGTGGCTGTCGTCCAAATGGCCGCATCGCGCGCCTGAAGGTCGTGTCCTGTTGCGGACGTTCGTGGGCGGAGCACGCGATCCCGATGCGCTGGAGCGGCCCGACAAGGAACTCGTCACGCTGTCGCTCGACGCCCTCAGGCCGCTGATCGGCGTGCGTGGCCAACCGCTGTTCACGCGTATCTATCGTTGGATGCGCGCCAACGCGCAGCACGAAGTCGGTCACCTCGCCCGAATGGCGGCGATCGACCGCGCGTTGCAGCAGCATCCCGGGCTGTTCGTCACCGGCAGCGGCTTTCGAGGCGTCGGCATCCCGGACTGCATCGCCGACGCGAGAAGAACCGCCGTCGCCGTACGTGAATGGCTCGCGACTCACCGCTCCGATGTCGGTAATCTGCCGTCCGCAATCTGATGTCTAAAAAGCCAATCCACGTCATCGGTGTGCCATTGGATCTTGGCGGTGGCAGGCGCGGGGTCGATATGGGTCCCTCGGCGTTTCGGATCGCCGGACTCGACGAGCGACTCGCAGCGCTCGGCTACCGGGTCGTCGACAAGGGCAACCTGGCCGCGCCGATTCCTGAAACCCAGGTACTGCGCGACGAGCAGCAGAAATACGTCCATGAGATCGCTCAGGTCTGTCAGCAGGTGTACCAGACCGCCCGGGCGTCCTTCGACGAGGGCGCGATGCCGATCGTCCTCGGCGGCGACCACAGCCTCGGCGCGGGATCCGTGGCGGCAGCGGCCGACTGGGCCCGACGCACTCGCCAGTTGCCGATTGGACTGATCTGGGTCGATGCGCACGGCGACATGAATACGCCGGCAACATCGATGTCGGGCAACGTGCACGGCATGCCGCTGGCGGCGCTACTCGGTCCTGAACCCGCGGCGCTCTCGACCATCGGCGGGTTTTCGCCGAAGGTCCTGCCAGCACACACCGTCCTCGTCGGGATCCGGAATCTCGACGCCCGCGAAAAAGTCGCGATCCGCGATGCCGGCGTCCATGTCTTCACGATGAAGGACATCGACCGCGAGGGCATTGCCGCGATCATCGAACAGGCGGTCAGGCTCGCCGGTAACGGCACCGCGGGCGTTCATGTCTCGTTCGACATGGACGTCTGCGACCCGCTGATTGCGCCAGGCGTGGGGACACCGGTGAAGGGCGGGCTGGACTACCGTGAGGCCCACATGGTGATGGAAATCGTCGCCGACTCGGGACTGCTGACGTCGCTCGACCTGGTGGAGGTCAACCCGACGCTGGACGTGCGCAACATCACCGCCGAGCTCGGCACCGAGCTGACGCTGTCGGCGCTAGGGATGAATATTCTGTGAGCCGGCGCCGGCCTCGGCGAGCATTTCTTCCAGGGTCTCGACCAGCAGCACCAGAGAGTACGGCTTTTCGATCAGCCGCGTCCGTGGCCGGAGCCGTTCGAGTTCGGCCGATTCGGACGGGACGCCGGAGAAAATGATCACCGGCACCTCGGCGGGCGTCGCGACCACGACGTCGCGTCCTGAGCCTTTCCGCAGGCGGAGGTCCACGACCGCGGCGACCAGGCGGTTCTTGCGAATCTGCTCCAACCCCTCGTCCGAGGTTTCCGCGGTGACGACCACGAAGCCGTGCATCTCCAGAAACTTCACCAATGGCCGGCGCACCGAGACGTCGTCTTCGACCACCAGCACGAGCCGCGTCACATCCTTGGTCATAGTCGGGGCGCGCGAGATCCGCTCGCGCGTGGCCACAGTATAGCGGAAAGCCGCCGTAGTACAATTGCTGCTTCCCACCGACTGGGGCCCCTAGCTCAGTGGTAGAGCACGTGACTTTTAATCACGGTGTCCTGGGTTCGATCCCCAGGGGGCCCACCAATAAAAGCGCTGGTTTTTGTGATCGAGGGTCGGGCGAGATGGTAGGTGGGACCGATTTGGGACCGGCTCTCTCTTAGGCGCGCCCTCCCGTCGCGCTTCATCGCTTCGGCTAGACGTTTCGTAATCGGAGTTCAGATAGTGCTCGGTCGTTTTCAGATCGGCGTGGCCGAGCAGCATCTGGATGTGACGACCGTCCATCCCGCGTCGGCGAAACGGCTCCCGCGCTCTTGTCGCAGGTCGTGCCAAGGTCCGCACTTCGACCTTCGAAGCCAGAATCGCGAGTTCGTCATCGTCGAACAGCGCGAAGAACGGCACTTGTCTGAGGACCACCATGCCGCAAGGCCTATGTCACCCGCGTGTGGCTGATGCAGAGAATCACGAGCCTTCGACCGTGCGCTTGATCGATGCCAGCGCGCGCTCAAGTGAGCGGCGCGTTTTGTCGACGACGATCTTTCGCAGCATGGAGCCCTTGGCGCCGGTTAATCCGTCCTGCTGCGACCCCTTGAGCGTCACTAGATAAAACCCCGCGGCTCTTCCGCCAGGACTGTCGTCGACGCACACCGACACGTCGAGCGCGGTGTGAAAGTAATGCGTCGCGTACAGTTGTTTAATCGCGACCACGCTGACATCATGCCCCTCGGCGCGGCCGCGATAGATCACGGCATGGTTCACGCGAATCGTCGGCTTGAGACCGAACGTCACCTTTTCCCAGAAGAAGAAACTGTCGGCACTCGCCAGCGGCGCATTCGGATACTCGAGCAGGTATCGGCGAAGCTCAGGAAGCACATCGGGCAGCACCGACGCACGGCCGACCATCGTCTCGAACTGATCAGCGATCCGCGCCGGATTCTGCTTGTCCCGGTACTCGCCCAGCGCGCCGTTCCCACCCTGCTTATACGAGCGAAGCAGTTGCACCACCATCGGGCGCGCCAGCGCGTTGGCCTGCTCGACAGCGTCGGGCAGGGAGAAATCCACCCCGTCACGAAACGCCTGCATCGACATCGTCGGCAACTGGAGATCGCACGCGCCCTCGCGACAATTCTTCAGCGCTTTCACATCGTCGGGTTCGAAGGTCAGCGCCTTGAGATCCGCCAGGGTGGCGTCGTCACGAAGCTCCGCGATGCCCAAATATCCGGGAGTGCCGCTCAGGCGCGACACCTCACGTGCGGCCTTCAGGTACGTCTCGGGCGATCCGTTGACGTGTACAGCGCCGAAGACATACACCTCTGATGGTCCACCCCACGGCAACATCTTCGCGACCGGACGGCCGGCATCGATCGCCGCGGTCTCCTCTGCCGTGAGCCCGATGGTCGTGAACACTGACACCGGCTGAGTTCGACCGACCATCGGCGCACTCAGTCCGAAGGCAAGCAGCAATACGTAGTGGCGCATGGTCGAGCACCGTGCCTATTGCGATTGGCCCGCGTTGTCGGGAACGTGCATGATGGCATCGAAGGCCTCCGCTGACCGCGCCGCCGCCTCCGGCTCCCGCAGCGTGTCAACGATAGCCGCAAGCGTCGCGAACGCGACCGGTCCGAGCACAACGCCGAGACCGCCGAACACGCTCAACCCGCCGAGCAGAGCAAAGAACATCGCCAGTTCGCTGAGCCCTACGCGCCCGGCGACGAGTCGCGGCCTCAGGACGTGATCGATCGCATTCACGATGAACGCCCAGAGCGCCAGGAGAACCGCCTGCGGCCAGTGACCGGTCACGGTCAGATACACCGCGCAGAGTCCCCAAACTGCAAAGGCGCCAACGACCGGGAACACGCTGGCGAAGACCGTGACCATGCCCCACAACGCCGCAGAGGGAACGCCGAGCACCCAGAACATCGCCCCGTACAACACGCCTTGCAGGACCGCAATCACCACGACGCCGTAGACGCTGGCTTGCACGACATCTTTGATGCGACACAGCAGGGCTTCACTGCGCTGACGTTCGAACGGCAGCAGATCCGGGATCGTCTGCACAAGATGCTGACCGTCCCGCAACAGCAGGAACATCGCCACGACAACAAACACCGACGACAGGACGGCCTCGACCAGGCCGGCAGCGACGGAGAACACGCTTTGCCCCGCGCGCTCGGCCACATCGCTCATGTGTTGCTGAATCCATACGCCAGTAGCGGCCTGATCCAGACCCGTCCGTGTCGCGATCCACCCCAGAGCCGCTACAACTCCGTTCGGCTGCTGATCGTGATTCTGAAACGCAGTCTGCAACGAATGTCCGAGTGCGACAAACTGGCTGACGGCAATGCCGCCGATCGCCAGCAGTGGAACGACGACGGCGACGACTGAGAGCACGCTCGTCATGAAAGCGCTGAGCCCGACCCGACCCGTCTTTCGGACCATCAACTGATGGACGGGATAACAGATGACCGCGAGAACGGCGGACCAGCAGATCACGGTGGCGAACGGGCGCAGTATCGACAGACACAGATACACGACCGTGGCCGCAGCGCCGAGAAAGATCACCCATGTCACGGCGCGGGCGGTGTTAATCGGCCAATTTCCTGGTTCACGGATGTTACGCATATGGCACCGCGCTCGTGCGACATTCAGACAATCAAAACCGGGCGCGCCGCTTACGCGGCGTGGCGCTCGGGAACGCCGTTGCCGTCCGAGGTTCACGTCGGGTTCCTTTCAACCCGCTCGAACAGACGTGACACGACCGGATGGGCCGAAGGCGAGAGATCGCCAATATCAGTGCCAGCATCAACAGGCCCCTGCCGCAGGGCGGAGGTGTACTTCTTTCTGAACTCGTCGAGCGACTGCTGCAGCGCGACGAGCGTCGCGTCGATCTCGGCTCGCGCGCGCTTCAACCCCTTGATTGCCGTTGCTTCCGCCTCGGTTCTCACGGCCTTGGCCTTCGCTTCGAACGCATCGAGCTTGACGTTCACATCGTGAATGCGCGCGGCAATCTTCTCCTCGAGTGTCGCGCCGGTTTCCGGTTGTGCGTTTTGCGTTGCCATCACACTTCCTCCTTGAACAACCACTTGGCAACTGCCGTTCCAGTCCTCACCCTCACACCGCTCATCGCACGCTCCTGTGGTCCCTACTACTTGGGCGGAGCCGACGTGTACTTGTTCCTGAAGTCTTCGATGGACTCCTGCAGCCCGATGAGCGCCGTATCGATTTCAGCCCTCGCGATCTTCAGGCCCTTGACGGCCGTCGCTTCGGCTTCGGTCCTCCCGGCCTTCGCCTTCGCTTCGAACGCATCCAGCTTGATGTTCACGTCGTGAATGCCGGCGGCAATCTTCTCTTCGAATGTCATGACATCTCCTCCTTCAAACAAACGGGTTAAACGCTACTTCAGCGCGGACCTGGTCAACTCCCACGCGTCGTGGAGCTTCCCTGCCCGGACGCGGTAGTCGGCGCGGGCTGCCGCCAGGCGCTGCTCCACACGTTCGCGTGTCTCTTCACGGGCGTTCGCCGCCTGCTCCTGGAGCAACTTGATCTTCGTCTCGCCCTCTCCCTTGATCGCGTCGATACGCGTTTTCAGCGCGTCCTGCTTCTCCTGAAGCTTGCGTCGCGTGTCTGCGATCTTCGCGTCCAGCCTCGCTTTGCGCTCGGCCGCTGCCTTCTTGCGCTCCGCCTCGAGTGCGTGCAACTCCTCGACGAACGCCGCGTTCTGGCGCTCGAAATAGGCGTCCTCGACATCGATCCGGTTGCGCCGGAGTACGTGTCCGCCCAGCGCCTCCATCCGCGTGTCGATCGGCGCCTGCCAGTCCTCATCGACCTCCGCGAGCACTGCCGCCGTTCCCGGGAGCAGCGAGGCGGAGAACTCGTCGACGAAGTCGGCATTGATGCCGGCTCGCGACAGGTCAAAGGCCGCGCCGGCCATCGTGCCGGCACTCGCGCCGACCGCGACCCCAACCGGGCCTCCCAGCACGCCGACAAGGGTTCCGGTAAGCAGACCCACGAATGTGCCGGCCGCGGCATCGCGCATTTCGCGTGTCTCCACCTTGCCGGTCGCGTCCTTGAGGACGACCGCCTCGTCATACAGCGTGATGCTGCCGTCGCCGTGCAACTCCCGAAGGGCGCTCAAGCCCTCGTACGCGTTCTTTTCATTGCCAAATACCACGCCGATGATCTTGTCCATAACTACCTTCCTTTTTGAGTGTTTCGACTCCGTTCACTCGCGCAGTAGCGCAAGAGAGTTGCCAACTGTCATTGCCGGTTTCTCGCCACACAATCCGCGCAATAGCGTCGATCCGGCGCCACGGCTCGAGTTTCTCCTTCGCGTGGCGTGTTGCGTGGAAAGCACGTGACGAAATAGAGGCGGGACACGCTAAACGCTTGCCGCAGCAGCAGATTTGGCGTCAAATTGCAGCACGCTGCCATGCAGGACAACGAGCGCGACCAGTGGCAAACGCTGCTTGAGGTCACCACCGCCGTCGTCACCAAGCGCGACCTCGGCGCGCTGCGGACGGCCATCGCGCCGAACGTCCGCCGGATCGTCCCGCACGACCATACGAACCTTTATCTGATTGACGACAAGCTGCGTATGCAGTCGTTTGTCATCGATCCCACAGCGTTGCCGTGGCCCGAACACCTGGCGGAGTCGATTCACCTCGAGGCCGAGCCGTACACGTCATGGCTGTCGCGCGCCACAGACATCGACGTCACGACAGCGGATCGGGCCGGCTGGGACGCACTGTACGCCCACGTCGAGGCGTCCGGCGTGAAGCGGATCTGCAACGCACCGCTACTGGCTCCGCACCGCCTCGTCGGACTGCTGTCGCTCGGCCGGCTGACACCGACGCCCTTTACGCAAGACGAGCTGGAGCGGGTCACGCGGGTTGCGGCGCAGATCGCCATCGCGCTCGAAAACGCGATGGCCTTCGAGGAAATCGCCGCGCTCAAGGAGCAGCTCGCACGCGAGAACGTGTACTTACAGGAAGAAATCCGCGGCGTGCACCAGTTCGAAGAGATCGTCGGCGAGAGCAAGGCGCTGCAGCGTGTGCTGAATCAGATCCGGACAGTCGCGCCGACGGACACCACGGTGCTGCTGCTCGGCGAGACGGGCACCGGCAAGGAACTGTTCGCGCGCGCGCTCCACGCGGCAAGCGAGCGCCGCAGCCGCACGCTGGTGACCGTCAACTGCACGACGTCGCCCGCAGGGCTGCTCGAGAGCGAGTGGTTCGGCCACGAACGTGGCGCGTTCACCGGCGCCCTGGCGCAGAAGATTGGTCGGTTCGAGCTCGCGCATCAGGGCACGTTGTTCCTCGACGAAATCGGCGACGTGCCGCTCGACCTCCAGTCGAAGCTGCTGCGCGTGCTGCAGGAGCACGAGATCGAGCGCCTGGGCAGCACGCGCACCATCCGCGTGGACTTCCGGTTGATCGCCGCCACGAACCGCAATCTCGAAGAAATGGTCGGCTCGCGTGAGTTCAGGTCCGACTTGTACTACCGGCTGAACGTGTTTCCCGTCCGCATTCCACCGCTCCGCGATCGCCGTGAAGACATTCCGCCCCTCGTCTTCTACTTCGCCCAGCGGTTTGCGAAACGCCTGCGCCGTCCGATTGAGTCGGTCTCGCGCGAAAGCCTCGACATGCTCTCCCGGTGGCCGTGGCCCGGCAACATTCGAGAGCTCCAGAACGTCATCGAGCGGGCCGTGATCCTCTCGACCGGTCCGGTGCTCACGATCGCGCGCGCCGAATTCGAAGCGGTGCCGCCGGCGACGTCTGCACCGGTGACCCTCGAGGATGCGGAGCGCGAACACATCCTGCGGGCGCTCGCGGACACGAACTGGGTGATCGGCGGTCCGAGCGGCGCCGCGGCGCGCCTTGGCGTGAAGCGAACGTCGCTCGTCTCGACGATGCGCAGGTTGCAGATTGTGCGGCCGGCGCCAGGGCGCGGCGGTCCGGTGCCGCCGCGCGCATGACCGGCTAAGACGCGAGGCGCCGCACGGCGATCGACACCATCAGCCGAGAGAATCCGCTCGAAATCATCGAGACGCCCACGAGCACGCCAACCGCCCAGGCCGCACTTACCGGCCATGTGTTCGCGATCATCGCGGCGATGGCGATGGTGAGAATGCTGTCCACGAGCAGCCACCCGCTTCCCGTGAACTGCCGGAGCGTGAATGCGATGAGCCCTTCGACCACGCCCTTGGCCACCAGATAGGCGGCGATCGCGAGCGTTAGCGTCGCCAGGCCGGCGACCGGGTGCGCGAGCGCGTAGATCCCGATCACGGCGTACAGGATTGCGAGGAGGATCTCGCCAATAATCGCCGCGGCACCGTGCCCGCGCCACGCATATCCGAGGTGCAGCGCGCCGGTGACGATCAGCAGCCAGCCGAACATCACCGTCACGGCCAGTCCCGCGACCGGCGGAATGGATATCGCCAGCACGCCGCTGATCATCATCAGCACGCTCAGCACGATCGACCACGTGGCCGATTCACGAATGTTTCCGGTCAACCCGGGCATCACCTCAGTCATTGTCGCCATCACACACCTCCTGATACTCTTTCGATGACGTACCGATTCATCACACCGGCGCCGTCGAGTTCGACCCCGCTCAGCGCCATACGCCGGAGCAACTGCTCACCGTCGGCATCGATGAACACGACGTTTGACACACCGACTCTGACGAGCGCAGAGGGTGCGGCATCACGAATCGCGCGCCAGCGGCCTTCGAGTATCGCGATCGAGTCGCCGGTCAGGCTTCCGTGCAATTCGACGCGATATGCGTTGCCGCTCCGCTCCGTGATGATCCGCAACATTGCCGACTCCGCAAGGGACACCGCAAGAGCCATACCCATCCGAGAACCGTCGAAAGCCTCGACTTCTGCGCCTCGCTTGACGCTCGACGGGCGGAGAGCGTGACGACATGAAGGCACGGTTAGTGTCTGGCGTCACGCCGGTCAACGCATTCAAGTCCGTCAGCCAGAATCTTGAACAGAACGTGTACGAGTTGGCGACGACGCGGACGCGCAGGTTCACCGAGCGGCAGCGAAGGCCATGGCCGAATCGGCCATGGCACCCGTGCGCTGGTGAAGCGACGTGAAATGCAGGGCTGCCGTCTGAAAGTCGCGGTCGATGATGGCCTGCTTTGCACGCATCATCCGGCGTTCCTCGAACCGGTCGAGCCGTCGGTCGATCTCTCGGCTTCGACCGGGTCGTCGGGCACCAATCGCCGAAGGTTCTTCAGTGGTCGTTGAATGCCGAGGAGCGTCTGTGCTCGATTGGCGAACATGCTGTCAGTCCGTCGCCAGGAATTCCCTTCTGCATATGTGAAACCGCATATATAGAATCTGGAGACGCCATGATACATTTGTCAGTACGAATATATGGCCAGGCCACTTATTGAAATGGAAACGCTCTTCAAGGCGCTCGCAGACGCCACGCGACTACGCATCCTGGGACTGCTGCTGACCGGCGAGGTCTGCGTGTGTCACATCCACGAGAGCCTGCGCATTACGCAGCCGAAGGCCTCGCGGCACCTGGCGTACTTGCGGCGGTCCGGTCTCGTCGACGCTCGGCGGGACGGACTCTGGATTCACTATCGGCTGGCGACCCTACCCGATCCGATTCTGGCGGCGATCATTACCAGCGTCCGGCATGCCCTGACGCACCTCGACGCCATCAACAAGGACACGGAGCGGCTCCAGAAGAAGACCGGCTGCTGTGCACCGACGCCTGGCGATGTGGCAGGCGTGCCGTGCTGCGGACCTCAATCGCTGACGGCGAGCGCGGGGCGTTGATGGCCGCCTCTCTGGAGCGCGTCACCGTCGAGCAGATCGACGCGGTCCTGCAATTGCTGCGCGGGCAGCAACTCCCCACCGACGGGTTGCGAGACCACCTCTCGACAACGCTTGTTGCTCGGGACGGAGACCGAATCGTCGGCAGCGCCGCGCTGGAGGTGTATCCGCACGGAGCATTGCTCCGGTCGGTGGCCGTGGCGACCGAGCAACAAGGACAGGGGCTCGGGCGTGCACTCACGGAGGCGGCGATCCAGTTAGCGTGCGAGATCCAGGCTCCCGCCATTTATCTGTTGACGACGACCGCAGAAGACTATTTTCCGAGGTTTGGATTCGAACAAATCGAGCGCACCGCGGTACCCGCCTCTGTGCGGACGTCCATCGAGTTCACGTTCGCGTGTCCGTCGAGCGCGACGGTCATGCGTAAGTCTTTGTAATCGCGGGAGCCTCATGGCGACGAGAATCGGAATCAACGGCTTCGGCCGGATGGGGCGCCTCGCGTTGCGCGCGGGTTGGGGGCGGCCCGACCTGGCGTTCGCGCATATCAATGAAGTCAGCGGCGGTGCCGAAACCGCCGCGCACTTGCTCGTGTTCGATTCCGTGCACGGTCGCTGGGATCGACGAGTCGAGTCTCACGACAACCGGCTCTCAATTGACGGCACGGCCGTGTCGTTTTCTGCGGCCGCGGCGCCTGCCGACGTGCCATGGTCACAGGCGGGCGTCGACATCGTGCTGGAGTGCACCGGCAAGTTCCGAACGACGGAGACACTGGATCCCTACTTCAGGGCCGGTGTGAAGAAAGTGATCGTTGCCGCACCGGTGAAGTCTGGCGCTCTGAACGTCGTGATGGGAGTCAACGACGGTCTCTACGAGCCCGCGAAGCACCACCTCGTGACGGCCGCCTCCTGCACGACGAACTGTCTCGCCCCGGTGGTCAAGGTGATCCATGAGGCAATCGGGATCACTCACGGCGTAATCACGACGATTCACGACATTACTAACACGCAGGTCGTGGTCGACGCGCCGCACAAGGATCTTCGCCGTGCCCGGGCAAGCAGCGTGTCGCTGATTCCTACGAGCACCGGATCGGCGACTGCGATCGGCCTCATATATCCGGAGTTGCTTGGCCGGTTGTCGGGCATTGCCGTCCGCGTGCCGCTGCTCAATGCGTCGCTCACGGATTGTGTCTTTGAAGTGAAACGGTCGACGACGGTCGAGGAGGTGAACGCGGCCTTCAAACGCGCGGCCGACGGTCCGCTCGAAGGCATTCTCGGATACGAAGAGCGACCGCTCGTCTCCGTCGACTACAAAGACGATGCGCGATCAGCCATCGTCGATGCGCTCTCCACGATGGTGGTCGATGGCACCTGCGTCAAGGTGCTGGCCTGGTACGACAACGAAATCGGCTACGTCCACCGCGTGATCGAGCTGGCACAAAAGGTCGGGGCGTCGCTGTGACCGCACCGACGATCAGCATTCGCAACTACGTGACCGTGACGGCGGCGTACTGGGCCTTTACGCTCACGGACGGCGCGCTCCGGATGCTGGTACTCCTGCACTTCAATCAACTCGGCTACACGCCGGTCCAACTCGCGTTTCTCTTTCTGCTGTACGAGTTCTTTGGCATCGTCACGAATCTGATCGGTGGCTGGCTGGCGGCGCGAACCGGCCTGCGTTTCACACTGGTTTTGGGGCTGGCCCTCCAGGTCGTTGCGCTCGGTCTGCTCGCGCTGCTGAATCGAGAGTGGGGCACGGCCGTGTCCGTCGCGTGGGTGATGGGCTGCCAGGCACTGTCAGGCATTGCGAAGGACCTGACCAAGATGAGCGCCAAGAGCGCGGTCAAAGTCTTGGTACCGACCGGTGACGAATCGGGGTTGTTCAAGTGGGTGGCGGTGCTCACAGGTTCGAAGAACGCACTCAAGGGCGCCGGGTTTTTCGTGGGTGGGTTTCTATTGGCGGCGCTCGGATTCCGCGGCGCACTGGCCGCGATGGCGAGTGGTGTGTTCGTCGTCCTCGTGTGCGTCTTGAGCTCGCTGCCGGCATCAATCGGCCAAGCGAAAAAGAAACAGGCCTTCAGCGGCATCTTGTCGAA
This sequence comes from Vicinamibacterales bacterium, assembly GCA_036497895.1. GTDB lineage: Bacteria > Acidobacteriota > Vicinamibacteria > Vicinamibacterales > CAVVIG01 > CAVQFC01. Next base: position 4,991 of record DASXIR010000184.1, on the reverse strand, counting down.
CTCGTCCGGGATCAATCGCCTCTCGCTCGCGCGCCTGGCGCTGTTCGCCGCCCGCGACGTGTGGTTCGTGGTGAGCGTTCCGATTTTCCTGTCGAGTGTCCTCGGCTGGTCGTTCACGCAAGTGGGCGGCTTCATGGCGCTCTGGGTCATGGGCTATGGAGCGGTGCAGAGCCTGTCACCGGTGTTGCTCTCGAAAGCGACAGGAGGGCGCGCGCCCGGCCCGGCGATGGCCAGCGGGCTCGGCCTGGGTTTGGCTGCGGCGACCGCGCTGATTCCCATCGGCCTGCGCTACGCCTCGCACGCCGCAGCCACGATGTTGGGTGGGCTCGCACTGTTCGGGATCATCTTTGCGTTGAATTCGTCCGTGCATTCCTATCTGGTGCTCGCGTACTCCGAGGCGGACCGCGTGTCTCTGAGCGTGGGTTTCTACTACATGGCGAATGCGTGCGGTCGCCTGCTCGGCACGCTGCTGTCCGGCATCTTGTATCAGCGAGCCGGCGTCGTGGCGTCGTTGTGGGGCGCCGTGATGTTAGCCGCGGTCGCTGGAGTCGTCGCGCTGTTCCTACCGCCCGTCAGAAACGCCGTTTCGTGGGCTGGGGTGAAGCGAGATGATTAGCCATCAAGAGGCCGAGCGTGACCTGCGCCGGGAAGGGTTCGCCGTCCGTAGGCGCGAAAGCGCAACCTACCCATGCTTAGATCGCGCGGCGTTCGACATCAGGGCGCTTGAGACGATGGGCGGCAGGCGCGGGCGACCGGCTGCGACCAAGCCACGGCGCTCGCCAGGCCCGCGAGGTCGTCCCCGCGAAACTCGGAACTTCCCGGCGACTGTGGGTGCCTTTCTCGTGGCTGAGTTCTACTCTCGCTCACGGCAGGAACCGTTGCGCGGCGCCGGCGATCATCGCCAGCGTCAGCGCGGCGACAACGACCTCGCCCACCACGCCGACGGCGAGCGGCCGCCATCCCTGCCGCGCGATCGCCGCCAGGTTGGTCCGCAGGCCGATGCCGGCGAATGTGAGCAGAAAGGCCCATCGGGACAAATTCGCGATGTCGGCGATCTGTGGCTTGCTGAAGAAACCGGCGGTGGCCACGCCCGACACCAGGACAAAGCCGAGCACGAACTTCGGAAACTTCTGCCAGAGGAACGCTGCCTTGTTGGCGACGTCCGCCGCGCCGCCCTTCCGGGCCCAGTAGAGCGCGTAGCCGAGCACGACAAATCCGATCGTCGCATTCCGCGTAGTCTTCGCGAGCACCGCGAAGCGCCCGGCGGCGTCCGAAAAGAGCGCGCCCGCGGCCGTCGCCTCCGCCGTGTTGTCCACAGCGAGGCCCACCCAAAGCCCGTACGCATTGTCGGTCATGCCCAGCGCGTGCCCGATGAGCGGAAACACCAACAGGCTGATCGCGCCGATCGCCAGAATCGCCGCGATCGCATACGACGCGTCGTCGTCGTCAGCTTCGATGGCGCCCTTCGCGGCGATGATCGCCGATACGCCGCAGATCGATGCGCCGATCGCGAGAAGGCTGGTGAGCTTCGGCGAGAGCCTGAAGAAACGCCCGAGCGCTGTCATGACCGCGATCGAGACGAGGAGTTCGAGCGCCACACATACCAAGCTCACGCCGCCGAGTCGGCCGACATCGCCGAGCAAGAATCGCACGCCCAGCAGCACGATGCCTGTCTTCAGCCAGAACTCGTACGTATCGATGCCACGCTCGAAGATTCTGGGCACGCCGATCGTGTTCGACACAATCAATCCAAAGACGATGGCCCAGAGTACGTACTCGATGTTGGGCAATGTCAGGTGATGGGCTTTGCCGTACGCGGCAATCGATTGCTCGGTGAACTTGCCGGCATAGCCGACGAGCGCGAGCAGCGCAAGACCCGGAAGCAGGCCGAGGAGTTGCCGCGGAGTGGAGACGACGACGGATGGTTTCGGGTCGACGACAACGTGCATGGGATCACCACGGAATGCGGGCGAGCACGCCCAGTTTGACAAGCAGCACGGCGGCGGTTGCGACAATCACGGCCCACCAGTCACGAGAGAGCGTCATAAGGCCTCGCAAAAAGAAAAAGGCCCGGAGGGCGATGTGCCTTCCGGGCCTTGTCAGCGACTGAACGGGTAAGGTTGGGGACTAACTGAATCGGATACGACCCACCTGAACAGCACGTGGCTCTCGGAGGCAAAGTGCCCCGAAGCAACAACATGTGCAGGTGCAGGTCACGAACACGATGCCGATGTTATGGCATGCGAAAGACGGCGCTGTCAAGTTGCAGAAACCTTGTGTGATCTCAACGGCCGCGAGGCGCTGTCGGCGCGCCGGAAATCTACGCCAATCCTGCGTCGAGATTGCGCGACCGCGTCGTCGCTAATCAAGGCTCTTCGCCGCTCCCGAGACGAACTTGAATTGAAAGCCCGTCGGGTGGGTCACCGCCACCCGAGTTCCGGCGCGACGTACTTGAGGATGCTCTCTATCGCGTGCACGTTGTAGTCCACGCCGAGCGTGTTCGGTACCGTCAGGAGTAGTGTGTCGGCAACAGCGATCGCTTCGTCGGCCGCGAGTTCTTTGACGAGCACGTCGGGCTCTGCGGCGTACGAGCGGCCGAAAATCGCGCGCGTGTTGGCGTCGATGAAACCGATCTGATCCTGACCGTGCGTCTCGCGGCCAAAGTATGCGCGGTCGCGATCGTCGACAAGCGCGAACACGCTGCGGCTGACTGAGACGCGCGGCTCGCGCGCGTGTCCGGCCGCCTTCCACGCCTCGCGATACGCCTCGATTTGCTTCCGCTGTTGCACGTGCAGCGGCTCGCCGGTCTCGTCGAATTTCAGCGTGGAACTCTGGAGATTCATGCCTCTCGCGGCAGCCCATTGCGCGGTTGCGTTCGAGCCGGCTCCCCACCAGATGCGATCGCGCAGGCCTTCGGAGTGGGGCTCGAGGCGCAGCAACCCGGGCGGATTCGGGAACATCGGGCGCGGATTCGGCTTCGCGAACCCCTCCCCTGTGATCACCTCGAGAAACACGTCGGCATGGCGCCGCGCCAGGTCGGCGTCGCTCTCACCGTCGGTGGGCACATAGCCGAAGTGCCGCCAGCCGTCGACCACTTGCTCCGGCGATCCCCGGCTGATCCCAAGCTGCAGGCGACCACCCGAGATGATGTCGGCCGCGCCCGCGTCCTCCGCCATGTACATCGGGTTCTCGTAGCGCATGTCGATCACGGCCGTGCCGATTTCGATGGTGTGGGTGCGTGCGCCGATCGCCGCCAGCAACGGGAACGGCGAACCGAGCTGGCGCGCAAAGTGATGGACGCGGAAGTACGCGCCGTCAGCGCCCAACTCCTCGGCAGCGACGGCGAGTTCGAGCGACTGGAGCAGCGAGTCCGCCGCCGTGCGCACCTGCGAGCCGTACGAGTCGCTCCAGTGTCCGAACGAAAGGAATCCGATGCGCTTCACCGAACCATCGTACTCCGGCACGGCCCACTCGCCAGCCGCGCGGTCCCTCAACGCTCATACCGTGCTCGCGCCGCCGTTCCTGCGCGCCTGCCCGCTCCCGTTCGGAGGCGAATCGACGCGACAAATCGTCCAGAGTTTGGGCCGCCGCGAGTTTTCGACCACAATCAGCTTGTTGCATTCGTTTGTTGTCGCGTGCCAATTACACAATCTTCAGGATTTGGACATACAGTCAACACTCAAGTTCTACAATCTGCTAGTTTGCCGACTATTCACAGGAGGGCGTTTCATGCCGGCAGGTTTCATCGAGGCGGGCGTCTCGACGCTGGCATTCGCGGCCGGATGAAGATCGCATGAACCGAAGGAATTTTGTGCGGCTTGGATGGGCCACCGCGATCGCAACGGCGGGGGCAGGCAAGCTACAGTCCGCGTTCGCGCAGTCGCTCGCGCTGCGGCAGGTTCCGGGGCCGCTGCCCCATCCGATGGGGCCGACGTTGGAACCGAGGGCCAGCGATCGCGCGGCGGATTTCACCCTGCGAATCGCACCGATGATGGTCGAACTGGCCCCGCAGGTTGTAATCAGTACGATCGGCTACAACAATAAAGTCCCCGGTCCTCTTCTGCGGACGCGCGAGGGCCAGGCCGTCACTGTCGACGTTGTGAACGAGACGGACGTGCCGGAATACGTACATTGGCATGGTCTGTTCGTTCCGTCGGATGTGGATGGGGCAGAGGAAGAAGCGACGCCTGCAGTCCCGCCGCATGGCCGCCGGCGCTATCAGTTCGTCGCCAACCCGGCCGGTTCGCGTTGGTACCACTCGCACACTGCCGCCATGCTGGATCTTCATCGCGGCTCGTACACCGGCCAGTTCGGTTTCTTCATGATCGATTCCGCGAATGACCCTGGACTCTACGATCAGGAGGTCTTTCTGGCCCTGCGTGAATGGGAGCCTTACCTGACGATGACGGATCAGGACGAGGCGGCGGCGGATCTCACCGATCCGATGCCCGAAAAACCCGCCACCGCAGACACGCGTCTCAACGGACTCGAAGTCGGCGCTGCTCTCTACTCAATTAACGACAAAATGCTCGGAGCGGGAGAGCCACTCCGGGTGCAATCGGGTCAGCGCATTCTGATGCACTTGCTGAACGCCAGCGCGTCGCAAATTCATCGCATAGGTTTATTCGGTCACCATTTTCAGGTGATCGCCCTCGACGGCAATCCCGTGCCGACACCTCAGCGGGTCGATGTGATTCAGATCGCCCCGGGTGAGCGGGTGGATGCGATCGTGGAGATGAATCTGCCCGGCGTTTGGATTCTCGGCGAGCTGCGAGATGCCGCGCGGCGATCAGGCATGGGCATCGTGGTGGAGTACGCCAATCAGGCACAGCCGCGCCCGCAGTGGCTTGCGCCTCCGCGGGCGCGCTGGGACTACACGGTTTTTGGCACGTCCGCTCCGCATCCAGCGCCGGATCAGACCATCGACATGGTCTTTGAAAAAGTACCTGGCGGGCCCTCTGGGATCAATCACTGGCTTGTCAACGGCAAAG
>DASXIR010000183.1:0-7148 GCA_036497895.1 Vicinamibacterales bacterium | reverse complement strand
AGCGGGCTTCGTTCAGCTCGGTCGGCACGGTGATGCGCAGATGGGTCGGGCCCTCGCTCTGGTGAGGCAGCGTATAGCGATCGGGAGCCGAGCCAAGACTGTCCGACAGCAGGTCGAGCACCATCGGATCCGGCGCTTCCTCGCTGGGCCGCACTTCGACGTAGATGACTTCTGTGGTGGTCAGCTGCTTGAGCAGCGCCGCAATCGCGAACGCGCACAGCGATTCGCCCCGCAGGCCGCGCGGGCTCGCCACCGAAATGGTCGTGGTCGCGCGCCGGATCCGGTCGGCGCGGGTGACGCCGGCGAGTCGCTTGGACAGGACCCGGGCGAAGTACTCGATCGCTTTCGGGTTCTTCAGGAACAGCTGATCGAAGGCCGGTTTGTCCACCGCCAGCAGGTGCGAGCGGCGATCGGCCCGGACCGTTGCGGTGCGCTTGCCGCCTTGCAGCAGCGCCATCTCGCCGAAGAAGTCACCCTTGCGCAGCGTGCCGGTCTGGCGCGGCGGCGTGCTCGCGTCCCAGACTTCGAGCTCTCCCTCGAGCACGACGTAGAACGTGTCGCCCGGATCGCCGATCTTGACGACTTCGTCGCCCTTCGCGTGCGTGACTTCGCGGAACAGCGCCGTCGCCGCTTCGAGTTCAGGTCTCGTGAAGAAGCTGAAGATTTGAATCGTGGCAAGGAAGTCGAGATCGACCACTCTCGGCAGCCCCTTATTTTGAAGTGGGAGAAGGCGGCAGCATATCATGCCCCGCGGACAGGAGCTGACCGTCAGGCGTCAGGCTCAGCACGGTGAGCGGGTGAGTCGGCCGATAGTTCTCGTCCATGACGCAGACGTTGTAGATCGGTACGCCCAGATGGTCGTACGACCCGAACGAGCGATGGATGTGTCCGCACACCAGCGCCTGCGGCCGCACCCGTTCCAACGCCTGCAGCAGCTCGAGCGATCCGACGTGCTCGAGCCGTTTGGGTCCGGTCAGCTCGCGGTCGCCGTAACCGTGCGGTGGTTGATGGGTGACGATGACGTCGGTGCCGGCCGGAATGCCGCTGTACAGCGAGACGAGGTCCTGCGGCTCGCGGGTGAACGCCCACTCGCCCGGCAGGTTGTTCGACCATGGGCTGATCCAGATCTTCAGGCCGAGCACATCGACCGTCCGATCGCTGGCGATGGTCAGCGGCAGCTCGCTGGCGAGCGTGGCCCGGCCTCGCTCGGCCACGAAATCGTGATTGCCCCAGGTGGCGATCTTGCGCTCGCGCGGCAGCGGAATCGCGTTGATCCAGTCGGTGAACGGACCGAGCAGCCACGGCTCCTGGACCTCGGGATACTCGCGCGCCTGCCTCGAATCGCCGAACGAGTCGGGACACAGATCGCCGGCCATCAGCAGCAGGTCACACGGCGGAATCTCCGGGAGATGACCGTGCAGGTCTGAGATCGCGACAATTTTCATCAGGAGGTCTGCTTGGTGCGTGGTCCGATTATCCACGACACCGGCGCCCACATGATCGTCATCCCCAGCTTCAGCGGAAGCGTCAGCGGCAACGTCATGATGTACATGCCTGTCATGAACCAGCCGTGTCCCTCGGCCTGAGGCACACCACCAGCCACACTTACTCTATCGGCAGCTCGGGGACGCACCGCAGGCCCGGTCAGGGCCAACGCCCTGGAACTGATCGGCGCGACGGTCGCGGTGGCCGGATCCGAGCGCGCCACTGTGCGCATCGCGCCATTGAGCTCCGACCGGTAGACCCAGCCGGCACCGGTGGTGGCAACCGGCTCGATCGCGACGTCAAATGACGGGCGGGCTTTTTTCGACGCGCGCTTCCGGCTGGACGTCGCGCCCGGCGACTTCTCCGAGCCGGTCTCCGGCGACGAAGCTGATGAACGCATCGAAGTCTTCGGCGGCGCGGCTGCGCGGCGCGTAGTCCCAGATCGTTTGCTGCTGCGTGAGGGCATAGGTCACATCGATGCACTGGCGGATGCCGCGCCGATACAGCCGTTCCCGCATTTCCGGGTCGGCCTCGATGGCATCGAATGCAGCCCGCGTGGCGTTGGTCGCGTTGACCGCGATCGGCAGCACCGCGAGCAGATCGAGCGGGCGATCGGGCCACAGATCCCGGATTTCGTGAACCCCGGCCAGGGTCTGGCGGGCGCCGACGATGGCCATGCCGTCCATGGCGACCGGGATGACGATTTCGGTCGCGAACAACAGCGCGTTGTAGGTGAGCAGGTTCATCGCCGGCGAGCAGTCGACGATGACCGCGTCGTAGCGGCTGGCCGGAATCGACTTGAGGCGCCGCGCCAGAATCATCTCGCGCTGCGGCGCGCCGGCCAGCTGGGCTTCGAGCGAGAACGATGCCGGCGTCGAGGGGATGATGTCGAGGTTCTCGCGGACATCGCGGACGATGACATCGTCGAGGGTGCGCTCGCCCGTCATCAGCTCGCGCAGGGTAGCAGTGCGGCGGATGCCGAGTGCGTGGCCGACGTTTCCCTGCGGATCCGCGTCCACGAGCAGCACGCGCGACTTGCGCCCCGCCAGTCCCGCGGCGAGGTGTACGGCGGTCGTAGTCTTGCCGACGCCGCCTTTCATGTTGACGACTGCGATTTGTCGCATGGAGGCCTCGCGCGCCCTCATTATAAGCGGCGGGCACGCACGGCGCACGACAATCGCGCGCGTGAAGGGCGTCGCGGACAGCTGCGGCTGTGTTTCTCGACGCATAGAGCGATCGCGCGCGCCTGGGCGCCATCGTGACTGATAATGATCGTTGACCGCCGACCGGGGCGAGCAATCGATGACAGTCGGTACCAGACCGCCGGGCCGCTCAACGCCGGGGAGAACATTCGAGTGAACATCGCGAAGCGACGCGTCGTCGTCACCGGCATCGGCCTGGTCTCGCCGCTCGGCATCGGGACCCGCCAGAACTGGGAAGCGGCCCTGGCCGGCACTCCTGGCGTGGCTCCAATCACGTTGTTCGACGCCTCGCGTCACGCGGCGCGGTTCGCCGGTGAGGTGAAAGGGTTCGAACCGCTGAACTGGATCGACAAGAAGGACGTGAAGAAGTGCGGCCGTTTCATCCAGTTCGCGCTGGCCGCCGCAGCGATGGCGATGGAAGACAGCCGGCTGCAGGTCACGCCGGAGAACGCAATCCGCATCGGTGTGGCGATCGGCAGCGGCATCGGCGGCTTCGAGATCATCGAGCGCGAGCATCGGATCCTGCTCGAGCGCGGCCCCGATCGCGTCTCGCCGTTCTTCATTCTGTCGGCGATCTCGAATCTGGCGGCCGGACAGGTGTCGGTGCGTTACGGCGCCAAGGGTCCGAATACCGCTCCGGCGACCGCCTGCACCACCGGCGCGCACGCCATCGGCGACGGCTTCCGGCTGATCCAGGGCGGTTATGCGGACGCGATGCTGTGTGGCGGCGCCGAAGCCGCGATCACGCCGCTCGGCATCGCCGGTTTTGCGGCGATGCGGGCGTTGTCCACGCGCAACGACGATCCGGCGCGGGCGAGCCGGCCGTGGGACAAGGACCGCGACGGCTTCGTGGTCGGCGAGGGTGCGGGCGTGCTGATACTCGAAGAATATGGCCACGCGGTCGCGCGCCACGCCCCGATTCTCGCCGAATTGATCGGCTACGGGATGAGCGCGGACGCGCATCACCCGTCGGCGCCGCCCGAAGACGGCGACGGCGTCGGACGGGTCATGTCGTCGGCGCTGGCGGACGCCGGGCTTTCACCGAAGCAAATTGGCTACCTCAATGCCCACGCCACGTCCACGCCGCTCGGCGACCGTGCCGAGGCGCACGCCATCGCACGTGTGTTCGGCGAGCACGCCTCGGACCTGCTGGTCAGCTCCACCAAGGCGATGAGCGGGCACCTGCTCGGCGGCGCCGGCGCCCTCGAAGCCGGTCTGACCGTGCTGGCGCTGCGCGATCAGATCGCGCCGCCGACCATCAACCTGAATCATCAGGACGAGGACAACCACCTCAACCTTGTGCCGAACGTTGCGGTCCGCAAAGAAATGACGCACGTCATGACCAACTCGTTCGGCTTCGGCGGCACCAACGCGTCGTTGATCTTCGGCCTGCCACCCGCGTGAACCACGCCGACCTGAACCGCGGCGACAGCGAGTAAGGCGACCGCTTCAGGGTCGTCACGCGCGACCACAACGGTCGCGCTGCCCAGTTGCGCGGTGGACCTGTCACACTTGCGTAATTGACCGCGGGTCAATTACGGTGGATACTCGATTCATGACCCGCACCGCGGCGGTGACATCCGACGACAAGCGTTGGGAACGGCGCCCCGACGATCGCCCGCGCCTGTTGATGGCGTCGGCGCTGAAACTGCTGAAGCGCCGCGGCTATCGCCGCGTTCGCCTCGAAGACGTCGCCAAAGACGCCGGCGTCTGCAAGGCCACGGTCTATCATTACTTCGCCAACAAGGACGATCTCCTCACCCGCAGCGTGGCCAGCCGCATGGCCGAAAAACGCGAGACCGTGGCGCGCCGGCTCGCTCACGCCGGCGGCACCGCCTCCGATCGGCTCCGTCTCTTTCTCCACGACTACTGGACGCACTCGCTCACCACGCAGTCCGGATTCTGGCAGCGGCTGGTAGTCGGCGAGATGGCCGCGGAAGCGCCGGACGTGTTCGCGGCGTGGGCGCGTGGCCTGGTCGAGCAATGGCGATCGGTCGAGGCGCTGATCAAGGAAGGCCAGGCCAGCGGCGAGTTCCGCCGTGACGCCGACGCCGAAGTAACCGCGCGGCTGATCGTCTCCGCACTGGCGCACCAGGCGATGTTTCACGTGCATCTCGGCGTCCGCCGGTTCGCGCCGTGCAGCGTCGATCGTCTGTTCGACACCAGTCTCGATCTGCTGCAGCACGGCATTCGCCCGCGCTCGCGCCGGGCCCCCATACGGTAATCGCATGACACACGCTCGCACGACGGTTCGCCTCGCTCCGGCTCTCATCGTTTCCGCGCTGTTGGCCGGCTGCCAGGCCGAAAAAAAAGACCCGCCGCCTCCGCCGCCACCGGCGGTCAAGGTGATCACGATCGCGCCCGAGCGAATCACCATCACCAGCGAGTGGATCGCGACGCTGGACGGCTTCGTCAATGCCCAGATTCGTCCCCAGGTCAGCGGCTATCTGCTCAAGCGCAACTACGAAGAAGGCGCCGAAGTGCGCAAGGGCCAGGTGCTGTTCGAGATCGACCGTCGCCCGTTCGAGTCGGCGCTCGCCCAGGCCCGCGGACAGCTGGCCGAAGCCGAGGCGCAGCTTGGCAAGACCGAGCGCGATCTGCAGCGCGATCGCCCGCTCGCCGAACAGCGCGCCATCGCGCAGAGTCAATTGGACAACGACATCCAGGCGAACCTGGCGGCGCAGGCCGCGGTCAAGGCCACGACGGCGGCGGTCGAGAACGCCCAGCTGAATGTCGGGTTCACCGACGTCACCTCGCTGGTGGACGGCGTCGCCGCGATTGCCACGGGTCAGATTGGCGATCTCGTCGGTCCTGGCACGCTGCTGACGACGGTGTCGCAAGTCGATCCGATCAAGGCGTATTTCCCGCTGAGCGAACAGGAATACATGCACATGGCCAGCCTGATCAACGCGCGCGGGAACAAGTCGTCGATGTCAGGTGGCGCCACGCTGAAGCTGGTGCTGAGCGACGGCACGGTCTATCCACGGACCGGGAAGTTTCTCGCCGCGGATCGCGAAATCGACGTCAAGACCGGCACCATCCGCATCAGTGCCACGTTCCCGAATCCGGATCGCATCCTTCGTCCCGGACAGTACGGCCGGGTTCGCGCCGAAACCGGTGAGCAGAAGGACGCGTTGCTCGTCCCGCAGCGTGCCGTCAGCGAGTTGCAGGGTTCATTTCAGGTCCACGTCGTCGGTCCGGACAACAAGGTGAGCACGAAGACGGTCAAGGTCGGCGAGCGTCTCGGCAGCCGATGGGTGATCGAGAGCGGCCTCGAGCCGGGGGCCCGGATCGTGGTCGAAGGTGCGCCGCGCGACGGCACCGTGGTCAACCCGACACCGTTTACCGCTCCGGCCGAGGCGCACTGAGCCATGTCCCGCTTCTTTGTCGGCCGTCCCATCGTCGCCATCGTCATCGCCATCGTCACCGTGCTGGCCGGGCTGGTGTCGATGCAGGCGCTGCCGATCGCACAATTTCCGGAAATCATTCCGCCACAGATCAGCGTGTCGGCGAACTACACCGGCGCCGACGCGCTGACAATCGAATCCGCCGTCGCCACACCGCTCGAGCAGCAGACCAACGGTGCAGACAACATGCTGTACATGGCGTCCACCAACGCCAACGACGGCACGATGCAGCTGACGGTCACCTTCGACGTCGCCACCGATCCGAACATCGATCAGGTCAACGTCCAGAATCGCATCGCGCAGGCGCAGCCGAACCTGCCGCCGGACGTCAACACTTACGGCTTGACGATGCGGAAGGCGACCGGCTTTCCGATGTTGATCGTGTCGCTGTTGTCGCCGGGCAACACCTACGACGCGCTGTTCCTCGCCAACTACGCGAACATCAACATCATCGACGCGCTCTACCGCGTGCCTGGTGTCGGCGACGTCCGCATCTTCGGCGCCGGCGACTACGCGATGCGCATCTGGGTGAAGGCGGATCGGCTCGCCAAGCTCGGAATCACGGTGCCGGAACTGGTCCGCGCCATCCAGACGCAGAGCACCGTCAACCCGTCCGGCCAGATCGGCGCGCAACCGGTGCCGACCGGTCAGGAAATGACCTACACCGTGCGCGCCCAGGGACGTCTGCAGTCAGCAGAGGAATTTGGCGCGATCGCGGTCCGCTCCAATCCCGACGGCTCGGTGGTGCGGATGCAGGACGTCGCGCGCATCGAGCTCGGTGCGCTGAATTACCAGCAGATCGGCCGCGTCAACGGTCAGCAGGGCTGTGCCGTTGCCGTGTTCCAGCAGCCAGGTTCGAACGCGCTGGCGGTCGCCGCAGGCGTCAAGAAGGTGATGGCCGATCTCCAGGCCCGGTTCCCCAGCGATCTCGAGTACCGCTACTCCATCGACACGACGCTGCCGGTCTCGGAAGGGATCAAGGAAATCCTGATCACGCTGGGGATCGCCATCGTGCTGGTCATCTTCGTCGTCTATCTGTTCCTGCAGAACTGGC
>DASXIR010000182.1:0-4918 GCA_036497895.1 Vicinamibacterales bacterium | reverse complement strand
GGCCGTTCACGGTGGCAAACGTCAATTTGTCTTTGGCGTTGAAATGGCTGATGCGATGTCGAACCGCTGCGGCTGGCCCGCTTGCGACGTCATTTTCTTACTCCTTGAGTGGTCACGTTAGCCGACTGTCGATGGCGCGCGTGACAAACGGCGACGAAAGGCCGAAAATCGTTGCCGAACTGGCGCGGGCGGCGATAAATTCGTTCTCAACATGAGACGAGTTTTGCTGCCTGTTCTTTGCCTCACGGTCATTGCCCTGATCGTGTTCGTACCCGGCGACTCGCGGATCTCGGCGCAGAACCGTATGACTTATTCGGTGGTGACGCCGGACAACGGTCACATCGCTCTGGGCCTCGCCCTCCGCAAGCTGAATGTGTCCGGGACCTTCATGCAGGCGCCGGCGCATCCCGACGATGAAACCAACGCGCTCTTCGCGTATTTCACGCTCGGCATGGGGCTGCGCTCGGTAGATGTCCAGAACAACCGCGGCGAAGGCGGCCAGAACGAGATCGGTCCGGAACTGTTTCGTGACATCGGGGTCCTGCGGACTTCGGAGCTGGTCGCGGCGCATCGCATCGACGGCGCCGAACAGTACTTCACCCGCGCCATCGATTACGGTTACTCGTTCGACCCTGAAGAGGTCATGAACAAGTGGGGTCGCGACGCAATCATCGGCGACTACGTGCGGCTGATTCGCACGCTCCGGCCCGACGTCATGGTGACGATGAATATTCAGGGCCGCGGCGGCGATCGCGCGCACGAAGCGACGACGGTGCTGGCGCGCGAAGCGTACCGCGCCGCCGGAAATCCGTCGATGTACCCGGAACAGATCAGCGCGGGCTTGCGGGCCTGGCAGCCGAAAAAGTTGTACTTCTCGGCGGGAGCGGGAGTGATCGCCTCGGGCGGCCGGGGCGGCAGAGCCGGTGGACCCGGCGGTGCACCCGGCACGCCGGCCGCAACGACTCCGGCGCCGGCTCGCGTCGCGCGGGTCAACACGACGCAATACGACGAGCTGCTGGGCAGAACCTACGCCGAGATCGGCGCCGACGCGCACAGCAATCACAAATGCCAGGGCACGTCCGGCCTGCCGGCGCTGCCGGGATTCGCGACCGGGCGCGGGGGCGGTGGTGGCGGCGGAGCCTACGCGCTGATCGATTCGACGCTGCCGGGTCAGATGCAGAAGGACGAAACCGGCATCTTCGACGGCATCGACGTGAGCCTGTCGTCGATCGTCCAGTTTGCCGGCGCCAATCCGCCCGAGGCGTTGACGAACGGCGTCGCGGCGATCGTGTTACAGGCGCAGAACGCGAAGAAGGCGTTTGACGGCGGTAACGACGGCGACACGGCGGCGCCGATCGAATCGGGCCTCACCGCCTTGCGTGCGCTGCGCGCCCAGCTGGCCTCGATCCGGATGAGCGAGTCAGCCCGCTACGAAATCGGATTCCGGCTGGCGCTCAAGCAGCGCGACTACGAGGACGCGGTGCTCGCCGCGCATGGCCTGACCTTCGACGCGGTCGCAGACGACGGTCTGGTCATCGACGGCCAGCCAATCAAGCTGTCGCTGGTCGCGGTCAATCGTGGCGTATCGGACGTCAACGTGAGCAGCGTCGCCATTGCCGGATTCGACGGCGCCTCGGCCTGCGCGGCCGCGTCGATCAAGAAGGACGCAGTGTTCACCTGCAGCTCTGACGCCCATATCCCGAAGGACGCGAAGCCGACGACGCCGTATTTTTCGGACAACTATTGGAAGACGCCCTCGAACCCGGCGATCAATATCTTTGAGCCCGGCGTGCCGTTCGGCGTGCCGTTCGCACCGACGCCGTTTCGTGTCACGTTCCACGTCACCGCCGGCAGCGTCGATGTCACGAAGGACCTGCCGGTGCAATTCCGCTACGTGAAGGACATTTACAACGGCGACAAGCGCATGGAGTTGAATGTCGTGCCGTCCTTCTCGGTGCGCGTGACGCCGCCGTTGTCCGTGATTCCCGCCGCCAGCGGTTCGGTGGCGGTCGAACGCGAGGTTCACGTTGACGTGACCAACGGCACCAAGGGGGCGGCGGAAGCGACCGTCGCCCTCGACGCGCCGGCGGGATGGACGGTTACGCCGCGGACCGTTCCCGTGGTGTTCGCTCGCGAGGACGAGTCGCTGTCGGCCAGATTCCAGGTCACCGCTCCGGCGCAAGTCAAGGCCGGGGTCTACGCGGTGCACGCGGCAGTGACGTCAACCACCACCGGCACGACCCGCTTCACCGACGGTTACCAGGAAATCGAATATCCGCACATTCAGCGGCGTCAGATTATGAAGCCGGCTGAGGCGACGTTGAAGATCGTTGACGTGAAAATCGCGCCGAACCTCTCGATCGGCTACATCAACGGTGTTGGCGATCAGGTTCCGCAGGCGATTGCGCAGCTCGGCGCCAGACTCACGTTCATCGAGCAGGACGAGCTCGCCTGGGGGGATCTGTCGAAATACGACGCGATCGTGACCGGCGTGCGCGCCTACGAACGCCGCGCCGATCTCCGGGCCTACAATCGTCGTCTGCTCGACTACGCGGACCGCGGCGGCACGGTCATCGTGCAATACAACAAGTACGAGTTCAACCAGTCGCAGTACGGGCCGTTTCCTGCGCAGGTCAGCGGCAACCGTGTGTCCGACGAAACCGTGCCGGTCAAGGAACTGGTGCCGAATTCACCGGTGTTCACGTATCCGAATTCGATTGGACCGGCAGCGTGGAGCAACTGGGTGCAGGAGCGCGGGCTGTATTTCCTTGGTGAGAAAGACCCGCGCTACGTCGATCTCGTGTCGATGACCGATTCGTTCCAGGACAATCCCGGCGAGAAGCTGGGATCGCTGGTGGAGGCCCGCGTCGGCAAAGGCCGATGGTTGTATCTCGGTCTGGGACTCTGGCGGCAGCTTCCCGCCGGCACGGAGGGCGCGTATCAGTTGCTCGCGAATCTTCTCAGCCTGCCCAAAGCACCGGCCGGCACCGCAGCACCGTAGGGGCTGACCTTGGTCGGCATGGCAGAATCGGGGACAGGAGCCGACAGACGTGCGGATCGCGGCGATCTACGACATCCACGGCAACCTGCCGGCCCTCGAGGCGGTCCTCGACGATGTTCGCGCGGCAGCGGTAGACCTCGTCCTCGTCGGCGGCGACGTTGTTCCTGGTCCGATGCCGCGCGAGACGGTCGATCTCCTTCGAGCGTTGGAGCTTCCAACCCAGTACATCCGAGGCAACGGCGATCGAGAGGTCGCCGCGGTCATGCGCGGCGAGGAAACCGGCGGTGTTCCGGAGCCGTTTCGTCCTGCGATCCGCTGGAATGCCGGGCAACTGGCGCCGGGCGACGAGCCGTGGCTGGCCGGTTGGCCGCTCACCCGTGGCATTCACGTCGATGGCATCGGCGAGGTGTTGTTCTGTCACGCCACGCCGCGGAACGACGTCGATATTTTTACGCGACTGACTCCAGCCGAGCGGCTGGTGCCGATGTTCGACGGTCCGAGTCCGCTCGCTGTGTGCGGGCACACCCACATGCAGTTCGACCGCAGCGTCGGGACGACCCGTGTCGTCAACGCCGGCAGCGTGGGCATGCCGTTCGGACAGCCTGGCGCGTACTGGCTGCTGCTCGGGCCCGGCGTCGAACTGCGACGAACGAGCTACGATCTCGAGGCCGCGGCGAATCGCATCCGGGCCACGAGTTATCCGCAGGCGGACGCCTTTGCCGCGAATAATGTGCTCCGGCCGCCGTCCGAGGAGTCGATTCTCGAGATGTTCCGCGCGGCGGAAATCAAGTGACGCCGTGGAGACCAAGTGACCGGAGTTTACTGGGTCGTGTAAACCGCGTTCTTCTTGCCCATCAGCCACTGATCCATCCAACCGACGATGTGCTGAAGGCGTTCGACACGGTGCATCGGCTCGCCTGACCGCGAGAGTTCGTGGGTTTCGCGCGGAAAGCGGACCATGACGGTTGGAATCTTCCGGTACTTCAACGCGCGGAACATCATCTCGCCGCCGTCGGCCGGGGGCGTTCGATAGTCGGCATCGCCATTGACGAGCATCAGCGGCGTCGTGACGTTCGCGATATGCGTAATCGGTGAGCGCGCCGCGAAGTCCTGCGGATCTTCCCACGGCGCCTTGCGGAACCAGGTCGGTTGGAACAGCGTGAAGTCCGCGGTGAACCAGAAGCCATACCAGTCGGCGATGTCGCGCTGCGAGACGGCCGCCTTGAACCGCTGCGTTTGTGTGATCGTCCAGTTGGTCAGCAGTCCGCCGCCGCTGCCGCCGGTGACGCCGAGACGGCTGGCGTCGATGTAGCCCTTCTTCAGCACTTCGTCCACGCCCGCCATCAGATCCTTGTAGTCGTTGCCGGGGTAGTGGTACTGGATGATGTTGCCGAAATCCTGTCCGTACGACGTGCTCCCGCGCGGGTTGGTGAACAGCACGACGTAGCCCTTCGCCGCCATCCACATGAATTCGTGTGTGTAGACATTGCCGTAAGCGGCGTGCGGTCCACCGTGAATCTCGAGGATCAGTGGATACTTTTTCGATGCGTCGAAGTCCGGCGGCTTGAGAATCCAACCCTGGATGTTTTTTCCGTCGAAACTCTTGTACCAGATCTCCTCCGGCTCGCTCTGCTGGATGCCGTTGAAGAGATCGGCGTTGACGTGGGTAATCTGACGCGGGCCTGAAAGGCCCACGCCACTGGTGGGTGCCGGTGCGGCGGCTCTTTCAGTCCCGCTGACCATGAAAATGTCGCCGATATTGGTCTGGGTCGAGAGCGTGACGGCGATCGTGGACGCATCGCGCGTCGCACTGAATGCCTCGACGCTTTGCAGTCCGTCCGTGATCGGATCCACCTTGCCGGTGGCGATCGTCACGCGCTTCAGGTTGGCGTTGCCTTTCTCCGCAGATGTGATGAT
>DASXIR010000181.1:0-8621 GCA_036497895.1 Vicinamibacterales bacterium | reverse complement strand
ATCGATGCGGTCGTCAGACGAGTAGCTCACGAAGCGATACGGCCCGGTGCCGATCGGATGATCGCCGAATCGAGGGCCGGCGCCGGCGGGAACAATCGGAAACACCAGGTTCACCGGAAAGGATCCGAACGGCTCCTTGAGTGTGAACGCCACGGTGTATCGATCCGTGGCGTCAACGGACTGCAGCATTCGAAAGGCGCCCTTGCGCGGCGACATGAACGCCGGGTCGAGCAGGCTGTGAAACGTGAAGACAACGTCGGCAGACGTCAATTCGTGACCATCGTGGAAGAGGACACCATGGCGAAGCGTCACGACGTAGGTGAGAGGATCAGGATGATCGATTCCGACGGCAAGCTCGGGGACGACGCGCAGGTGGTCGTCCAGGGTCATGAGGCCGTTGAAGATCAGCTGGGCGGTCTTGCCCGACACATCGTCCGTCCCGATGCGCGGGTCGAGGTTATTCGGTCCGCTTGTGATGCCAACGACGAGCACGTTCGGGTTCGTGGACGGACGACGCAGGCAGGCCGCGACGCTGAGCAGTGCACAGGCACAAATCAGCAACCGCGCCTTCATAGCTCCTTCTTCAACTCCGCGAGCAGCAGGAGCGCTTCCACTGGCGTCATGCGATCGACGTCGATCGACGCGAGCTTTTCACGCAGGCTGTCCGGCAATTCGCTGGCGGCCGGCTGGAACAATCCCAGTTGCCGCTGCGGGTCCATGGTCGTGCCGCTGACCGAGGGCCGTCCGCCCCGGCTCAGCTCGTCGCGTTCGAGTGCGCTGAGAATTTCGCGCGCACGTTCGATCACACTGTTCGGAAGGCCGGCGAGGCGCGCCACCTGGATTCCGTAGCTGCGATCGGATCGCCCTGGAACGATCTTCCTGAGAAAGATGATGTCGTCTTTCCATTCGCGGGCGGCGACGTGGAAGTTCACCACTCCTGGGGTCGCATCGGCCAGGTCGGTCAGCTCGTGATAGTGGGTCGCAAACAGCGTTTTGGGGCGGACCTTGGGATTCGTGGCGAGAAATTCTGCAACCGCCCACGCGATGCTCAACCCATCGAACGTGGCCGTGCCGCGCCCGATCTCGTCGAGGACAACGAGACTGCGCGAGGTCGCCGTATGCAGGATGTTGGCGGTTTCCTGCATCTCCACCATGAATGTTGAGTGGCCGCGCGCGATATTGTCCGACGCTCCCACGCGCGCGAAGATTCGATCGACCAGCGCGACCTTGGCCTCGCGCGCCGGCACGAACGAACCGGACTGCGCCATCACGCACAGCAAGGCCGTCTGCCGAAGGTAGGTCGACTTGCCGCCCATGTTCGGCCCGGTGAGGATGACCAGCTGCGCGCTGGTGCCGTTGAGGCTGAGGTCGTTCGGCACGAACGCGTCCGACGAGCTCCGGCGCTCGACCACCGGGTGCCGCGCGTCGGTGACGATGAAGTCGTCGCCGTCGTGGACGTGCGGCTTGATGTAATTGTTGACCGCGGCGTCTTCGGCGAAGGCGGCCAGCACGTCGAGCGCCGCCAGCGCGCGGGCCGTCGCCTGAATCCGCGGCGCTTCGACTGCGACGGCGGCCCTGAGACGATCGAAGGCCTCGATTTCGCGCTCGAGGATCCGCTCGTCGGCGCCGAGTACTCTCTCCTCGTATTCCTTCAGCGCCGGCGTGATGAAGCGCTCGCCGCCTGCGATGGTCTGCTTGCGGATGTAATCGGCTGGTGCCGCGTGCAGGTTCGATTTCGAGATTTCGATGAAGTAGCCGAAGACACGGTTGTAGCGAACCTTCAGGGAACTGATGCCGGTCCGCTTGCGTTCGTTCGTCTCCATCTCGGCAATGATTTGCTTGCCCGAGCGACTGATGGTGCGGAGTTCGTCGAGTTCCGCGTCCACGCCGTCACGCACGAAGCCGCCGTCGCGCGCCAGTGCGGGCGGCTCATCGATCAGCGTGGCTTCGATCTTCGATCGTACATCGGCGACGTCGTCGAGCTGTGCTACCAGCGACGACACCAGCGGCGCTTCGAACTCGCTCAGGAGAGTGCGCAGGCGGGGCACTGCCATCAACGACTGTTTCAGACCGACCAGATCGCGTGGACCCGCCGTTCCGAGGGCCGCTCGTGCGACCAGTCGCTCGAGATCCTGAACCGTTTTGAGGGCGTCGCGGAACTTGCCACGTTCGGTGTTCCGGAAGGCGATTTCCTCGACCGCATCCAGTCGATCGCGAATCGGCTCGAGCGCGATGAGCGGGCGGAGGAGCCAGGCACGCAGCAGACGGCTGCCGACGGCGGTGACGGTCCGATCGAGCTCGTCGAGCAGCGATCCGTCCCGCCCGCCTTCCGACCCCTCGATGATCTCGAGGTGCTTCATGGTCGTCGGATCGATCAGGAGCGAATCGGCGCGCTGCCGGTACGCGATCGAGCGGACATGAGCGAGGTCGACCATCTGGGTGCCGCGCAGATAGTGGACGAGCGCGCCTGCGGCCGCGACCGCTGCCGGATGCTGGTCGAGGCCGAACCCCTCGAGGCCGCCGGCACGGAGCTGGTCGAGGAGCGCGCGCCGGGCCGATTCGGCTTCAAAGGTCCAGCCATCGACGAGCGTCGTCGGCAAACCTGACTCAGCGATCGCTGAGGGCAAATCACCAGCGCCGCCTGGCGTGCCGATGGCGTCACCGACCCGTGGGACGACGATCTCGCGGGGCCGGAGGACGGCGAGCTCGTCGGCCAGCGCTCTCATGCCGTCTGCGCCGGCATATTCAGCGGCGGTGAACTCGCCAGTCGAGAGATCGAGCAGCGCGACACCAATGGTCGCAGCCGGCGGCGACGTCCGACTGGTGCTTCGCTCACGACCGCGATCGGTGAACACCGCCATCAGGAATGCCGGCTCGCGCGCATCGAGGTAGCCGCTGTCGGTCAGCGTTCCGGGCGAGACAACGCGGACCACTTCGCGTTTGACGACGCCTTTCGCGTGGCGCGGATCCTCGACCTGTTCGCAGATGGCGACGCGGAAGCCGCGCTTGACGAGGCGCGCAATATAGCCGTCAACGGCGTGGAACGGCACGCCGCACATCGGAATACCGCCGCCGTTGACGTCCTTGGATCGTGACGTCAGCGTGATCTCGAGCGCTCGCGCGGCGACCAGCGCGTCTTCATAGAACATCTCATAGAAGTCGCCCATCCGGAAGAGGAGGATGGCGTCGCGGTGGTGCTGCTTGGCGTCCAGGTACTGACGCATCGCGGGCGTCACCGGCGCTGACATATGCTTAAGTCTAACGCATGCGTGTGCTTGCTCTGGACACCACGACCCG
Organism: Vicinamibacterales bacterium; assembly: GCA_036497895.1. Taxonomy (GTDB): domain Bacteria; phylum Acidobacteriota; class Vicinamibacteria; order Vicinamibacterales; family CAVVIG01; genus CAVQFC01. The sequence goes on along the minus strand of DASXIR010000181.1, from coordinate 5,324 downwards.
CGCCGGAAGTGCTGCGCTCGTCGAAAACGATCGCATCGTCGACGAACGTGCCGGCGATGGTTCGCGTACCCACGCCGCGCGATTGCCGAGCGAACTTGCGATCATTCTCGAAGCGAACAAGCTGACCTGGCGCGACATCGATGTGTACGCCGTCGCGTCCGGACCGGGTTCGTTCACCGGACTCCGAGTCGGGATCGCCACCATCCAGGGCCTCGCGACCGTGAACAGCCGGCGCGTCGTCGCCGTCCCCGCGCTCGATACGCTGGCGCATGTCGGCGGCGTCGGCCTCGCGCCGGGCACACTGGTGTCGGCGTGGATGGATGCCTATCGGAACGAGGTGTTCTCTGCGGCCTATCGGGTCACCGGTATGCCGCCATTCACGTTCGGCTGCATCGAGACCATCGATGGACCGGCGGTCGGCACGCCCGCGTCAATTCTCGAGCGATGGACGTCAATCCCGGGGATTGCGCCGTCGGTATTCGTCGGCGACGGCGCAGAGAAATACGCGACGGAAATCGCGCGATCGATTCAGACGGCGGCGATTGTCAGCCAGCCTCTGCTGGCGGGCGCGATCGGTCTTCTGGCGCTCGAACGCGCGGGCCTCGGGGACACGATGGAGCCCGCGGCGGTTCACCCACTGTACGTACGACGGCCCGACGTCGAGCACGCCAGGGAAGCCGGCAAGACGCCAGCGCGGTGATCTCATGGCGCAAATCGTGATCGAGGCGATGACGTCCGCCGCGCAAATCGACGAAGTGCTGGCGGTGGAGGAGGCGTCCTTTTCCAACCCCTGGACGCGGGCAATGTATCTCGCGGAACTGGACAATCGCGGCGTCTCGTTTTGCCGCCTCGCGCGCGCAACCAACGGCAGCGTGATTGGGTTCTGCTCGTTCTGGCTGGTGGTCGACGAGTTACACATCAATAACCTCGCGGTCGTTCCCGAGATGCGCCGGGTGGGCGTCGCGACCCAGCTTTTGAGCCACGTCCTGAGGGAAGGCGTGGTCGCCGGCGCGCGTCGCGCTACGCTCGAGGTCCGCCGCTCGAACGATGCGGCCCGACTGCTGTACGAGCGCTTCGGGTTCGAGATCGCCGCCGTGCGGCCGAACTACTACAGCAAGCCGGAAGAGGACGCTTTGGTGCTCTCGCGAGAACCGTTGACATAGCGATCCGTCCACCTTGAACAGGGGCCGACGCTTGTGGTACGTTCGCCACGGCACGTCAGGTTCCTCATGCACCCGCACCGGACCTACCCATCGTTCGAGTCCCCCCGCTCAATAGATGTTCAAGGAGGCGGAGTATGGAAGCACAGCCGCTGGGCGTGAAAGACGCACTGCTTCAGACCGACGAAGAATTTCATCGACTCTCGGATCGACACCACCAGCTGGAAGACCGGTTGCACGAACTGACGGAAAAGGCCCACCTCTCAGAACCCGAACAATTTGAAGAAGTCACGCTGAAGAAGCAGAAGCTTCAGCTCAAAGATCGCATGGAAGGCATCGTGCGACGGTACCGCCAGGAACACGCGCACGGATAGGCCGGCGAACTTCCTGCGGGCGCGCCAGGAGCGCGCCCGCCTCACACGTTTACTCTGATGCGTCTTGATTCCGCGGGCTGGCCGTTCATCGGCGGCGCGCTCGTGACAGCGGCGGTGTCGGGCGCGGCGATAGCGTGGCCGTTGGCGATCCCGTTTGTCTTGCTGGCGGCGTTCTTTGCGTTCTTCTTTCGTGACCCGGCGCGCACATCGCCCCGCGGCGACGATCTGGTGCTGTCGCCGGCCGACGGCCGTGTCCTCGTCTCGGGCACGGCGGCGCCCGGTGCCGCGCCGCCTGGCGACTGGCAACAGATCAGTATTTTTCTGTCGCCGATGGATGTGCACATCAACCGAATTCCCGCGTCGGGTCGCGTCACGCGCGTCCTCTACACGCCGGGGCGATTTCTGCCGGCGTACCGGCATGATGCGGCGACGGTAAACGAGCGCAGCGAAATCTGGATCGATCACCACGGGCAGTCCGTTGTGGCCAGGCAGATCGTGGGGCTGCTCGCGCGCCGGGTGGTGTGCCGGACCCGCGAGGGCGCAGACGTGCGCGCCGGCGATCGCTTCGGGGTGATGAAATTCGGATCGCGGATGGACATCTTCCTGCCGCTTTCGGCGACCATCCGGGTTGAGGTTGGCCAGATGGTCCGCGGCGGGGAAACGGTCATCGCGGTGCTAAACTGACGCCAACGAAGATGCCCGACCAGCACGAACCGCGGCTGACATTCCTGCGGCGGACCAGCGACCGCCCGCGTAACCGCCTGCGCCGCGGCGTCTACCTGTTGCCCAGCCTGCTGACGATGGGCAACATGTTCTGCGGCTACGCGTGCGTGGTCTACGCGATGCGCGGCGAGTACGAGACTGCCGCACCGTTCATCGGCTTTGCCGTCGTGCTGGACATGCTCGATGGCCGCATCGCGCGTCTCACCGGCACCACCAGCGAGTTCGGCGTCGAATTCGACTCGATGGCCGACATCATTTCGTTCGGTATCGCGCCCGCGATCCTGTCGTTCGCGTGGGGCCTTTCTGCTCTGGGACGGCTCGGCTGGGCCGCCGGCTTCATGTTCGTGGCCGCTGCGGCGATGCGACTGGCGCGCTTCAATATCCAGAGCGCCTCCGGTGGCGACAAGCGGTACTTCGTCGGGATGCCGAGTCCCGCCGCGGCGTCGGTGCCGGCAGCGACGGTGTTCGCGTTTCCGCTCGGGCTCTACGACTACCGTTATGCGGTGCCGGCGCTTGCGATGGTGCTGGTTCCCGCCGCGCTGATGGTCAGCACGATCCGCTTTCGCAGCTTCAAGACCATCGACACCCAGAAACGCCGGCCCTATACCATCCTCATCTTTATCGCCGCCGGCATCGTCGCGATCGCCACGCATCCGCAGATCACGCTGTTCGTCATCGCGTATAGCTACCTGTCTTCTGCGTTCATCGGGATGGCGATCACGCGCTTCAAGCATCGTGACGGGACGGCGGTCACGAGTTCAGCGCCAACGAGTGGGCCGGCGTCAGCCAAGCAGCCGCCGGCCGATCGACTCGATTCCGCAGCGCGGTAGCCACGCCCACCGCGGTGCGAACAATTCTCAATCACACTGGAAGCGTCATCGTCACGGTGGTGCCAACGCCCCGCTGACTCTGGACGTTGATGGCGCCGCCGTTCAGCTCGGTATTGCGCTTCGCGATGGTGAGGCCGAGACCGGTGCCGGTGGCTTTGGTCGAGAAATACGGCTCGAAGATCCGGTTCAGCGCTTCCTGATCCATTCCGACGCCCGTGTCGGTCGTCTCCACTGTGACCAACCGCCGGTCGGCATCGAGGCGCTCCCGCGCCACAATCGACAGATGGCCGCGTCCGGGCATTGCGTGCAGCGCATTTTCCATGACGTTGGTCAACGCACGCGCGAACAACGTCCGATCGATGTTGACGATGGGCAGGTGCGCCGGCGCGTCCACCTCGATCGCGATTCGATCCGCCAAACCGGTGCGGTACGGTTCGACCACCTCTTCGAGCAGCTCCGGCAACGGCGTCGGCTCCGGCCGCGGCGTCGGAGACGAAGCAAAGCTCGAGAACTCGGTCGAAATCTGGCGCAGCAGTTTGACCTGCGTCAGGATCGCATTGACACAGTCATCGAGCACCGGCGAGAGCGGCCTGCCGCGGTCGAGGTTGACGCGCCGCGCATGCTCGGCCGACAGCTGAATCGGCGTCAGCGGGTTCTTGATGTCGTGCGCGACCTGGCGAGCCATGTCGGCCCAGGCCTCGAGGCGCTGGGTACGTTCGAGCTCGGTGCGCTGGCGTTTCAGGTCAGCGGCCATCTGATTGAAGTCCTCGACCAGTCGCCGCAGCTCGTCCGATGACGTGGCAGCGATCCGGGCGTCGAGATCGCCTCGCGCGATGCGCCGGGTTGCGCGGGTCAATCGGTTCACCGGGTCGGCAATCCGCTCGGCCATCCAGTACCCCAGCCCGGCGCCAAGCAGACTGAACAGCACGAAGCCGGCCAGAACGCGTCGATTGAGCTCGTCGATCTGCTGCTCGATCTCCTGCTGGCGATTGCGCAGCGGCACGGTGACGATGCCATCGTGCCCGCTGGCTCGCACCGGCGCTGCGGCGACACGGTAGGGCAGCCCGCTCATTTCCTCCTCGCCAACGAACGTCGGCAGGCGCTCGAGAATGATCGCGCGATAGACGTCGGCGGGCGTGCGCTGCGAGAGCAACCGGGAGTAGAAGAGATCGCGTGCGCTGGTTGCCTGGAGTCGCGATCGATCGAACAGGTTGACGTCCTCGTCGATCGCGCGGCGCACCAGTACCAGGATCTGATCGTCGATTGCGCCGACCACGCCGCTGCCGCGCTGCTGCAGGGTTGCATAATCCTCGACCAGGCGCTGCGCGGTGGTCACGGTTCTCGCCGCGGCGTCTTCGGCGCCTGCCACCAGCTGTCGGGCGACGTAGGTGCGCGTGAAGATGGCAAGAATGAACACCGGCGCAACCGCGCCGGCCATGAACGCCAGGAACAGCTTGCGATAGAAACTGGACCGCACTTCCCGCAACAGGCCTCGGCCTCCACCAGCCGGCGTCCGCAACGCCGTGAAACTGAACACCGTCGACGCCAGCAGCAACGTGGCGTCGAGCACCATCACCAGCAGCACGAGTTCAGCGAGGTTGATGAAGTGGCCAACCGCGGTGATCACGGGATAGCCGAGCGCGTAAATGCCGTAGCGATCGCTCAACAGGTAGACCCGGTACGCATCGCCGTCGCGATCGATCGACGCCCAGAACGGTTCGCGCGAGTCAACCAGCCGCTGAAAGACGGGATCGGGAAGCGTCCAGACGCTCGTCTCCGATTCGAAGAGTGGCGCGCGGCTCCAGCCGTAGACCACGAACTCGACGTCGCGGCCTGACACCGCCTCTGACGGCGCCGCGCGGCTGGTTCGCAGCGACTCGACGTACGGGCTCTGCGATGAGATGAACGGCAGCGTTCGATAGTCCAGCATCACGCGCACCACGATGCTGCCGACGCGCCGGCTGCCTTCGCAGATGCCGCGGCCGGTTCGCAACACGTGACGCTCGCTCGAGCCGAACGCAGACACCTCGTCGAAGGGCTGTTCCCAATTGCACCCGGTTGCGCGATACGGTGCGTTCGCGTACTCGGGCACCAGTGCAAAACGGCTGACCAGACGGCCCTCGACGTCATAGAGCTCGACGGCGGAAGTCAGACGGTAGGTTGCCAGGTCGGTCCGCGACCAGACGAGAAAGGCTCGATCGGTGGTCGGCGCGGCCGCATTGCCACCGAACACGAAC
>DASXIR010000180.1:0-2699 GCA_036497895.1 Vicinamibacterales bacterium | reverse complement strand
TCGGCCTTACCCGATGATAGGCAGCCCGTATTGGACCAGATCGTCCGCCGCGCGCAGGCCGCTGTGCAACGGCCGGGCCACGTCATCGTTCGAATTTGACGGTGAGTTGGCCCACGTCCGCGCCTATACTGCCTTCCTTGTTGCCAACTTCCGAGCCCTGCGGGAGCGCACTACGGAACACACGCGCTCGGTCGCGGAGCTGCTGGCGCAGGAGGAGGTGATGGGTGCGGCGAATTCGTCACTCGATCGCGACACCGTGCCCGACACGATCATCAGCCGGGCGGCGCAGCTGTCGCAGGCCGATGAGGGCACGATCTATGCGTTCAACGCGATCGGGGAGGTGTTCGTCCCCGAGGCGACCCTCGGGACAAGCGCGGAACGCGTCGAGTGGTTGCGTGATCGAAGGGTCAGACTGGGCGAGACCCATCTCGGCCAAGCGGCGGTACTGCGTGCGCCGGTGAATATCGAAGATATGCAGCAGGATCCGGCGATCGCCGACGCTGGTAGCGTGCGGCACAGGCTCCATGCCGTGCTCGCCGTGCCACTGCGGTGCGACGAACACGGCGCGCGGCGGAGACGCCGTGGTTCAACATCACGCTGGAGTAGGCCTCGATTCGACGGCGGCTTCTGCCGAGCTGTATCCGCAGGAGGTCATTCGCGTCATGCTGAACCGGACCGGCAACGGGTTCTATGCCGCACCCAACCGTGTCAGCCAGACCACGGACAAGTGCCTCGAGCCCGCGCTGCGGCTGAAGGAACCGGGCTCGGCCCGTCGCTCAGCTACGATATCGTCGTCAAACAGCACGGTGGACAATTGCACGTGGACAGCCAGACCGACACATTCACCGAATTCGTCATTACACTGCCGCGAAGGATGCCGGCGAGCGACGGAGGTCGGGCATGACCGTCAGGGTCTTGGTGGTCGACGACGAGCCGGACGTTGAAGTGTTGTTCCGCCAGCAATTCAGGCGCGAGGTTCGCCAGGGGCTCTACACCCTCGATTTCGCGTTATCCGGCGATGCCGCGCTGGAGAAGATCGACGGTTGCGTCGGCGAAGAGATCATTCTGCTGGTGTCGGACATCAACATGCCGGGGATGAGCGGACTCGACCTGCTGCCCGAGGTGAAGGTGCGGCGGCCGGAACTGCCGGTGTTCATGATCTCGGCGTACAGTGATGCCGACCGGGTGGCGATGGCACTGGCCCGCGGGGCGAGCAAGTTCCTGACCAAGCCGGTCGATTTTCCCCAACTGAAGCAGGACGTCACGGCGATGATTGCAGAAGCCAGGGGCAGCGGATGACAGCACGTATTCTGGTCGTCGACGACGAGCCGGACCTGGCGTTGCTGATCTCGCAGCGCTTCCGCCGGCAGATCCGCGACGGGCTATTCAGCTTCGCCTTTGCCGAGGACGGCGTGAGCGCGCTGTCGGTGCTGGACGGGGACCCCGCCATCGACATGGTCGTCACCGACATCAACATGCCGCGGATGGACGGGCTGACGTTGCTGGTCCGGCTGCAGGAGCGCGAAGCCACCATGGCCACCGTCATCGTCTCGGCCTACGGCGATATGGCCAATATCCGCACAGCGATGAACCGCGGCGCCTTCGATTTTTTGACCAAGCCGATCGATTTTGCCGACCTCGAAACGACCATCGACAAGACGGTGCGCAATATCGAGATTACCCGCAACTACCAGCGGCGCCAGCAGGAGGCAGAACGGGCACGGGCGCAACTGGCGCGATATTTCTCGCCCCGCCTGGCGGAACGCCTCGCCGCAGCGACGGATGACATCGACCTTGGCGCACAGCGGCGCGACATCAGTTCGATGTTCACGGATATCACCGGCTTTACGACGCTGGCGGAAGCCCTTCCGCCGGGCATGGTAGCGCCGCTATTGAACGAATACCTTGCCGGCATGACCGAGATCGTGTTCGACCACGGCGGGACCGTGGTGAAGATCATCGGCGATGCGCTGAACGTGCTGTTCGGTGCGCCCACCGACCAACCTGATCACGCCGCACGCGCGGTCGCCTGCGCCATGGCGCTCGACGCGTATGCCGAGGCCTTTCGTGCGCGTTGGCGTGCGCAGGGGATCGCTGTCGGGGCAACCCGCATCGGCATCAACGCCGGTTCGGCGCTGGTCGGCAGTTTCGGGGGCGGCCGCTACTTCGACTATACCGCGTACGGCGACACCATCAACATCGCGGCGCGGCTCGAAGCGGCCAACAAGCAGCTTGGTACCCGTATCTGCGTGAGCGGCAGCGTAGTCGAGCGCATTCCCGATTTCCGTGGTCGTCCGGTCGGCAGCGTGATCCTGCGCGGCCGCAGCGAAGCCCTGCAGGTGCATGAGCCGCTGACGGCGGAACGTCACGCCGACGTGTTGACCTCCGCCTATCTGGATGCGTTCGCCAGGTCGGAAGCCTGTGACCCGTCCGCGCTGTCCGCGTTCGCTGCGCTGCTGGGACAGGACAGCAGCGACGGGCTGGTCAGCTTTCATCTGCGACGGCTGCTGGGCGGCGCCATCGGCGCGACGGTCGCACTCGAATGACCATGGACATGTCCCCGACGCGACGATCACGGATCTTCTGCGCACTCAGGCGACGTTGCGGCATCAGCCCGAAGACTATCGCGCCCAACGCGACGCGGCGCTGACGCGTGAGGCGGCGCTGGCCGCGATCGCCCGGCGATCCCGCGCCGGTGT
>DASXIR010000179.1:0-11574 GCA_036497895.1 Vicinamibacterales bacterium | reverse complement strand
TTTTCGGTAGTCGCGGTAGTGACCCTGGCCCTTGGCATCGGGGCCAACAGCGCGATCTTCAGCTTCGTCAACGGCGTCCTGCTTCAACCGCTTCCGTACGCGGAGCCAGACCGCATCGTCTATGTGCTCGAGCGTCCGCCGGGCGGCACGCGCAACGCCATCTCGGCCTTGAATTTCAGCGACTGGCGCGAACAGAGCACGGTGTTCGAAGCACTGGCGGCGGTCACCGGATCGTCTGTGACGCTCTCGGGGCTCGGCGAGCCCACCTTGCTGAGGGGAGGACGAGTCTCGGCATCCTACTTCGACGTCTTTGGCATCAAGGCGGCGCTCGGCCGCACGTTCCAGCCGGGCGAGGATCAGCCCGGCAAGGAACATGTCGTCGTGCTCAGCCACCGACTGTGGGTCAGCCAATTCGGGCTCGACGCCGGCATCGTCGGTCGGTCGCTGACACTGGATGGCGAGCTGTACACGGTGATCGGCGTGATGCCTGAAGGCAGCGCCTTCGATCGCGGATACCAGCAGCTGTGGCGGCCGCTGGCGTTCACATCAGCCGAGCGGACCCGTGATTTTCACTGGATGAGCGCGATTGGCCGACTGAAGCCCGGCGTCACAATTGACCAGGCGCGGGCACAGATGGACACGATCGGCGCGCGCATCGCCGCGGATTTTCCACAGTCGAACAAAGGCTGGGGTGTCCGCATCGATCCCTACGCCGATCTCATCGTCGGTCCGCAGCTGCGAAGCTCGCTCATCGTTTTGCTGGTCGCCGTTGGCATGCTGCTCCTCATCGGGTGCGTCAACGTCGCGAACCTGACCCTGGCCCGCGGCACGTCACGCGAACGGGAGGTCGCCGTCCGTGCCGCCCTGGGCGCTGGCCGGGCGCGCCTCGTTCAGCAGTTCCTGACCGAAAATGTCCTGCTGTCCCTGGTCGGCGGTCTGGTCGGCATCGCGGTGGGTTACGGGATGCTGATGGCGCTGCAGGTGGCGTTACCGCCATTCACGCTGCCACGCGACGTGTCGGTGCGCATGGATGGACGCGTGCTGGTCTTTGCGCTGACGCTGTCGGTCGTCACCGGGATTCTGTTCGGTCTCGCGCCGGCGTTGCACGCGGCCCGGACCGATCTGAGCGGTGCGATGAAAGAAGGCGGGCGCGGAGCCAGTGGCGACTCCGGACGCCGCCGTCTCCGTAGCAGCCTTGTGGTCGTCGAGGTGGCGCTGGCGTTCGTGTTACTGGTCGGTTCAGGCCTGCTCGTGCGCAGCTTCTTCGAAATGATGAACACCGACACGGGGTTCGATGCCAGCAACGTCATCACGATGGGAGTGCCGATCCCGAACAACCGCTTCGCCGACTCTGCGCAACTCACTGCGTATCTCCAGCAGATCGAAGCCAACGTCAAAGCGGTTGCAGGGGTTCGCGACGCAGCGTTGACGTGCGTGCTCCCGATGCGCGGCTGGGGTAACGGCATGCCACTCCAGATCGACAACAAGCCGATGGTCGACATCGCCAATCGCCGTTCGGCGGCCTTCAAGCAGGTCACACCGTCGTACTTTCAGACGCTCGGTATCAAACTGGTGAAGGGCCGGGTTCTTTCAGAGCGGGACGTCAAGAGCAGCGCCCCGGTCATGGTGATCAGCCAGACGATGGCACGGCGGTTCTTTTCCGATCAGGAACCGATCGGCCGGCGCATCCTGATTCAGGAGATCGTTCCGGGGCAGCCGGCGCTTGGCGCTGAGATTCCGTGGCAGGTCATCGGCGTCGTCAGCGACGAGCAGACCGGCGGCCTCGACGACAACCTGTCGCCGGTCATGTACGTATCGATGGCACAGAGTCCGACGCCGACCGTCTACCTCGCCGCCCGCGGTGCGGTCGATCCGACAACGCTGCAGCGGTCGATCGCAGAGGCGGTGCACCAGGTCAACAAGGACCAGCCGCTGTCGGATGTACTGACGCTCAATCAGATCAAAGACCAGTCATCGGCCACCAACAAGCTTCGAACGATCCTGCTTGGCGTCTTCGCGATGCTCTCGCTCCTGTTGTCGGCGATCGGCATCTACGGCGTCATCGCCTACGACGTCGCCCAACGCACGCAGGAAATCGGGATCCGGTCGGCGCTTGGCGCAACGACGGGATCGATCCTGGGCCTGGTCCTCGGTCGCGGGATGGTCCTGGCGACCGCCGGCCTCGTGCTCGGCCTCGCCGGCGCCCTTGGTCTGACGCGCCTGCTGGCCAGCGTGCTCTTCGGCGTCGGCGCGCGCGACCCGTTGACGCTCGCCACCACCACCGTGCTGCTGGCATCGGTTGCGGCGCTGGCATGTTACATCCCGGCCCGGCGCGCCGCGCGTCTCGATCCGCTGGTCGCGCTCCGGGATTAGCACTAGGCGGAGCAAGCTCCGCCCCTACGAGTATTCCACTGGCCGGCGCAGGCTCCGCCCCTACGAGTCTTCGACGAACGCCCTGAGACGGCCGATCGCACTGTCCCACTGATTCGCGATCTGTTCGAGGTAGCGTTGCGCTTTCTCGAGGCGCCTGGTTTCGAGCTCCCAGATCCGCTCGCGGCCACGCCGCGCGTGACGGACCAGGCCGGCGTCGCCAAGGGCGTGCAGGTGTTTCGTCACCGCCTGACGCGTGACGCCCGAACCTTCGCTGAGTCGCGCAATCGACAACGGGCCGTCAGCGCACAAGCGACCGACCAGCCTCAGCCTGGTCGGCTCCCCCAGCGCCGCGAATACGGGTGCGGCGTCCTCGGCCAGCGCCGCCGCATTACGACTGCGCGACATATTTCTCGATCGCCACGGCCTGCTGGCTCCATCCATTGGTGTTCATGCGGAATGCCTCCGCTCGCCGCGCCAGCGGCACCCGATCGAAGCCGGACTCGATGATCGTGAGTTGCGTTCCGTTCTTGACCTCCTCGAGGCGGAACTCGACCAGCGTCGTCGGCTCCGAGGAGTAGTCGGCCGCCTGGTCGATCGCGTACGGATGCCAGCGGTAAGAAAAATAGTGTTCCGGCTCGATGCGCTCGACCTCGAGCGTCATGGTCAGATGCTCGTATTTCGGATACGTGATCCGGCCGCTGATCGGCGTGCCCGGCTTGAACGCGCCCTCGAGGCGGACGCCGAACCACGAGCCGAAGTTCTCGGCGACGCTGATCGCCTGCCAGACTTTCGAGCGCGGTGCGTTGAGGATGACGGTCTTCTCGATGCGGTCGGTCTCAGTGGTGGTGTCCATAATAAGCAACCTCTTGGTTGCATGATTGATCGATTCGCGGACATATGCAACTGAACGGTTGCGGTTAAAGGACGCGGCATCCGGCGCCGGACCGGCCTCGTGAAATTCGTCGTATGCTGGCCCGATGAAGAAAGGAAAGGCCGCGAAGACGGTTGACGAGTATCTGGCGGCGGCGCCGGAACCGGCCCGCAGCACGCTGGAGAAAATCCGGACCGCGATCCGGGCGGCCGCACCCGAGGCGACCGAGGTCATCAGCTACGGGATTCCGACGTTCAAGTACGACCGCGCACTGGTTGCGTTCGGTGCCTTTGCGTCGCACTGCAGCCTGTTTCCGATGAGCTACGCCGTGATCGACTCGGTGAAAGACAAACTCAAGGGCGCTCAAGTGTCCAAGGGCACGATCCGCTTCCCGCTGGACAAGCCGTTGCCCGCCTCTTTAGTCCGAACCATCGTCAAGGCGCGGATTGCGGAAAACAATGCTCGCCGCTCGAAACCAGCAGTATCTGCTGCGCGAAAGCGGACCGGATTGATCGGCTGGACGGACGTTGTCGCGATGGCACAGAAGCTTCCGAACGTCGAAGCCTCGACGTGGTATGGAACGCCCGGACTCAAGGTCGACGGCAAGGGCTTCGCGCGGCTCCGCACCGAAGCCGAGGGAGGCCTCGTGCTGTTGTGCAGCCTGGAAGAAAAAGAGCGGCTGCTCGAGTCAGGGGAAGCGGCGTATTACACGACGCCGCATTACGACGGGTTCGGCTCGATCCTGGTGAACCTCTCGAAGGTGGATCGGGACGCGCTGAGCGACCTGATCGCAGGCGCATGGCGAATCAAGGCATCGCCGGCGAGGCCTGATGCCGGAAGCCGAAAGCGACCCGTGCGATAGCGACTACTTCCCGGGCTGTTCGAGGTACGACGCGTCGAGTTTCGCGGTTGACGAACAGCCGAGCAGCCGAAGAGTACGGACGATGTCGGCGCGGAGGATCTCGATGGCGCGATCGACGCCGGGACCGCCGGCCGCGGCGAGCGCCCACGCATAGGCGCGACCGACGAGGACCGCGCGCGCGCCCAGACAGAGCGCCTTCACGACGTCGCCGCCGCGCCTGATGCCACCATCCACCAGTACTTCGGCGCGATCGCCGACCGCTGCGAGCACTTCGGGCAGCGCGGTCAGGCTGGGGGGTACGCCGTCGAGCTGACGGCCGCCGTGATTCGAAACGATCACCGCTTGCGCTCCCGCATCCACCGCACGTCGCGCATCGTCTCCGGTGTGCACGCCTTTGACGACAATCGGACCGTTCCAGGCCTCGCGGATCCAACCGAAGTCGTCCCATGTGATCACAGTGTTCTCGAGCATCGCGCCCACGTCTTTCGACGGCATCGCGCCGACACCGGGGAGTTGGACGTTCGGAAACGTCAGTGGCGCGCCGTCGCCGAGATAACCCATCACCCAGCGCGGATGGGTGGCGAACTGCCAGAGATGCGGCAGGCTCCCGCGCCAATCCTTCGTCAACAGCGGCCGCATGCCGTTGCGGTGGTCGCGCTCGCGCATGCCGGATACCGGCGTGTCGATGGTCACAACCAGCGCGAGGTATCCCGCCGCTTTCGCGCGTGCGATCGAGGCTTCGGCGACCGTGCGACCGCCGGGCACGTACAACTGATACCAGAGCGGGCCGCTCGCGTGCGAGCGGACATCCTCCATCGGCGTTCCCGATAACGTCGAGAGGATGTAGCCGGTGCCGGCGGCATTCGCCGCCCGGGCGGCGTGTGCTTCGCCAAGCGGATACAGCATCCGTGAGAAACCGATCGGCGCCAGCAGGAACGGCAAATCGAAGGTCGTGCCGAGAACCGTCGTGCGCAGATCGCTGGTCGGGACCGCCACACACTGACGCGGACGGAACTGAATCAGATGAAAGGCGCGGCTGTTCTCGCGCAGCGTCACTTCCTCGTCGGCGCCGCCGTCGATGTAGTCGAAGACGAGCGCCGGCAGCCGACGCTTCGCCAGCCGTCGCAGGTCGGCGATGTTGACGGCCCGGCGGACCGAGGCCGGGACGCGGTTGGAGGAGGTCATCCCGCGATGAGGATATCGCGAAGCGGCGCCAATCAGACCTTCATGATGAACGGATCCTGAATCTCGTCGCCCAGTTCGCACCATACGCTCTTGGTCTGCAAGTACTGATAGACCGCTTCGATGCCGTTCTGCCGTCCGATACCGCTCGCCTTGTATCCGCCGAACGGCGAGTTGAATGTGAGCGCGCGATACGTGTTAATCCAGACAGTGCCGGCCTCCAGTTTGCGGGCGATCTTGTGGACCCGGTTGACGTCGCGCGTCCAGACGCCGGCGGCGAGACCGAATTCCGTGTCGTTGGCGAGCGCCAGCACTTCGGCCTCGTCTGCGAACGGCGTGACCGCCAGCACCGGACCGAACACCTCGTTTCGCATCAGGAAGTTGTCCTTCCCGGCCTGGTGCACGACCGTCGGCTGATAAAAATAGCCGTCGGGAAACTCGGCGAGGGCTGGCCGGCCGCCGCCGCACAACACCGACGCACCTTCGCTGACCGCACGCTGCACCATCGACTCGTCTTTCTCCAGTTGCATCTTGGTCGCGACCGGGCCCATCTGGGTCGTCGCCAGCATGGGATCGCCGATGGTGATCTGCCGGGCGCGGCGCACCACACGGTCCACGAACGCCTCGTAGATGGACGCATGGATGTAGGCGCGCGAGCCGGCGACGCAGGTCTGTCCCGCCGCGGCGAAAATGCCTGCCAGCACGCCGGCTTCAGCCTGATCCAGATTCGCATCGCCGAACACGATGTTCGGACTCTTGCCGCCCAACTCCAGCATGCAGCTCACCAGCCGCTGTCCGGCGCGCGCTGCGATCGCGCGACCGGCGCCGACGCTGCCGGTAAATGACACCTTTGCCACCTGCGGATGATCGACGAGCGCCTCCCCGGTTTCGCGAAAACCGGTGACGACGTTGATGACGCCAGTGGGAATACCGGCGTCCTCGGCCAGCCGTGCCAGCTCGATCGAGGACGCTGACGTGATCTCCGATGGCTTCATCACGATGGTGTTTCCGGCGGCGAGCGCCGGCGCGAGCGACATGATGGCGATGAAGGTGGGCGAATTCCACGGCGTGATGACGCCGACTACCCCGAGTGGTTCCCGCAGGGTGTAGTTGAAGATGCTCTGACGATCGAGCGGGATGACCGTGCCCTCAATCTTGTCGGCGAGTCCGCCGAAGTAATACAACCAGTCTTGCGCGATGCGCGCCTGCGCCCGCATCTCGGCGAACAGCTTGCCGTTCTGGCCGGTCTCGATGGCGGCGATGCGATCGGCGTGTTCGGCGATCTTCTCGCCCCACTTCATCAGCAGCCGGCCACGCCGTGTCGGCGAGAGCGCGCCCCACGGTCCCTCGCGGAACGCGGCGGAGGCAGCCTTGACCGCGGCATCGACGTCGTGCGGTCCCGCGACTGCGAAGGTTCCCCAGGGTCCGCCGGTGGTCGGATTGAAGGCGGTAAAGGTCTTGCCGTCGGCGGACGCGACGTCCCTGCCGGCGATGTAGTTCAGGTAGTCAGGCACAGTCGTCCCCACTGAAAAACAAATGCAACCACGAAATCACGAAATCACGAAAGTTGTTCTTTTTCGTGTCTTCGTGTTTTCGCGGTCCCAGTCAGTCAAATACAGCGGCCGCCATCGACTTCGATGACATCGCCAGTGATGAAGCTCGCCTCGTCTGATGCCAGGAAGACCATCGTGCTGGCAATGTCCTCGGGCGCGCACAGGCGGCCGAGCGGGACAGTCGAGAGGAAGCCGGACTTGTGCGCCGCCGTATCGCCGCCGACAAACGTCGCCAGCATCGGCGTATCGCCCGGGCCGGGGCACACGGCGTTGACCCGGATGCGGTCCGGCGCGAGCTCGATCGCCATCGACTTGCTCATCACCAGTGCTGCGCCCTTGCTGCTGTTGTAGGCGAGCAGGTTCGGTCGTGGGCGGATCGCCGCCACCGAGACGGTGTTCAGAATGACGCCGCCGCCCTGCGCCCGCATGATCGGCACGGCGTGCTGCGCGGCCAGGAAAATGGCCTTGGCGTTGACCGCGAACAGCAGGTCGAACGCCTCGCTCGAGGTAGACGTGAATGGCTCGGGCGCCTGCGGCAACCCGGCGTTGTTGACGAGGATGTCCAGGCGGCCGAAGCGATCGACCGCCGCCGCGATCATCAATCGGACGTCGGCCTCGTCTGTCACATCGGCGCGAACGAACACTGCGGCGTCGCCCATGGCCCTGGTAGTCTGCTCGCCGCCGGCGGCATCGCGATCGACGACGACGACGCGAGCCCCTTCGGCCGCGAAGCGACGGCAGATCGCGGCGCCGAAGCCGGAGGCGCCGCCGGTCACGACCGCGACTTTGCCGGCCAGGCGCATCCGGTCGGCCTCTGCGTTCGTGGGCATTTAGAAGGTGCCGGGCGGTTGTTCGATGATGAGCTCGGCGCCGGTCGCAGCGCGCACCTTCTCGATCGTCGTATCCGAAGCGATTTCCTTCAGCACCAGGCCACGGGGCGTGACCCCGATCACCGCCATCTCCGTCACGATGAGGTGCACCACCTTGAGGCCGGTGAACGGCAGCGTGCAGCGCGGCAGAATCTTGTGGCCGCCGTCCCTGGTCGTGTGTTCCATCGCGACGATCACCCGCTTGGCGCCGGCGACCAGGTCCATGGCCCCGCCCATGCCCTTGACCATCTTGCCGGGGATCATCCAGTTGGCGAGATTGCCTTCAGCGTCCACCTGCAGGGCACCGAGCACGGTGAGGTCGATGTGACCGCCGCGAACCATCGCGAACGAGTCGGCGCTGCTGAAGTACGAGCTGCCGGGCGCCTCCGTGACCGTCTCCTTGCCGGCGTTGATCAGATCCGGATCGACTTCGGCCTCGGTTGGATACGGCCCGATGCCGAGCAACCCGTTTTCCGAGTGCAGGGTGATGTGTACGCCAGGCGGCACGTGGTTGGCCACGAGCGTCGGCATCCCGATGCCGAGATTGACGTACGCTCCGTCAACCAGCTCACGCGCGACGCGGGTCACGATCCGTTCGCGGACATCGATAATCGGCGTCATCGTGTCGTGCGCTTCTCGATGCGCTTCACATAATGGGTGCCCTGCAGGATGTGGCGAACGAAGATGCCGGGCGTGATGACGTGGTCGGGATCGATCTCTCCGGGCTCGACCAGCTGCTCGACCTCGGCGATGGTCACCTCGGCCGCGGTCGCCATCACCGGATTGAAATTGCGCGCGGTCTTCCGGTAGACGAGATTGCCGTCGCGGTCGCCTTTCCACGCCTTCACGAAGGCGAAATCTGCGTGGAGCGGCCGCTCGAACACATACGACTTGCCGTCAATTGTCCGCGTCTCTTTACCTTCAGCGACAATTGTCCCAAAACCGGTCGGTGTGAAAAACCCGCCGATCCCGGCGCCCGCGGATCGAATCCGCTCCGCGAACGTCCCCTGCGGCACCAGTTCCACGTCCAGCTCGCCGCTGAGGAATTGACGCTCGAACTCCTTGTTCTCCCCGACGTAGGTCGAGACCATCTTGCGAACCTGCCGCGATTTCAGCAGGACGCCGATGCCGAAATCGTCCACGCCGGCATTGTTGCTGATGACGGTCAGTCCCTTGGTCCCCTGCGCGAGCAGGGCCGCGATCAGCGTTTCCGGGATGCCGCACAGCCCGAAACCGCCCATCAAAATTGTCGCGCCGTCGGGGATGCGCGCGACGGCCTCGGCGGCCGTCGCCAGCACTTTGTTCATCGATCGGTATTCTATCAAGTAAGATGTCGCTTCCATTGCATCCAGACCTCGAACAAGCCATCGGTTTCCACGAATTAATCGTTGCTGAAGGCGGAAAAGCGCTTGTCGGCTACGAGACGGCCAAAGCGCTGGCGAATGTCGTCCTGATGTCGGAGATTCCGACCTCGTACGACAAGAAAGAGCAGCGTCAGGTCAACGCCGGCAATCTCCTGCTCCGCGGGGTGCCCGGCGTCGGCAAAACGTTCTTCGGCGTGATCCTGGCGGCAATCAGCAACGCCAGGTTCGCGCGCCTCCAGGGACGCGCCGACCTGCAGCCGACCGAAGTCGTCGGCTTTCAAATGATCAATCCGGCCACCGGCGAGCTCATGACCGAGTTCGGTCCGCTCGCGGAGGCCGAGGTCATCCTGCTCGACGAAATCAACCGCATCCCGCTCAAGTCGCAGAGCGCGTTTCTCGAAGCGCTGCAGGATCGGACGGTCACCGTCGGCAAGACCACGTTCGAGCTGCCGGCGTTCAGTTTCGCGATCGCGACGATGAACCCGGTCGAGCTGGGACAGGGGACGTTTCCGCTGTCGGAAGCGGCGACCGACCGGTTCGCGATCATGGTGAACATCGGCTACCTGCCGCCGGAAGAAGAAGCCAAGCTCGTGCACTTCGACTTCAAGAAAGTGCGGCTCGATCAGCTGATGTCGAAGGAACGGATCATGGAGCTCCGCAGTTCGATCACGGAGCACGTGTATCTGCACCCCAAGCTCGGCACCTACATCCAGCGCCTGGTCGCGGCGACCCGTCCCTACAATCCGGAAACGGACTGGAATGTCCGATCGCCGTCCGAGCTGGTCGAGCACGGCGTCGATCTCGGCGCCTCGCCGCGTGCAATCATCTGCTGGGGCCGGCTGGCCAAGGTCTGGGCGCTCCTCGTTCGCAAGCGCGACGAGGTCTTCCCTGAGGACATCCAGGATCTGGCGCAGTACATCCTCGGCCACCGCGTCTGGCTCGGCCCGCACGCCGCCAGCCACGGCCTCACGTCCGAATTGGTGATCGCGGACGTGGTCGAACGGGTCGCCGTTCCGTAGACTGTGAAGCGAGAAGCCTGAAGTCTGAATCCCCGAGATGAGAACGAGAGAGAAAGACGTCGAACCGTTCGTGAACCTGTCGGAGCTCGGCGAAATCGAGCTCCTGATCATGCGGCGGATGCGGGATTTCACGATCGGCGAGCACCGCAGCGTGTTCCAGGGTTCGGGCTTCGACTTCGTCGGCCTGCGCGACTGGCAGCCCGGTGACCGCACATCCAACATCGACTGGGCGCAGTCCTCGCTGACCAACTTCAGCCCGATGGTGGTCCGCGACTACGAGCAGCGCAGCACGGCGACGGTCTACGCCGTCGCCGATGCGTCGCTCTCGACCCGCTGCGGCATCGACGGCGTGCCGATCGCGGCGGCGATCGCCCGCACCATCGGCACCATCGGCATGTCGGCGGTGTTCTTTCAGGACATGTTCGGGCTGATCACCTTCGGCGCCAACTTCTCGGACCTGGCGACGATCCGGCCGCGCGTCGGCAAGAACCAGGTGATTCATTGCCTCGATGCATACCAGTTCCAGGAAGGGCTGATGCCGCTCAAGCCTTCTGAGAGCCTCAGCATGACCCTCGCCGGAATGATGCGGAAGACCTCGATGGTGCCGGTGATTTCGGACTTCCTGTTCGACAACGCCGGCGACGTGATGAAAGAACTGAGCCTGCTCAACGCGATGCACGACGTCTTCATCGTGCTGGTGGACAGCGCCTTCGCCTTCGAAATGCCGTCGATTTCGGCGGGCTGGATCGAAGCCTTCGACGTCGAAACCGGCAAGTCGAACGTGATGTCGCGCGGCGCGCTGCGCTCGCTCTCGGCGCGCACGCGGCAGTGGCAGGACGAAGTGGCGCGGATGGCGAAGGCGTCGGACCTCGACGTTTTGCGCATCGGCGTTGACGAACTACAGACCGCGATCGCCCTCAGCGAGTTCATCGCCGAGCGGCGTCTGAGAAAAGCCGCTTGATCTTCGGAAAGGTGCTCAACGTGCGATTGGTGCGACCGGCGCTACTCCCGTCCTTGCTGACGGTGCTCTGTCTGGCTTCGACCGTCACGCCGCTGGCGGCGCAGACGGTGCAGACCGATCCGCTGCAGTGCTGGTGGCGCACCAGTACCGGCGCGATCCGCATCGGCCAGACCTTCCAGGTCGTGCTGACCTGCGCGGTACTCGAAACCGACGCCGCGACCGTGGTCGTCGATCAGACCCGGCTCGAGCCATCGGTGCTGCAGTTCCCGCCGTTCGAAGTGCTCGGCGGCGCGCATGGCGCCGACCTCCGCACCGACGATCGCCGCTTCTTCCAATACGAGTACCGCCTGCGGCTGATCGCCGAAAACATGTTCGGCAAGGACGTGCAGCTGCCGGAGCTGAAACTGAGCTACCGGGTGCAGAGCAAGGTCAGTCAGAACACCTCATTGCAAGGACGCGATCAGTCCTACATGATGCCGGCCGCCTCGGTCCGCGTGCTCTCGCTGGTGCCAGCCGATGC
>DASXIR010000178.1:0-7511 GCA_036497895.1 Vicinamibacterales bacterium | reverse complement strand
CCGGACGCGGAGCCGGACCAGCTCGCCGAGGCCACCCGTGCGATGCGGGGCATGAAGCAGGCAGCGCGCGACGAGATCGCGCGGTTTGAGCGATCTCACCCGATCGACCCACCGAGCGGTACGGTCGTCGAGTGGCTCAAGTCCCTGGTCGCCCGTTACAACGCAGAGCTGACGCGTTTGTCACCATAGTCCTCACCACGACACACGAAGACCCGCGAAGATCACGAGACTTGATCTGGTGGACTTGCGGCCGTCTACTGCGCCGGAACGACGCCGACGTATTTTGCTCGTGGCCGGATTAGCTGACCGGTGGCGTACTGCTCGATCGCGTGACCGATCCAGCCGACCGTCCGTCCGATCGCGAACAGGGCGAGACCTGCCTCCGGCGGCAGCCGCAGCACGCGCACGACCGCAGCGAGCGCGAAGTCGACGTTTGGCTTCTCCCGAATCACCGAACCGGCTGCCTCTGCCACGTCGAGAAGAAATCCCACATCAGCTGACCGTGGATATCGTGTTCGCAGCAGCTCGAGCAGCATGGTCGCCCTGGGATCGCCGGCGGGGTAGAGCGGATGCCCGAATCCACTGACCGGTTCGCCCCGGCGCAGGCGTGCCGAGATCGCGTGGCGCAGGTTGCCGCCTCGGCGCAACGATTCCAGCATCGAGTCCACCCGTGCACCGGCGCCGCCGTGCTTTGGTCCTTCGAGGGCCGCGAGTCCGGCAGTCACGACCGCGTAGGGATCTGATTCGGCGGAGGCGACGCAGCGAGCCGCGAACGACGAGACGTTGAGTTCGTGATCGGCACACAGGACCAAGGCGCTGCGGAGCACGTCGACGGCTCGGGCCGGCACCCGCCAGGCTCGTGCGAGACGCTGGTCGATGTTCCCGGTGCCGGAAGCCGACCGCGTCGCCGCGGCCGTCATCAGGTGAAGGATTCGCCAACCGCACGCTGCGGCCTGCGGCGCGCGGAGGTCGGCTGCATGCGGGTCGCGCGCTGCACCAATCGCCAGGAGCACCTGGGCACGCGCGGCGAACGGAAGGTCGCGAAGCAGCGCCCTTTCCTGCACGGTCGGACGCGCCGCGGTTGTGGCGAAGGCGTGATCGAAACCGCCGGTCCAGATAAGCGACGCGACCTCCCGGAACGAACGCGAGCGCGCCAGCGCCAGCGCGTCGTGACCGCGATAGTAGAGCGTGTCGGCGGCGATCAAGGTGATCGACGATTCCAGGACCGGCAGGCCCCACTGCAGCGCCCGGGCGGTGGCGCGGTCCGGATCGCGGCGTTCTTCGGTGCGCCGCCGCAGGCGTTCCACGTCCTCGCGCGAGTAGCCGCGCTGACGCGCCGGACCAGGCGTGGACTGCGACCGGACCAGCCCGCGACTCACATAGGCGTACAAGGTGGCGCGGCTCACCCGCAGCAGCGCAGCCGCCTCCACGGCTGTCACCCATGGCAAATTGCTCTTCATATTGATTGACTGATCAATGTTGACACAATCATACACGAGCGCTAGTTTGGGTTCATGAACCAGCCGGGACTCGAGGGCGTAGTGGCGGCGGCGACCGGACTCAGCGACGTCGACGGCGAGCGCGGCGAATTGACCATCGGCGGATTTCCCCTCGCTGAGTTGGCCGAGCACGCCACATTCGAGGAGACGATGTGGCTGCTCTGGCATGGCGCGTTGCCATCGGCGCGTCAGCTCCGGACGTTCCGTGACGAGCTGGCGTCGCAACGGGAACTGGCGCCGGCGACGGTGGCGCTGTTGCGCGTTTGTGCCGCCGCCGGCATCAGCCCGATCGACGCGCTCCGAATCGCCGCCGGCACGATCTCGCTGGTATCCGACAGCGCCGTGGCGATCGCGGCGCAATGCCCGGTAATCGTCGCCGCCTACTCTCGGCTCTCAGGCGGCGTCGAGCCGCTCCCTCCGCGTCGCGATCTCGGGCACGCCGCCAACTTCCTGTACCTGTTGAACGGTCAGGAGCCTGATCCGGAACGGGTCCGCGCCCTGACCATCTACCTCAACACTGTCGTCGATCACGGCCTCAACGCGTCCACGTTCACGGCGCGGGTGATTACCTCGACCGGTTCCGATCTGGTTTCAGCGGTGGTCGGCGCGATCGGCGCGCTGAAAGGGCCGCTGCACGGTGGTGCGCCGGGGCCGGCGCTCGACATGGTGTTCGAGATCGGCGAGGCGTCGCGCGCCGAAGCGATCCTGCGGCGGAAGATCGAACGGGGCGAGAAGCTGATGGGCTTCGGTCACCGCATTTACAGGGTGCGGGATCCGCGAGCCGACGTGCTGGCGGCCGCCGCGGAGCGCCTGTTCACGCGCGCCGGCGACATGTCGCTCTACACGCTGGCGCGATCAGTGGAGGCCACGGCGCTGCGCCTGCTCGAGGAATACAAGCCGGGCCGGCGGCTGCAGACCAATGTCGAGTTCTACACCGCGCTTCTCCTGCACGGCCTCGGCCTCGAGGTGTCTCTCTTTACGCCCACGTTTGCAATCGGCCGGGTCGCGGGATGGATCGCCCACGCGACCGAACAGCAGCGCGCCAACCGCATCATTCGTCCGCAGTCCGAATACGTCGGCGTCCGGAACCGCCGGTGGATCCCGGTCGAGTCGCGCCGCTCGTGAGCTAGGCGCTTTTCAGCGGGGTGTTCTTAATCGGCAGTTCGCGGACCCTGATTCTGGTCGCGGCGTAAATGGCGTTGGCCAGCGCCGGCGCCAGCGGCGGCACACACGGCTCGCCGAGCCCGCCGAGCGGCGCATCGGACCGGATGAACGCCGTGGTGACGGTCGGCGCGTCAGCGATGTGGATCATCTGGTAGTCGCGGAAGTTCCGCTCGACCACCCGCCCCTGCTTGATCGTGATCTCGCTGAGCAGCGCCGCAGACAGCGCGAAAATGATGCCGCCCTCGACCTGCGCGGTCGCACTGTCGATGTTGACCACGTCGCCGCAGTCCACCGCCGCATAGACATTCAGCACCTTGAGGCGGCCCGCGGGGGAGACCGCGACGTGCACGACTTCGGCGGCGATGGTCCCGAAGCTTTCGCAGATGGCGATGCCGCGTCCTTCGCCCGGTGGCAGCGCCACATCCCAATTGGACAATGCCGCGACCTTCTCGAGCGCCGCCTTGAAGCGCGGCTGGTTGCCGAGCAGGCTGCGGCGGAACTGGAACGGATCCTTGCCGGCGGCGTGCGCCAATTCGTCGATGAACGACTCCTTGAAGAAGCCGTGCTGCGAGTTGAGCACCGAGCGCCATTGCCCGAGCCTGATCGGATGCGCGGCCTTTTTCTCTTTCGCGTTCGTTGCGGCGATCGCGTACGGCATGAACACCGCTTCGCCGTTGCCGCCACCGGTGTAATTGGAGTGAGCGGCAATCGGCACCCCGTTCGCATCGAGCGCGCCCGCGTGACGCGACAGCGCCGCGCCGCGGTAGTAGTCGTGCTGGATATCGTTTTCGCGGCTCCAGATCGTCTTCACCGGGATTGGCGACATCGCTTTGGCCACGCGTACGCCCAGGTCGACGTAGTCGAAGTTGAACGGCAGTCCGCGGCCGAAGCCGCCGCCGAGCAGAAAATTGGTGACCTGAACGTTCGCGGCCGGAATGCCGAGTGCCTTCGCGGCGACGGACCGGGCGTTCAACGGATCCTGCACGCCGGTCCACACCTCGGCGTGGTTTCCTTCAACCTTTGCCGTACACACCATCGGCGACATCGTCGCGTGGGCGAGAAACGGCGCGCGATAGTCCGCCGTGACGACTTTGGCAGCTTCCTTCGGCAATTCGGGTGCACCACCGAGCGCCTGATCGAACGCCGAGAAAATTGACGCCGTGGAGACGTCACTGTGTCCGGCGTCGCTGAACTCCGGCTTCAGCGCCGCCAACGCCCGGCGCGCGCGCCAGAAGCTGTCGGCGACGACCGCCACGGCCTCGTCGAGCTTCACCACTTTCTTCACGCCCGCCATCGCGTCCGCCGGCGTCGTATCCAGCGACAGCAGCTTTCCTCCGTACACCGGCGCGATGTCGATCGCGGCGTAAAGCATGCCTGGCGTTGCGAAATCGATCGCGTAGATGGCGCGCCCCGTTACCTTCGACGGGATGTCGAGCCGCATCGGTGAGGTCCGGCGGATCGTAAAGCGGTCCGGGCTCTTGAGTGCCGGGGCGGTCGGGACCGGTTGAGCAGCGGCCGCATGGGCGAGGGCTCCGAAGGTGTCGCTGCGTCCAGAGGCCGCGTGGCTCACCCGCGAGCCTTTCGCCACACAATCGGACAGAGGCACCGCCCACTGCTTCGCAGCGGCGGCCAGAAGCATCTCCTTGGCGGCAGCGCCGGCGACCCGCATGCCGTACTCCCCCGTGCTGCGCACGGCGGTCGACCCGCCGGTGACCTGGAAGCCGAACCACTCCGCGATCTTGTAGGCGCCGTAATCCACGCCGCGTCCCATCACCGCCGGCACGTAGTTGCCGCCGGCGGCACGCACGATGTATCCGTTCGCATAGGCGTCCAGCGCCGGAGCTTCCTGCACGCGAACCTGCGACCAGTCGGCCTCGAGTTCCTCGGCCGCCATCATCGCGAGTGCGGTCAGAGTTCCTTGTCCCATTTCGCAGTGCGGAACCAGGATGGTCACGCTGTTGTCGGGGCTGATCGTGATCCACGTGGTCAACTGACCGCGCTCCGCGGCATCGGCAGAGACCAGGCCATGGCGGCCCGGTGCGAACGTGAACCCGGCAACGCCGAGCAGGAACCCGCCGCCGGCGACCGTGCCGGCACCGATGAAGGCGCGCCGCGACCAGCGCTTGAGACCGCTTTCACCCCGGGCGTTCTTACGCTCGTTGATGGCGACGACTGGTGAAGGTTTCATGACGCCACCGCGTTCCCGCCTGCTGCTTCATGTATCGCCGCTCGGATCCTCGCAAACGTTCCGCAGCGACAGACGTTGGTGAGGCCGGCGTCGATCTCGCCATCGGTCGGCTTCGGAATCTGCGCGAGCAGACCGGCGACCGCCATGATCATGCCCGATTGACAGTAACCGCATTGCGGCACCTGGTGTGCGAGCCATGCCTGCTGAACCTTGTGCAAGGCGTCAGTCTGCGCCAGTCCTTCGATGGTCGTGACCTGCTTGCCGTCGGCGGCCGAAATCGGCAGCGTGCACGAGCGGACCGCACGGCCATCCAGATGCACCGTGCAGGCGCCGCAGGCGGAAATGCCGCAGCCGAACTTGGTGCCGGTCAGGCCGAGGGTTTCGCGGAGTGCCCAGAGCAGCGGCATCTCCGGCTCGAGATCGAGCGCGTGCTCAGCGCCATTGACGGTAATCGTGATGGACATGGAATCCTTTGACTGGGAGAGCGGTGGCCGATGACCCGATCGAGCGGGACGAGCTCACGCGGAATATCATACCGCCGCGTGTCAACCTGCGTCGGCGGCCTCGGCTCCCAGTTCACGCAGCCGCCCGCGCAGGAATTGTTTGACGGTGTCCTGCGTGGCCGTCTGCAAGGCTCGTCGATATGAAGCGATGGCATCGGCCGTCCGCCCCAATCGCCGGCACATGTCCGCCCGGGCCGAATGCGCGAGGTAGTAATCCGCGAGGTCGCCGCGCTCGAGAATCGCCTCGATCAGCGCCAGACCTTCCTGTGGGCCCCGGGCCATGGCGACGGCGACGGCGCGATTCAATTCGATCACCGGCGATGGGTTGGCGCGCAGAAGGACGTCATACAGGCCGGCAATCTGCGCCCAGTCGACAGCGTCCGCCGTGGGAGCGTCGGCATGGACAGCGGCGATGGCGGCCTGGAGCGTGTACGAACCAAACCGCTGCGAGCCGAGCGCGCGGTGGAGCAGCGTCCGGCCTTCGTGAATCAGTTCCTGGTTCCACAGCGACCGGTCCTGATCCGTCAGGAGAATCACTGCGCCTTCGGACGACAGTCTCGCGACGCGACGGGACTCCTGCAGCAGCATGAGCGCGATCAACCCCAGCGCCTCCGGCTCTGGCAGCAACTCAACCAGCAGACGCCCCAGCCGTATCGCCTCCCGCGAGAGATCCGGTCGCGTCAGCGACGGACCGAACGACGCCGAGTAACCCTCGGTGAAAATCAGGTACACGACCTGCAACACGGACGCGAGTCGGTCGGACAACTCGCTCAGCGCCGGCACCTCGTAGGCGATGTGTCCAGTTCTGATTCGGGCCTTGGCGCGGACGATGCGTTTCGCGATGGTGGCGGAGGACTTCAGAAACGCTCTTGCGATCTCCTCGGTGGTCAGACCGCACACTTCGCGGAGGGTGAGCGCGACTTGTGCATCGGGTGGAAGGGCCGGATGACAGCAGATGAAGATCAGGCGTAGCCGATCGTCCTCGATCGCGTGACCGTCCGCATCTGCCAATGACGCGGCTTCGTGCTCGAGACGCCACGCGAGGTCGGCGACCGCGGCGTCGCCCCGCTTGCGCTTCCGCAGGGCATCGATCGCCTTGAACCGCCCGGCGGAAACCAGCCAGGCGCGAGGATTCGCGGGCACACCCTGCTCCGGCCATTGATTGAGCGCCGCGGCGAACGCGTCGTGCAACGCCTCCTCGGCGAGATCGAAGTCGCCGAGGAGGCGAATCAGCGTGGCGAGAACCCGGCGCGATTCCGCGCGATAGACCTCGTCAACGGTCGCTTGAACGCTCACATCGTGTGATCGGTGGGAGCCGGCGAGCCGTCAGACCAGTGGCCCACCGGTATGACGATGACCGTCTCCGGTTCCGGGTCGCCCTGATTGACGATCACCGGCGAACCCGGACGATTGCCGCCGAGCGCGGCGGCGTCCACGTGCGGACGAAAAAACATGACATGCGGAAGCCAATGGCCCGGTGCATCACCAAGGTGACCACGACTCGACAACATGTAGCACATCGCGGCCGTTTCGGGGACTGGATGCGTGTGAGCCGCGAGAGCGGCCTTGATGCGGTCGCGAATCTCCAGTCTCGACCGCCCGGCCAGCGCCGCTTCGGTCCGCTCGAGGTACGGCGGCAGCACCGATCGCGCTGCGGCAGCGTTGTAGCACATGGGCGCGGCGACGAGGATCAACATAAGCGCTGGGAGCTGGAATCGTGGCGTCATTGTGAGTCCTCCGTTTTAATCGCACGCGACGTTAATTCCTTGATCGGCCTGACCTCGATGGCGCCCATTCGGATCACCGGAATCCGGGAGGCCAGCCGGATCGCCTCGTTGAGGTCCCTGGCGTCAATCAGGATGAAGCCGCCCACCTGCTCGTGGGTCTCCGCGAACGGGCCGTCCGTCACCACGACCTCGTTGTTCCGGATGCGGACCAACGCGCCCGCGCTGACCGGTGCGAGGGCCTGCGCTGCCAGCAGGTGGCCATGATCCCTCAGCGTCCTGTCGTAGGCGAGGCTGTCGTCATCAAGTGTCTGCGATTCGGCGGGGGACAGGGCGCTCAGCTTGCTCTCGTCAACGAATACCAGGCACAGATACTTCATGGGCACTCTCCGTCATGTCCGTCGTTCTCGATAGGTAGTCGCGGGAGGGCGCC
>DASXIR010000177.1:0-4677 GCA_036497895.1 Vicinamibacterales bacterium | reverse complement strand
GACGGAGCAGCGCCGCCTCGAGCACCCGCAGGCCGGCCGGCATGTAGCGCGCCGAGCCGTCGTCGCTGTATTCGAGATTGCGCCAGTTCGGATATTTGCGATTGAGGATGCCTTCGAGCCAGATCGGCAGCGACGCCATGCTCATTTGAATGAAATAGCCGGCGTGATCGATCGTTTCCGTCAGCGGTGCGGTCAGAACGATCAGCGCGCCGTTCGGGTGGCCCGTGCTCCCGGTTTTCAGTGCCGCGGGTTGACTGGAATCCAAGACCGAGCTCATGCGGCGCGTCCTCCGATGTTAAGGAAACGTGAAGATCGAAGTCTTGCATAAAGCATTGCGCCACGGCCGCTGTTGCAATGCACAGTGCTCGGCTCGCCCGCGCTCGAGAACCGGCTCGGCCGTGCCTGCTCATCGGGTGTATAACTCCCACGGCAGTCTTCATCCAACAGCTCAGGAGGCCAGCATGAGAGAGAAATTGATCACCGTGGCGATGGCGCTCGCCGTTGTCGCAGCCTACGGTGCAGTCTCGGGTGCGCAGGCGCCGGGTGCGCAGGCGACGTTTCCGCCTCCCGCAGCCAAGATTCAGACCGGCGACGCGCCGAACTACGCGTTCGACATCACCAAGGCCGACATCGACTACGTGCTGAAGAACGCGCCGGCCAATCCGCCCGATCGGCAGTTGCGGGTCGTGGACATGGGGAAATACAACCTCGGCGTCGGCATCATCCACCGCGGTCCGACCAATGAAAAGCCTGGCGATCCGGTGCCGGTGTTGTGGCACGACTACACGCCGGAGATTTACTACATCACTTCCGGCTCGGGCATCCTGACGACCGGTGGTGTGATCCTGAATCAGCGTACAGGCGGCGGTGTGCCGAACACGATGAATGGTCCGAGCGGCAGCGGCGTTGCGGGTCCGGGCGCGTTCAGCCGTCGCGTCGGGCCCGGCGACATCATCATCATCCCGAACAAGGTGGCGCACGGATGGAGCGGTGTGACCGATCACATCGAGTATCTGAGCTATCGCCCGGATCCCGATCGCGTGCTGCCGGCCGGATGGGTGTATCCGCTCCTGCTGCGGCAGCCGCCGACCAGCGTGCCGACGCCGGGACTCGGTGGCGGGCGCGGCAACGCACCGGCGGCAGACGCGGCGGCAGCGCCCGCCCGCGGACGGTAGTGGCACGCGGGCGAGTGAGGCGGTAAAGTGAGTGCTCTTCATACACCGCGAGGAATTCTCATGAGCCCAAAAGCAACAGCACTACTCTCGACCGCCGCGGTCATCGTCACCACGATGGCGATGACCGCCGTTTACAGTCAGACCTCGCTCGCGCAGGGACGCGCGCAGACGCCGGCGACGCAGGCCGCTCGCCAGGGGCGCGGCGGCAATTCCGGCGACAGCGCCGCCCCGGCGCGCAAGCAGGGTGACGGCGTCGGTCCCTTCAAGAAGATGGTGATCCGCGGAGTCACGCTGATCGACGGGACCGGTGGGCCGCCGCTCAGCCCGATGGACATTGTCATCGAAGGTAACCGGATAACGTCCATCCGTCAGGCCGGATGGCCGGGCCTGCCTCAGCAGGCGAATCGCGAACCGCGCGACGCCGACTACGAGATCGACGGCAAGGGCATGTTCGTGATGCCCGGCTTCGTGGACATGCACGTGCACGGCGCCGGCAAGGACAAGGCGCCGGATCTGAGCTATTCCTATAAATTGTGGCTTGCGCACGGCGTCACGACCGTTCGCGGCGTGTCGCTGTCGTCGGCCGCGACCAGCAGCTCGGAAAAGGATCGCTCGGCGAAAAACGAGATCGTCGCGCCACGCATCTTCAACTACCAGACGCTCGGCTCGGGCTGGTCGGAGGGGCCGGTCAGGACGCCAGAGAAAGCGCGTGAGTACGTCCGCTGGGCCGCTGCCAACAATATCGACGGCATCAAGTTCTACAACCGCGGCGACGAAACGCCGGAAATCGACACCGCCGCGATCGACGAAGCGCACAAGAACAAGATGGGCACCGTCGCCCACTTGTCGCAGAACAACGTCGCGATGTTCAACGCGCGCCAGGCTGGTGACGCCCACCTCGACACCGTCACCCACTATTACGGCCACATGGAATCGCTCCTGAAGAACAAGACGATTCAGGACTTTCCGATCGGCTACGACTACAACAACGAGCAGGATCGCTTCGGCGACATCGCCCGCATCTGGGATCAGACCTACGAGCCGGGCTCGCCGCAGTGGATTGAATACCTCGAGCACCAGAAGGCGAACCACGTCACCTTCGATCCGACGTTCAACATCTACGCCGCGTCGCGGGACGTGATGCGCGCGCGCAACGCCGACTGGCATCCCATCTACACGATGCCGCAGCTGTGGAACTACTTCCAGAGCACGC
Source organism: Vicinamibacterales bacterium (assembly GCA_036497895.1). GTDB lineage: Bacteria > Acidobacteriota > Vicinamibacteria > Vicinamibacterales > CAVVIG01 > CAVQFC01. Next base: position 2,289 of record DASXIR010000177.1, on the reverse strand, counting down.
GCGACAACCACGGCTCCTACTTCTACGACTGGACGACCGAGAACGAAGTGGCCTGGAAGAACTTCTACCAGCGCTACATGCGCCTCATCAACGACTACAAGAACATGGGCGGTCGCGTCACCGTCGGCACTGACTCCGGCTTCATCTGGAAGACCTACGGCTTCGCCTACATCGAGGAGCTCGAGTTGATGCGAGAGGCGGGGTTCTCGCCACTCGAAATCATCCGCTCGGCGACGATGTGGGGAGCCAGGACGCTGTACGAGCCGAAGGGCGAAGCCGCGCCGATGGGCATCGTGAGGACGGGCATGCTCGCCGACCTGGTGATCGTTCCCGAGAACCCGCTGAGCAACCTGAAGGTGCTCTACGGAACCGGGCACATGCGCCTCAACCCGCAGACCAACAAGCAGGAGAAGGTCGGCGGCGTGAAGTACACGATCAAGGACGGGATCGTCTACGACGCGCAGAAGCTGCTGGCGGAAGTGGCGGCCGCGGTCGCGGCCGAGAAACGGGTCGTCACGATGACGACGTCGCAGCCGTAGGCAGGAGCGGACGAGGAACCACAGAAGGCTCTAGCGTTCCTCCCACATCTCGTGGTGCCGCGCCTGGCGGTGATAGAGATCGGCCTGGAAGTATTTTTCGTAGAACTCCAGCTCGAGGTGTGAGAACTGGAGCCAGACGCCCGGCAGGTGAAACGCATTCACGTGCGCAGGAAACCGCCCGTAGGTGTCGAAGATGTAGTTACAGATTTCCTTCGCATAGTCCACGACCTGCTGCGATGGCCGCTTCGCCGCCATCTTCAGGTAGGCATCGCCGTACTCGCCTTTCTGATACGCACGATCGAAGATGCGATTGTCGCCGTAGGTTCCGGCCGGTCCGTATTTTTCCTCAATGACACGGTCGACCGCTTCGTCCATCGACTTGACGTACGGCGGTGTCAGGGACTCCAGCACCCCGTCGATGCCGATCGGATTGGGCTGCGTCGTCGGCAGCGGCGGCCAGCGCCGCCACGTCTTCGGTTGCTGCATCCTGAATTCGATGCCGAACTTGCCGTTGGCAGGGTCGCGCTCGAACACATACGGCGCGCCGACCGCCGCGTGAATCCAGCCGCCCAGACCCATCCCCTGCCCGATCAGCATCAGGTTCTGCAGCTGGAAAAACGCCTCGTAGTCGGTCCGCAAGGTGTTGGCGTAACCGATCGGAGCGGGGTAGTCGTGATTGAGCCAGTCGCCGCGGGCTCGGCTGGCGCCGCCGATGATCTGGTAGGAGATTTTGGGAATGAACCCGAGCAGACTACCCAGCCAGGCGCCCCAGTCGAGCAGGCTCTTCGGCTTGAACCGGCTCCAGTCGTCGATGAACAGCGGCCGCTGACCGTCTTCCTCCGAGAGCAGGCTCAGGAACACGTTGATCATCTGTCGCGTGAGGTCCACGATCGGCAGCATGATTGTGGTGCCGGGCCGGTTGGAAATCTGCCGGTTCCAGATGAAGTAGTAGGGCCAGCGCCGCGGAAAATCCAGCCGCTCCGGGTAGAGCCGGTGTTTGACGGCGGCGGCCGCGGTGGTCCAGTTCTGCTCGGACCAGTCCTCCCACTTCGGCGGGAACTGACTGAGCAAGGTCAGCGCCTCCTCGTTGCGCAGCTGCTTGATCAGCCACGTCCCTTCGTCGTTGATCATGAAGAACGACACCGCCTGCGCGTTGTCGATGCTGCTGGCCGACCTCGAGATGATGTTGATCAGCGGTGCGCCGAAGCGGCTGCTGCCGTCGTTGTTGAGGGCGGGGACGTCGTGCATCGTGACGCTTCCGGTCAGGCCGGTCGAGACCACGAGGACGGCTTCTTCGAGCGGCGATAGCGGCGCCGGCGCGTTGGTGCTGATATGGCTGATCGGGCCGGAGACGATCGAGGTGCCACGCGCCACTCGCCTCGTCCGACGTTCGGTGATCGCCGACATCAACGGATACGTGAACAGGTCCTGCAGGCCCGTGTGTCCCGTGCCGGAGGTCGCCGGCTTGTCGGGGTTGTCCGCCATCGAGATGCTCCTGTCTGGCTTCTACGCGATGAGTGCGGCGATGCGCTCGGCGAGCGCCGCGATGGTGTGCGATGGATTGCGTCCGGTGGAGGTCGGCACGATGGCGCCATCGGCAACAATCAGCTTCGGATACCCGAACACCTGGCCGAGATGATCAACGACGCCAGTGTCGGCCGAGCCACCCATCTGGCAGCCGCCGAGCGGATGCAGCGTCAGCAGGTTCTTGAAGAGACTCCAGGTCGGCGGCGTGAACCAGCGTCCCCCG
>DASXIR010000176.1:0-13440 GCA_036497895.1 Vicinamibacterales bacterium | reverse complement strand
GCCACACGGAAGACCGCCGAGAGCAGGATTTCGCCGCTGGTCTGCAACCGGCTGCGATCGTATCCGAATCCCATTTCATCCGCCGGGCGATCCTCGGTCGCGCCTGCGCGCGTCGCGACCCGTACCCGATCGACCAGCTCGCCGATCGAGCGTCCGCCAAAATGCGCGTTGCCGAAGATGGCGCCGCCGACGGTTCCGGGTGTGCCGGCCCACGCCTCGAGGCCGGCGCACCCATGATTGATGGTCCATCGCACCAACCCGTTGATGGTGACGGCCGCATCCACCTCCACCTGGTCGGCTGCGACCAGGCGCACCTCTCCACCGCGCGGGCGAATCACCAGCCCGCGAACGCCGGCGTCGGCGATCAGCACGTTCGAGCCGCCGCCGAGGATCGTCACCGGGAGCCCCAGCCTGTCAGCGACGCGAAGCGCGGTCACCATCTCGAAGCTGTCGCGGATCTCTATCAACCACTCCGCCGGCCCACCAACTCGAAACGTCGTGAACGGCGCGAGCTGGACGTTGGCCTTGAGGCGGTCCGTTCCGAACGCGGCCTGCAGTTCAGCCGCGACGTTGCTCACGACCGCCCCGCCTCGATCGCCATCAGCATCTGTTCCTGGGCGATCAGTGCCACCATCGCCGCGCGTGGAGTACACACGACAAAGGACACGCGGTCGGACGGCACCAGCTGTCCCGCGAGCGGAATGTCCGCGGAGATAACCGTGGCCAGCTTCGGATAGCCGCCCGTGGTCTGGCGGTCGGCCATCAACAGAATCGGTTGTCCGGACGCCGGCACCTGGAGCGACCCGAGCGCGGTGGCGTCCGAGATGATGTCCGCGCCACGCGCGTGCGTCAGGCGTGGGCCGTCGAGCCGAAAACCCATGCGATTTGAATCCTGTCCGACCACGAATGGTGCGGATTGAAGGACATCGAGCGCGTCAGGCGCGAAGTGTTCCGTTTGCGGGCCGGCCAGCACGCGCACCAGCGCATGCCGGTCAGGCAGCGGGACGATCGGTTGTGCGGCTGAAGGCGATGGCTGGAGACGAGGCGTTTGCGCGCCGAGCGGAAGCCGGTCGCCGCTCCTGAGCGAGCGTCCTTCGAGGCCGCCCATCCCGCTGACCAGATGGGTCGAGCGGCTCCCGAGCAGCGGCTCTACCGCGATGCCGCCGGCCACCGCAATGTACGCTCGCGCGCCGAGACGACGCCGGCCGAAGCGCAGGCGCGCACCAGACGACACCGCAAAGCCGCAGTGCATCGGAGCCGCCTTCCCATCGACCGTGATCTCGAAATCTGCCCCGGCAACCGCGACGAAGCGGTCGTCTTCGAATTCGATCTCCGGTCCAAGCAGCGTGACCTCGAGCGTGGCCGCGTCACGGGGATTGCCGGCCAACGCATTGGCCGTACGATGCGACACCAGGTCCATGGGGCCGGCGACCGGCACGCCGCTCGCCTGCCATCCCCATCGCCCCTCGTCCTGGACCGTCGTCTGCATTCCCGGCTTGATCACCCGCAGCGAAGCGGTGGCCGCGCCGTGTTCATGGCTCAGTTCGCCCACGTGTCGAACTCCCCGCGCTCGATCGGATAGAACTCAACCGCGTCGCCGGCCTTCATCAGGAACGGATCGGCACGCCCTGGATCGAACGGCTTGACCGGCGTGCGGCCAATCACCTGCCACCCGCCCGGGGTCTCCATCGGATACACGCCGGTCTGAACGCCGCCCACTGCTACCGAGCCGGCAGGCACGCGCAGCCGCGGTGACGCGCGACGCGGCATCGCGATCCGCTCATCGACAACTCCCAGGTATGCAAAGCCTGGAACGAAGCCGACCATGAACACCCGATAAGTCGAAGCCACGTGCGTGCGAACCACTTCGGTCTCGTCCATGTGCGCGAACGCCGCCAGATCCGCGAGATCCGGTCCCAGTTCGTCGCCATAGCAGACCGGGATACGTACAGTCGGCGACGGCGCGGCCGGCGATCGAATCGCTTCAGGAGAGTCGGACGACCGCGACGACACCGCCCGAGCGACGACTTCGGCTCGCGCCATGAGCGCCGCTCCGTTGGTTCTCAGCGGATCGAAGTAAATCGCCACCGACCGGTAGGTTGGAACGACGTCGCGAACGCCTGAAATGGCGGCCCGTTGCAATGCGCCGGCACAGGCAATCGTCCGGTCGTTGACGATCGGATCGATCCGCTCCTCGAATTCGACCACGATCACCGAATCGCCCGCCGCAACGATTCGATACGGCGTCACGCCAGCGCCTGCAGCAGCTTCTGATGGATGCCGCCGAATCCGCCATTGGACATCAACACCACCAAATCGCCCGGACGATGCTCGCGGACAATCGTGGCGAGGATGTCGTCCACCGACGCTGCTTCGCGCGCGTGCACGCCGGCACAGCCAAGGTCGTGAACGAGTTCGGAGGTGGACAACCGTTCAGGCTCCGGCAGGCTCGAACGAAACACTGGAGCGAAGATGACCTCGTTGGCGCCGCCAAATGCCCTGGCGAAATCGCTCTGAAAGACACGGCGGCATGACGAAGCCGATCGCGGTTCGAACACGGCCCAGATTCTGGCGTCGGGATTCGACGCGCGCAGCCCGATCAGCGTTTCCGCGACGGCCGTCGGATGATGGGCAAAGTCGTCGTACACCGTCACGCCGTCCACAATGCCGACGATTTCGAGGCGCCGTTTGACGCCGGCGAAGGCCCGCAAGCCGTCCGCGATCCGATCGACACCAATCCCGACTTCCGTGGCAACAGCGATCGCCGCGAGGGCGTTGCGAACGTTGTACGCGCCGACCAATGGCAAGTCGAATACGCCGAATGGCGCGCCGCCGCGGCGCACGCTGAAGCGGGTCATCGCCTCCGCCGGCTGCAGATCGTGCGCCTGCCAATCGGCATCATCGGACAGGCCGAACGTTTCCACACGCGACATTGCCTGCGCGACGGCGGTGCGCGCACCGGGACTATCGATGCCGCCCAGCAATAGTCCCTTTCGGGGGACCAGACGAACGAGGCGCCGGAAGGCGAGCATGACCGCGTCGAAGTCGGAATAAATGTCTGCGTGATCGAACTCGACGTTGTTGATCACGGCGATGTCGGGCAAGTACTTCAAGAATTTCGCCGTCTTGTCGAAGAACGCGCTGTCGTACTCGTCGCCTTCGATGACGAAGTCACGACCCTGCCCCAGACGATAGCTGGAACCGTGCTCACCGAAATTCCTGGCGATGCCGCCAACCAGGACGCTTGGGTCCACGCCGCCGTGTGTCAACAGCCAGCCGGTGAGCGACGTGGTGGTGGTCTTCCCGTGGGTGCCGGCGATGACGATCGACCGCGCCCCCCAGAGAAAATGCTCGCGGATGGCTTCAGGCAGCGAGCAATAGCGGATCTTGCGGTCCAGCACTTCCTCGAGCTCCGGGTTACCCCTGGAGATGGCATTGCCGATGATGACCAAGCTCAAGTCCGAGGTGATGTGCTCGGTCGCGTAGCCCGCAAACGCCGGAATACCCTCGGAGGCAAGAAAGTCGCTCATCGGCGGGTAGACGTCCTGATCCGAGCCGCGGACGTCGAAGCCCTTGCGCTTCAACATCGCCGCCAGCGTCGCCATCGCGGTCCCGCACACGCCGATCAGGTGGATGCTCACGAAGGTCCTTCGGGCTTGGGGCTTGGGGCTTGGTCCGTAGCAAGGACTTGGTCCGTCCCTCGTCCTAAGTCCGTTCCTGGTCCTTGGTCCGTCCATGGTCCTGAGTCCGTTCGTCGTATTTGGTCGGTTCTTAGCGCTTCGTCCATCTCCGGTTCTGACGTCGTGATGTGGACCAGGGACCAACGACTAAGGACGGACCTGGGACCAGGAACGGACCAAGTCCCAAGCCCCAAGCCCCAAGCACCAGTGTGCAACCTAGGCAACCGCCGCCTCCTCGATTACGAGGCGCGGCCGCTGGTCCGCGATGACGCGGCAGCGCACGCCGAACGGCAAAGTCGTGGCAGCGCCGATGGTGTGCCCCGAGGGAAAGCCGATCACGACCGGGCCGGGAAAATCGTGGAACAGATCCGCCATCACCGCCCGGGCCGTCGGGTCCCCGGAAGGCTCGTCGCATTTTGGAAGCTCACCGATGACGATGGCAGCGGCGCGCGCGAGCAAACCGGTTTGGCGCAGCTGCGTGACCATCCGATCGAGGCGATACGGCCGCTCGCCGACTTCGTCGAGGAACAGCACATATCCCGCAGGTGGAGCGAAAGCAAACGGTGTCGAGAGCGACGCCAGAAGCTGGGTGAGGGTGCCGCCCAACAGCATGCCGCTCACCTCGCCCGGTCGCAGGCTTTCGACGCCGGAGCAGGCCAGCTCGCCCATCGGCGTTCGATCGCACAGTGCCTTCAGGAACGACGCCTGATCGTAGCCGTCGGGCCCGCGGCCGAGGCGCCCAGCCAGCATCGGGCCGTGAAACGCTATCAACTCGCAGCCAAGCGTGAGCCATGTCAGCAGAGACGTCAGATCGCTATAGCCGATGAACGGCTTGCCAGTACGACGTGCCAGCTCGCGATCGAGAAGCGGCAGCACTTGCGCGCTGCCGTAGCCGCCGCGAACCGCAATGACGCCGGCAACTCCAGGATCGCGCCACGCGTCGTGAATCGCCGCCGCACGAATTTCAGGGGCGCCAGCCACGTAGCGTCGGCGAGCGAACACGGAATCGTCGTAGACCGGCACGAAGCCGAGCCGCCTGATCTCGGCAAGGCCCTGATCGAATTCTTCACGGGTGAACGGGCTGGCGGGAGCGACGATGGCGAGCCGATCACCTGGTGCCAGCGCCCGAGGCTTCAACATCACAGAAAGCGCGCCATCTCGTCGGCGATCGCCCGATGTTCGTCCCGGCCCAGCGTCGAGCGAAACGCGGAAGCAAGCGGCGGCCGCGATGCGACTGGAGCCGCGAGAAATCGCTCTTTGGCCCGGCGATGGCGCTTCAGCGAATCTTCCACCTGCGTGAGTGACAGCCGTTCATCTTCGACCGCATGGACGAGCGCCTCGAGAGCAGCGGCCTGGGTGTCATGGTCGCCGCTGCAGATCAGGACGCCGTCGCAGCCCGCCCGAATCGCCAGGACGGCCGACGCGGCCACGTCGTACTCCGCGGCGATGGCCTTCATCTCCAGGTCGTCACTCAGGATCACGCCGTCGTATCCCAGCTCGCGGCGCAGGAGGTCGGTCACGATATGGTGCGACAGCGTTGCGGGCCAGGTTTCGTCGAGCGATGGAACGAACACGTGTGCGGTCATGATGGTCGCGACGTGTGCCTCGATCGCGGCCTTGAACGGCACGAACTCGATGGCACGCAGACGGTCCGGAGGATGCTCGACTAGCGGCAGTTCGAGATGTGAGTCGGTGGCGGTGTCGCCGTGCCCAGGGAAGTGCTTACCGCAGGCGGCGAGCCCCTCGCTCTGGAGGCCTCGCACGATCGCGGCGCCGAGCCTGGCCACGTCCTCAGCCTTGCTGGCGAGCGCGCGGTCACCGATGACCGGATTGTCCGGGTTGGTGTGGATGTCGAGCACCGGCGCATAGTCGAGCGTGATGCCGACCGCCTTCAGTTCCGCCGCGAGAGCGCGCGCAAAGCGATCCGCGAGGTCGACGTCGCCGCTGCGGCCAATGGTCGCCATCGGCGGCCATTCGGTGAACGGCGACTTCAGACGGGCCACACGTCCGCCCTCCTGATCGACCGACACCCAGAGTGGCAGGTCAGGCACCAGGCGCGACGCTTCGAACGCCAGTTCGGCGACCTGCTCCGGTTCCGCGACGTTGCGGGCAAAGAGGATGACGCCGCCGAGTCCAAACTCTCTGGCGAGTTCGCGGAGCTCGGCTGGAATCGAATGACCGTTGAATCCGGCGATGAGGAGTTGTCCGATCTGGCGGCGCAGTGCGGCTGGCGACATCGCGTCCACGATTCTACAGCGACCGACCAGTTATAATCCGCGACTAGTGACCCGGATCACCACCTCGGCTCCGACCCGCATCGACCTTGCCGGCGGCACCATTGACATCTGGCCGCTCTACCTCTTTCACGAGGGCGCCTCGACCCTCAACGCCGCCATCAGCCTGCGGGCGCACGTGGAGGTGACGCACCGGGACAGCGGCGGCCTCGAGCTGCGATCGCTCGACACCAATCGCGTAGCGAGCGCGGCCGACTGGTCCGAATTGAACGGCGACGGTGAGCTGCCCCTTCTCGCACTCCTGGCCAGACACTACAGACTGAAGGACGCGACGCTCACCACCCGGGGCGAGTCGCCTGCGGGAGCGGGCATCGCCGGTTCCTCGGCGCTCACGATCGCCGTGTGTGGTGCCTTGGCCCGCTTCACCGGCGCTTCATCCGACCCGGACCATCTCCTGCAGGTCGCGATGAACGTCGAATGTCAAACCATTCGGGTCCCGACCGGCGTTCAGGATTACCGCCCGGCCCTCTACGGCGGCGTTGCCGCCATCGAACTCGGCGTCACCGGCATCCGGCGGGTCGGGATCGACGTCGATCCGGTTGAGCTCGAACGCCGGATCGTTCTGGCTTATACCGGTGCACCCCGAAACTCCGGGACCAACAACTGGGACATCACCAAGCGCCACACCGACGGCGACGCTCACATCTTCGATTGCTTCGAGCGCATTCGCGACACGGCGGTGGCGATGCGCTCGGCGCTCGAGAGCGGCGATTGGGACGAAGTCGCACGGCAAATCGCCATCGAATGGGACAACCGCAAGCGTTTGGCGCCGGGGGTCACCACGGCGGTCATCGATGATCTCATCGCGCGCGCCACGGCCGCCGGCGCTACGGCCGCCAAGGTGTGCGGAGCCGGTGGCGGCGGCTGCCTGTTCTGTTTCGGTCCCCCGTCCGCCCGGACCGCCATTGCCGAAGCGCTGGCCGCCGGTGGCGCGCGGCTGCTCGACTATTCGATCGAAACCGAAGGCCTGCGCCTTGGATAATCCCGCCATTGCGCGGATTCTCCGGGAGATCGCCGATCTGCTCGAGATCAAGGGGGAAAATCCCTTCAAAATCCGCGCGTACCGCAACGGCGCCGATATCACCTCGAATCATCCACACGATTTGTCCAGGCTGAACGATGCCGGGCTGCGTGAGATTCCTGGCATCGGGAAGGATCTGGCCGCGCGCATCCGCGAAATCGCCGACACCGGCGCCACGCCGTACCATCAGGAGCTCCTGGCCGAGTTCCCAGCGACCATCCTCGATGTCCTTCGACTGCAGGGCGTGGGTCCGAAAACGGTGGCCACACTCTATAAGGAACTGCGCGTCGGGTCGCTCGACGACCTCGAACGTGCCATTACCGACGGACGGATCCGCGCGTTACGTGGCATGGGCACCAAGAAGGAGGGTCTGCTGCGCAAGGCCCTCGACGAACGGAAGCGGTTCGCCGGCCGTCACCTGATCTCGGAGAGCCAGGAGGCAGCGGGCGCGCTGATTTCGTACCTGCTCGAAAAAGCGCCCGATACCAGGATCGAGGCGGTCGGCAGTCTGCGACGCGGCTGCGAAACCTGCGGCGACGTCGATCTGCTCGCGTCGAACGCGCCGCTCTCGCTGTTGGACGACTTCGTGGACTATCCGCTCGTGGAACGCGTGCTGGGACACGGCGATGCCAAGTCCAGCGTGCTCATCCGGGGCGGATTCCAGGCCGATCTGCGGCTGGTCGCACCCGAGAGCCGAGGCGCGGCCATGCAGTACTTCACGGGATCCAAAGCGCACAACATCGCACTTCGGGACCGGGCGATGACGCGCGGCCTGAAACTGAACGAGTACGGGCTGTTTCGTGCGGAAGACCAGGTTCGCGTCGCCTCCGAGCGCGAGGAAGACGTCTATGCCGCGTTGGGTCTGGACTGGATCGCGCCGGAACTGCGCGAGATGCACGGCGAGATCGACGCCGCCGAAACACACGCACTGCCCCAGCTGATCGATCGCCGCGACCTGCGCGGCGATTTGCACATGCACACGACCGAGACCGACGGCAAGGATGACATCAGGACGATGGCTGAGGCCGCGAAGGCGGCGGGACTGGAATACATCGCCATAACCGACCATAGCCAGTCGCTGGCGATGGCCAACGGTCTCGACGAGACGCGAGCGCTTGCGCATGCGGCACGCATCCGCGCAGTCGACGCCGAAGGACTCGGCATCCGCGTGCTCGCCGGAATCGAGTGCGACATCAAGCTCGATGGCTCGCTCGATCTCGCAGACGACTGCCTCGCCGCCCTCGACATCGTCGTTGCCTCGGTGCACTCTGGCTTCGCCCAGGACCGTCAGGAGATGACCGATCGAGTCCTCCGCGCGATCGAGAACCGGCACGTGGACATTCTTGGCCACCCGACCGGGCGGATGCTTCTGAAGCGCGATGCCTACCCTATAGACATGGAAGCGATCGTCGGCGCCGCCGCCCGAACCGGGATGGCGATGGAAATCAACAGCCAGGCGCATCGACTGGACATGAACGATGTCCACGCCAGGCTGGCGCACAGCCGCGGCGTCCGGATCGTCATCTCGAGTGACGCCCACTCGCGACACGCGCTGGCCTACCTGCGCTGGGGCGTCCTGACCGCGCGACGGGCCTGGCTGCAACCGGCCGATGTCCTCAACACGAAATCGTTCGACGACTTCCGCGCCGCGCTGCGCCGCCATCGGAGATCATCGTGAACCTGCGGATGCTCACCACCGACGACAAACTCGCCGAAATCCGTCGGCTCTACTTCAAGACGACGAAGCAGACGATCGAACAGGACCTGACCAAGGCGCTGGACCTGCTGAAGTCGATGCCGTCGGAAGAGGAACGCGAGCGGGCCACCGTCTACATGGAAGGCATGGCCCAGATGCGCAAGGATTGGGCTGGACGGAAGAAAAAGACCAGGAAGTGAACGTTACTTCTTGGCGGTCGCGGCGACCACCTTCTTGCGCGCCGCGACCCGAAGTGGTTCTGGTACGTTGCGGTCAACGGAGAGCTTGCCGACATCGCGGTCGGCGATCCGCGCCATCAGATTGATCGACAGCCCGAGCGGCGTCTTCGGATTCTTCACGAGCGCCAGCAGGCAGCCGTAGGACTTCATCCAGGCTCGGTTGCTCGCTATGATGCGCAGGACATCCTCAGACACGTTCGCCATGCGCGCGAAGCTCTCGGCTTCGGGTCCGGACACCTTGGGACTCGACAGCACTGCGGCCGCGATCATCTTGTTGGAATCGTGAATGAGAATCGCGCGCATCTCGCGCGAGCCTTTGACCGCCGCTTTCAACCGTCCGGTGAACGACATCTTCTGCAGCTTCTGCAGCGCGGTGTCCCGGTCCTCGTCTTCGTTTGCGTCCGGCTCCGGCGGCGAGGCGTCCAGCAGCGGTTCATCGATGTCGATCTCGATCTGCGGGATCTCCGCCGGGAAGATGCCGCGGTCGCCGAAGAACTCGCGCAGATCGACGGGCACGTCAGACCGGCCGAGAAACACCTGCAACGTCTCGAGCGGAATCTGGTTGAGCGTGTCCTCCGCCGTGGTCCGCACCTCGAGATCGGGGTCTTCGACGAGCAGGATCAGGATCGCGAGTTGTTCATGGGCACGCGGCGCGAGTACGCCGCTCGCAGCCTCGAGGCGCACGTCTCTCTCGACGACGCCTTTCCTGAAGAAATCGAGAAGCGGAGTGGGTCCGGTCACCGTGCCTGCAGGTAGTCTTTGAAGTTGGCGAGGTTGAAGCGCGCGGTGACGACCTCGCCGGCTTTGCCCAAGGGCCGCGCGTTTGCGCCATTGAAAGTCAGCACAATAGCCGAGGCATCGCCCGCCGTAAGTACCAGCTCGCGGCGGACCTCGACGGTTTTCTGCTCGCCGATCTGCAGCAGACGTTCGATCGCCTTCTGGCCGTCGACGGTGGCCGACACCCAGCATGGCCGGGTCGCTGTCAGCGAGACAGTAAGACGATCGGTCGGATTCTCGATCGGCGGCGCCGATGCGGTAGCCGCTGCTGAACCCGGCGCCGAAGTTGCCGCCGGCGCTGCTGGCGATGACGAGGGCGATTTCGCGGGAGACGACCCGGGTGCGGGAGCCGCCTCGGTCAGCGCAGCGGGATCGGACGACGCCGGCGCCACCGCGGGCGTGGTCTCGGGTCGAGGGACGGCGACCGCCGCCGGCGCGGATGGCTGCTGACGCTGCTGATTGGCCACCGTCGCGTAGTAAAGGACTGCAGCTGCGATCGGAACACTGATCACCACGAGCCAGATCAGGGTGCCGGCCATCTTGCGATCGCTCTCGAGCGCCTCGTTGTCCTCGACCTGATCGGAGACCGGATGGCCGGCGGTTACCGAATCGTTGGGGAACTGGGCGATGAACTCGAGAATGGTGCGGTCGGGATCAAGGCCAACCTCGATGGCGTAGGAACGTACGAACGAGCGGCTGAAGATGCCACCCGGCAAGCGGGCGATATCGTTGCGCTCGAGCGCTTCGAGAAAGCCGACCGAGATCTTGGTGGCGTTGGCGATATCACGCAGCGAGACGCCACGGCGCTCGCGTGCCTCGCGAAGCGTGGCGCCGAAACCACTGGACGTCCGGTCTGTTGCCATGGAGAGGTTGACAACAGTCTATGTTAGGGACGCGACAGTGCGGTGTCAAACCGCGCGCGTGCACGTCCCACCAGATCCTGAAGCGGCATGATTCGACATGCGCCGCCGGATTCTGATTCAGACGACTCCGGGTTCCGCACGAACAGTCCGATGGCGGCGATGCCGGCTGCGCCGGTTGCGGCAATCTCGTCGAAGCGCGTGTCATCGATGCCGCCGATCGCCAGAACCGGCGGCCCGGATGCGCGCACGATCGCCAGAAGACCGGCGATGCCAAGCCAGGTCGTCGACTGCGGTTTCGAAACTGAGGGAAAAACCGAACCCGCGATCAGGTAATCGGCGCCCGCCGCGCGGATCGCGTCTTCCACACTGTGGACCGACCTGCCGATCAGGAAGCCGTCAGGCGTCAGCGATCGGGCGTCGTCGACGGCGATCGAATCGCCGCGCAGGTGCACGCCGTCCGCGCCGCAGGCCAGCGCGACGTCGAGCCTGTCGTTCACGACCAGACGGGTGCGGGAACCACGCGTCACCGCGAGCAGAGACGAGACCAGGGCTGCCAGTTCCTTCGCGTCGAGGTCACGCTCGCGCACCTGCACCAGGTCCACGCCAGCGTCCACCCCGAATCGCACCTGTTCGACGAGGCAGGAACGCCACTGATCCGCCGACGGTTCGACCGTCAGGCGCCGGCGATCGGTGACCAGGCAAATCATCGACGGCTCACGGCTGCCCGACGCCGTCCTGCACGGTGTGCTCCGGCTCGCGTGCCGCGAACAACTGCGCGAGGTCCGCGAACCCAGCGCACAAATTGACCACGCCGAGTCCGCATACGGCGCCGCGAACAAAATTATTGGTCAGCACGACGCGCAGCGGAGGCCACGCCAGAGCGAAGTAGTTACGCTCCCAGAAATCCGGCCACCAGGGAAGAACCAGAAGGACGAGCCCGACTTGCACGAAAAACAGCACGTAAAGAAATCGACGGATCAGCACGCTATCCTGCTTGCACCTTGGCCAGCCGATCGATCCGTTCCGTGACGTCGCGATAGTCGCCCGCTTCCGCCTTCAACTGCGTGCAGACCGCGAGCGCGCGCGCGACGTCGCCGTTTTTTTCGAGCGCCTCCGCCATCTCGTACTTCAGCTGATGCGCATCGTCGGAGGTCGGCGCCGGCGCCTGCGACGCGCGCTCGAGCCACTCGATAGCCTGCGGCAGCTGATTGCGATCGCGGTAGAGCTTGGCGATCATCCGCGAGGTGGCGAAGCGGAGCTTGGGAGCGCGCGAGGCGGTCTCGAGCGCCTGAATGCAGCCATCGATGTCGCCGGCCTTGCGCAACGCCAGTCCGCGCTTGTATTCCTTCTCGGATTCGTCGAGGCCGGTCCGTCGTGCGGCCTTTTCCCGCATGCTGCCGAAAACGCCGTCGAGATCGGGCGGCGGTGCTGGAGCGGGCGCGGGAATCGGCTTCAAGTCGAGGCCCAGCGTGATGTCCACTTCAGAACCGGTCGGCGCCGGCGGCGGTTCTGGCGCGGCCACCGGCTCGGGGCCGAGGATGGCCAGGACGTCGATGCCTTTTTCGCTCAGTGAGAAATGGCGCTGCTCTTCCGGCCGCGACCGTCGCGGCGTGTCGCTCTCGGTCGACGAGAACGGATCGCTGACGACGACGTCGAGGTGGAGCGCGTTGAGGTCGGCCTCTTCCTGCATTGCCGGTGCGGCGACCGCAGGCGCATCGCCGAACAAGGAACCACCTCCGAACGCCGAGAGATCGGTCGCGGTGAACGGTGACTCGCCACTGAGCCGCGCCGCGATCAGACCGTCCGGGTCGGGCTCGCCGAGCAGCACCAGCGCGCGGCGAAACCGATCGATGTTCGCCTTCTCCCACGGTTCACGGGCCACGAGATCCTCAGCGATGAACCGCGCTTCGTTGGCGGCGCCGACCGCGATGTAGGCGTCGGCCAGCTGCGCCTGGGCGCTGTACATCGCCGCCTCGAGACCCCCGTCCACACAGATTTCGACCAGGCGCATCAGCGCCGGCGTGTGGTTCGGCACCCGCGTGACGAATTCCTGGAGTGCGGCGATCGCCTCGTGCCACTCCTGCTGCGCGACCGCGCTGTCGGCGACCAGTTCCATGACCTGGAAACCGGCGTCGGGCTTCTGCTCGGCCACCGACCAGCCAAGCAGCGTAATCGACTCCCGGCGCTTCGAGTCCTCCTCGAGCAGCCGCCGCAGCAGGGTCATGCCCTCGTCGACCTTGTCGGCCCGGAGCTGGATGTCGGCGACCGTCATCAGCAGGCCGGGGTCGTCGCCGGCGGTCTCGATGGTCAGGTATTCCGCTGCCATCGCGAGGTTGTTGCGGGCGATGAACGCACGGGCGAGCTGCGCCTTGAGGTCGTTGTCGTAATCGTGCAGCGACGCGGCATGGCGCAGCGTGCCGAGGGCTTCGTCGGGCTGGCCGTCCGCTTCGAGAGCGGCGGCGACGCGGCGGAACTGCTCGACGGTCGCGGCGCATTCGCGCGCCCGGGTCATGTCGCCTTGCGTGAAGTAGACGTCGAACAGGCGCTCGCGAACGTCCTCATCGTTGGGATTCAGCTTGGCGGCGTCGCGCAGCACTGCGACGGCCTCGTCCTGACGCCCTTTGCCGGCGAGCTCTTTCGAGATCTTCTTGTAGTCGTTCATCGCGCCACCGACATCGCCCAGCTCGATGCGGGCGGCGGCGGCGGTCAGACGGCTCTCGTAGTCCTCGGGGTCGAGCGAGCCGAGCCGGATCTTGGCGTGGATCGCGCCACGCGAATCGCCCTTGCCCAGCCGCAAGTCGATCAGCGTCTTGAGATGGGCGCGGGCATCGGCGTACAGACCCTGGCTGCCGAGGATGTCGGCGATCTGG
>DASXIR010000175.1:0-20427 GCA_036497895.1 Vicinamibacterales bacterium | reverse complement strand
GTTTTTCGCCGCCTCATAGGTCTGCCGCGACGCTTCCATCTGCGTCCGGCGCTGATCGAATTCCGACTGCGACACCACACGCTGGTCGAGCAGCGACTTGATGCGATTGAACTCGCTTTGTGCCAGCTCGTACGACGCCTTCGCGTTCTGCACTTCAGGAACCGCGTTGACATCGAACGCTCCGTCCGGCGTCAGGCCGAGTCGCGCTTCGAGCTGGGCCGCGTTGGCCTGCGCTTCCTTGAGCTGGGCATCGGTTTCGGTCGGCGAGATCCGCACCAGTTCCGCGCCGAGCACGATTTGCTGGCCTCGCTCGATCGGTGCCGACACCACGCGGCCCGCAGTTTCGGCAGCAACGTCAGCCTGGTCTTCGGCCATCAACGTGCCGGTGGCGCGCGTAAAACGGGCGATCGGCTGCTCGATGGCTGCCACCGGCGCGGCCGACACCACTGGTGCCGTGGTTGCCGGGTCTGTGCCTTTGGCATCGCCGCTGCTGCACCCGTCCGCTGCGAAAGTGACAGCCAGCAGCGATGTGGCAAAAAGAAATGAATGAACGAGTCCGCGATTCATGAAAAAACTCCTCGGAGTTACGAAGCGTGCGTATCAGCGATCGATTGAGGTTCCATCGGGCAGTCGTCGGTACCGGGCGACCGCAGGGGCATGCCGGAGCGAAGGCCGGCGAGGGTCAGATCAAGGACGTCGGCTGCCAGCAAGTCAGGATTCTCGTCGGGACCAAGCCGGTCCGAAAGGTGCAGGACGGCGACGCCGAGCAGGCCGACCATCAGCGTCCTGATCGCGACGACGGGGTTGAGCGTGGCGGGTAGTTCGCCGGCCGCGATGCAGGCGCGGACATCATCGACTAGTGTCTGTTTTATTTCGCGCGCGAAAGAGAAACGCTCGTACTCCTTGCTGATGCGCGGCACCGATCGATCGACGAACATCAGCGCGAAGTATTGCGGCTGTTCGCGGCTGAACTGGTACATCCGGAGGAAAGCAGCCCGAATCCGTTCGACCGGCGTCGCGTTCTTGACGCGGCCATCCTCGCGGATGGCGGCGGGATCGCCGAGCAGGCGGAAGCCCTCTTCCGCGAGCGCGTAGAAGATGTCGTCCTTGCTCGGGAAATAGCCGTAAATGGCGGCGGGGCTGTACTCGATCCGTTCGGCGATCTTCCGGATCGAGACGTTGTGGAAACCCTCTGTAACGAAGAGCTCGCGCGCCGCGTCGAGAATCGCCCGGCTGACTGCCTCGCGGTCTCGTTCGTGTCGTTCTTTGATGCCCATGGATACCCGGAAAAGTGGGCAAAGCCTCAATCGGCCGCCCGTTCTATTATCGGTGAACAGTGTTCACCTGCTTAACGTCGTTAGACGCGGGAACGACGTTCATCGTT
This sequence comes from Vicinamibacterales bacterium, assembly GCA_036497895.1. Lineage (GTDB taxonomy): Bacteria > Acidobacteriota > Vicinamibacteria > Vicinamibacterales > CAVVIG01 > CAVQFC01. The sequence continues at coordinate 19,043 of DASXIR010000175.1, read as the reverse complement.
CCAGGCTGGCTAAGCTCTTATGATTCTTGAGGTTGCGTGGCCGCCAGCAGGGCAGTCAAGCCGAAGAGGTAGGTCAAAGCGGCCGTCAGGAGTGCCACACGGAAGCCCCAGTTCATCGCGATGAAGATCGCCAGGGTGGCGCCGAACACGGAAAAGGCCCCGTTCATGCCCCACGCCCAGGGAACCATCTGGGGAGCCCGCGCGCTGAGGATTCGCAGACCGGTCGGCATCGGAATTCCGAGAGCGACCCCCATCGGGACCAGCAGCGCGACCGCGACCAGCATTCGTGCGCTTCGCGAGAACGGAATCGCCCAGGCCACAATCGGCGTCGCCACCACGATCACTGCGACCGCGACGAGGGCGACCGTGACGACGGCGATGGACCCGGTGCGACGGAGCGACTGAACGTTGAAGCGGCGGCTCCATGCCGCGCCGAGGCCGGTGCCGAGGAGCAGTGAAAACAGCGTCACGGTCAACGAGTAGACCGGATGCCCGAGCAGCAGAACGAACCGCTGCAGCACCGACACCTCGATCAGCATGAAGCCGGCCCCGAGCGCACCGAAGTAGACCAGCCACGCCAGCCAGCCGCGGGGCCGCGGCTGCCCTCGATCGGCGAGCATCAGCGGCCCGATCACAAACAGCGCGACGAGGATGGTCGAGATCGCAAGCAGCGTCATCAGCGCGCTGAGCCCGTTTCCGAACAGCATTTGCCGCCCGAACGCAACGTCAAACTGGTTCGACAACTTCGTCGTATGAAAGAAGAACGGCCGGTCGTCGGTGGTTGGCCGGATATCCGCCCGGTAGGTGTCGTAGAAGCGCTCGCGCTGTGGCGCCGTGATGAGGCGCGCATAGTCTCCGGTCGTCGACCCGTCGATCCAGGTATCCTCGACGTTCGCCGCCGTGACGCCCGGTGCAGCCGGGGCATACAGGACGTCGAACCCGAGTCGATCCGAGACGAGCCGTAGCTGCTCTATTTCGGCAACGGTGAACGGCGTTTTTTTCAGCAGGAACGTCGCCACCTGATCCTGGCGCACGATCGCCAGGCGATCGGTCACCGACCAGCCTCGCTCTGCACACACTTCCTGCGCGAGCGACACCAGTCGCAAGCCGTCCATGACCCATCGCGTGATCGTGAGCACGCCGCCGTCGTTGAGGTGATCAAGGTAGTCGTTGAACGCCTCCACTGTGTAGAGCGTATTTTCGGTGAGCGTGTAGGCGCCAGCTGCCGTTGCCGCCCAGGTGTCGACCAGTGACGCCTGGATCACGTCGTATCGCTCCGGCGTCCGCCGCACAAAACTCCGGCCGTCGTCGACCGCGATCCGCACTCTGGGATTGGTGTAAATGCCGCCGGAAAAATCACGGAAGCGATCGCGCATCACGTCGTTGGCGATGATCGGATTGATCTCGACGCCATCGACCCGACCCGCCCCGAAGACGAGCGCCGACGCGAGATCCCGCCCGCCACCGGGCCCAATCACCAGAGCCGTAAAGCCGGGGGTGTTCCCCTTGAGGTGATACGCAAGAGCCGTGAGTTCGTAGCGGAGATACTGACCATTCGAGAGATCGGGAGCCAGCCCCAGGATCGGCGTCGAGGCGGCCGAATCGATGTCCATGAACCGCGTTTCGGGCAGTGGCCCCTTATACGCGGCACTGAGTGACCAGTCGCCGTGAGCGCGTTCGTAGACACCAATGCGCGAAAACGAATTCCATTTGCTGAACAGGACGCGATCGGCGCGATGGCCTTTCGTGTCCACCACGTCGAATCCCGCGCGACCCGAGAGCTGACCGGTCAGCGCCGTCGTCAGCAGAACGGCACCGATGAGCGCGATTCGTGGCCGCTGCGCTGCGGATGCGAACAGGACGGCCGCAGTTATCGCCAGTGCTGCCGCCGCCAACACCACGCCGGGCGCGCCGAGCCGGTCGAGCAGCGGGATGAGAACGAGACAACCGGCTGCGGCGCCGATCAGGTCCGCCGCATAGACGGAGTTGATGTGGCTCGAGAGCCGCGTAATCGCCAGCGTCACGATCAGACCGCCGGAGAAAAACGGCAGCGCTGCCAACGCGTAAATCGTCAGCATCATCAACAGGTTGTGCGGTGAATACTGAAGCTCGACGCGAAGGCGAACGAGCCAGAACAGCGCGAAGATGCTGCACGCAGCGTAGACCAGCGATTGCACCGCGAGCAGCCGATCGGCATCGTAGCGGTCCAGACGCCGCCTGGCCACGTACGCGAATACGCCGCTGGCGCTGACCCCGAAAAGGGCGATCGAGATGGCCAGGAACGCGAAGTGGTAATACATGACGACCGAGAAAATGCGCGTGAGCGCGAGCTCGATCATCAGTAATGTCGCCGACACCAGCCCGACGCCGGCCAGATACCGCCCCGACGGCGAGTCTGAAGTCACGCGTGGGAGTGTACCATCCCGTGTGCGACTGTCCGTCCTGCGTCCCGCATTCGTTGCGACGTCGATCGCGTGGGCGTTGATCCTGCCGCTGGCGTCGTGGGTGGCGAGTGCTCCTCACGTCACCGCATGGTCGGCGTCGTTCGTGATCGCGATCTACGGAGCCGGCAGCCTCGTCTGCCATCAATTGCCGCACCGGTCGTTCCGCCTGTTTTCCGCGCAGATGCCCGTCTGCGCCCGGTGCACCGGCATCTATGCGGGGGCTGCCATCGCGGCCGCCATCGCAGCGGTTCTGGGCGACCAGCCTCCGGCCACGGAGCGGCGCTGGGACATCCGGCTCGTCCTTGGCCTCGCGGCTCTGCCATGTGCCATCACGCTCGTTGATGAATGGACGACTGGAGTGATGCCATCGAACTTCGTGCGCGCTGCGGCGGGCCTGCCATTGGGTGCCGCGGTCGCCTGGCTGGTCACGATGCGTACGCTGCACGAGGCTGCGCGTCGCCCGGACCATTCGAAGGGATGAGGTAAACTACCGAACGTGCGCGCAACCGCCAGCGAAGAGACGCAGTCAGGCGGCCTCATGCTCCTGTGCCTTGCGTCGTGGGTCATTCCGGGCGCCGGCCACCTGTGGCTTGGTCGCCGGAGCAAGGGTCTGATCTTCCTCGTTGCGCTGCCCTTGATGTTTGCAATTGGGCTGGCCTTGCAGGGACGGCTGGCGGCGTTCGACTTCTCCGATCCGCTCGTCGGCCTCGCCGCGCTGGCCGACCTCGGAATCGGCGGTGTCTATTTCGTCGCCCGTACGTTCGGGTACGGTGTCGGCGAGGTCCGCGCCGTTACCTATGAATACGGCAACACCTTTCTGATCGTCGCCGGCCTGTTGAACCTGCTGGTGGTGATTGACGCCTACGACGTCGCACTGGGCCGGAAGTGATGGCCAGCCACTTCCTCCTGCTCGTCCTGTTCGCCCTGTTCGTCTCGTTGATCTTCGCCGTGATTGCCAAGGACCAGGCGCGCGAACAGCTGCAGTTTGGCGGCTTGATGTTCGCCGGATTTCTGGCGTCGGCCGTCGTGCTGGGCTGGCTGATGCTTCCGTTCCCGCTGGGCTGAGATGGCTTTCGACAACCTTCTCGTCGATCGCGACGGCGCCATCGCGGTCATCACCATCAATCGTCCCAAGGTGCTGAACGCGCTCAACACACAGACACTGGACGAACTGCGCCGCGCCCTCCTCGAACTCAAGCAGGATGATACCGTCCGCGTGCTGATCGTGACCGGCGCCGGCGACAAAGCGTTCGTGGCCGGCGCCGACATCAACGAGCTCGGCGTCCAGACGCCCACCAGCGGCCGCGATCACGCGCTGGCGGGCCAGCAGGTGTTCGATCTGCTGGAAACCATCGGCAAGCCGGTCATTGCGGCGATTAACGGCTTCGCGCTCGGCGGTGGGTGCGAGCTTGCCATGGCCTGCACGTTGCGCATTGCGGCGGACACCGCGAAGCTCGGGCAACCCGAGATTCTGCTCGGCCTGATGCCGGGATACGCGGGGACGCAGCGCCTGCCACGGCTGGTCGGCGTGGGTAAGGCGATGGAACTGCTGCTCACCGGAAACCAGATTGCGGCCGCGGAAGCGATGGGCATCGGCCTGGTGAATCGTGCGGTGCCGGCGGCGGAGCTGATGCCCGAGGTGCTGAAGCTCGCGAGTCAGCTTGCCCGCAGCGCTCCGATCGCAATGGCCTACATCATCGACGCCGTCAATCGTGGCACCGGGATGCCGTTTGCAGACGCGTGTCGATACGAGGCGACGTTGTTTGGCCTCGTTGCGTCCACCGAAGACATGCACGAAGGCACTGCCGCGTTCCTGGCGAAGCGGCCGGCGACGTTCACCGGCAGGTAGCGATGCGAACCATCGAAGGCTCGAAACGCGCCACCGGATTTCGTTTTGCCATCGTCGTGGCGAAGTACAACGACTTCATCACCGATCGCCTGCAGACCGGCGCACTGGCCGCGCTGGCGGCCTCCGGAGTGGCGTCCGACGACATCACGATCGTCAAAGTGCCAGGTGCCTTTGAAATCCCGCTGGCCGCCCAGCACGCCGCCGAGAGCGGACGCTACGACGCGATCGTCTGCCTGGGCTGCCTGATTCGTGGCGAGACGTCGCATTTCGAATTCATCTCGTCATCTGTCAGTCAGGGGCTGACTGCCGCTGCCGCGGCCACAGGCGTGCCGATGGCCTTCGGGGTGCTGACCACGCACTCGGTGGAGGAAGCGCTCGCGCGCGCGGGCGACGGCGCCGGCAACAAGGGCTACGAGGCGGCCGTGGCGGCCGTCGAGATGGCCGAAGTCGTCGCCCAGCTCACCCGCCAGGCGACCCCGCGGAGATAGCGTGGGCCCACGTGACACCACCAAGAAGAAGGATCCGCGTCACCGGGCCCGCGAAGCGGCGCTGCAGATCCTCTATCACTGGGAGATCGGCGGCCGACGGGTGGATGAAGCCGCTGCGACATTCTTTACGCTGCAGTGGCCCAACGCCGATCCGCCGCCGGATGCCCTGCGGACGTTCGCGACCGCCCTCGCCCACGACACCGTCGACCGCCTCGCCGAAATCGACGCGCTGATTGCCGAGACCGCCGAACGCTGGCGACCGGAGCGGATGGCGGTGCTCGATCGGTTGATCCTCCGCCTGGCGATCTGCGAGTTGCTGCGCAATCGGGAAACGCCGGCAGCGGTCGTGATCAACGAAGCGCTCGAGCTGGCGCGCACCTTCAGCACCGAGGAATCGGTCAAGTTCATCAACGGGATGCTCGATGCGATCCGCAAGAAGATCGACGCGAGGCACTGAGAAGAGACGATGTCGTCACAAGAAGAACAGATCGAACAGCGGCAGAAGAACCTGACGGACCTGTCGGCGCTGGGTATCGAGATCTATCCGCGTACGTTCGCGCGCACGGACACGATTTCGGCGCTGGCTGAGGCTCACGGCGGGAAGACGCACGACGAACTCGAGGCTGAACGTCCAGAGACGATGACGGCCGGCCGGATTCTCGCCATCCGTGCGTTCGGCAAGGCAAATTTTCTGGTGCTCTCGGACGGTCACGCCAGGATTCAGGTCTACATCCGGCAGGACTCGATGCCGGAACTCGATTTCAAGATCTACAAGTTGCTCGACTTTGGCGACTGGGTCGGAGTCGAGGGCCGCCTGTTCCGCACCAAGACCAACGAGTTGACGATCTGGGCCTCGCGTTTGCATTTCCTGTCGAAGTGCATGCTTCCGCTCCCCGAAAAGTGGCACGGCCTGACCGACGTCGAAACCCGATACCGTCAGCGCTACCTCGACCTGATCGTCAACCCCGACTCGCGCCGGGTGTTCGAGACGCGCAGCCGCGTGATTTCGGCGATTCGCGAATTCATGACCGCGCGCGGCTACCTCGAGGTGGAAACGCCGATGATGCAGCCGATCGCCGGCGGCGCGATCGCGCGGCCGTTCACCACCCATCACAACGCACTCGACATGCCGCTGTACCTGCGCATTGCGCCGGAGCTGTACCTGAAGCGGCTCACCGTCGGTGGACTCGAGAGAGTGTTCGAGATCAACCGGAACTTCCGGAACGAAGGGATTTCGACGCAGCACAACCCCGAGTTCACGATGATGGAGTTCTACGAGGCGTACGCCGACTACCACGCGCTGATGCAGATGACCGAGGAGATGATCGCCGAGGCCAGCCGCAAGGCGACCGGTGGCGATCAGATCGTGTTCGGTGACCATCAGATTTCGCTGTCGGCCCCGTTCGCCCGTCTGTCGCTGCGAGGCGCGGTTCGAGAGGCGGCCTCGCGCCGGCTGCACCGCGAGGTGACCGACGCGGAACTTCGCGACCGGGATCAGGCGACGGCGATCGCCGCCGGCCTCGGCCTCGAGGTGGATGCGGGCCACGGCGCGGGCAAGATCACGACCAGCATCTTCGAAGCGTTGTGCGAAGACACGCTGATTCAGCCGACCTTCGTCTACGACTTTCCGACCGAAGTGTCGCCGCTGTCCAAGCAGAAGCCGGACGACCCGGACACGGTCGAGCGATTCGAGCTTTACATCGGAGGATTCGAGGTCGCCAACGCCTTCAGCGAGCTCAACGATCCCGCCGAGCAGCGCCGCCGGTTCGAGGCACAACTCAAGGATCGGGCGCGCGGCGATCTCGAAGCGCACGCGATGGACGAAGACTATATTCGCGCGCTCGAGTATGGACTGCCGCCAACCGGCGGCGAAGGCGTCGGCATCGACCGCCTGGTCATGCTGCTCACGAACAGTCCGTCGATTCGTGACGTGATCCTCTTCCCGCTGATGAGGAAGCGGGACTGATGGATGTTCCGTTCGAACTCCACATCGCCCTGCGTTATCTGCTCGCCAAACGCAAGCAGGCGTTTATCTCGCTGGTGTCGTTCATCTCCATGCTCGGCGTCGGTGTCGGCGTGATGGCGGTGATCGTCGCACTGGCGATGATGACCGGATTGCAGCTCGAACTGCAGAAGCGGATCATCGGATCGAACGCCCACATCTACGTCTGGAACACCGACGGCATCACCGACTACCACCGCGAAGCCGACAAGCTCCGGGCGATACCTCACGTCATCGGCGCCGCACCAGGCATTCTCGGCCAGGGCCTCGTCTCCGCAGCGCGCGAGACCGTGCCGATCCAGATCAAGGGCATCGACCCGGCGCTCGAAGCGCAGGTGACGGACATCGGCGGCAGCATGTTGAAGGGAAGCCTCGATTCCATCACCGCCGCCAATAGTGACGAGTTGGATGGCATTCTGCTCGGCAGGGATCTGGCGACCAAGCTCGGGGTCAGCATCGGTGACTCGGTGTCGGTGTTGACCCCGCAGGGAACGCTGTCGCCGATGGGCATGATCCCGCGGGCCCGACGGCTGCGTGTCGCCGGCATCTTCAGCCTTCACCTCGCCGAGTTCGATTCGAGTTGGGGCTACGTCTCGCTGGGCGTCGCGAGGCGGCTGCTCGACAAGGACCGGGTCGACTTCATTCAGCTGCGCGTGGAGGACATCTGGACCGCGCCGCAGGTGGCCAGATCGATCACGTCACAGCTCGGTCCGCAATACATGACCGAGGACTGGCAGATGATGAACGGTCCACTGTTTTCGGCGCTGTGGCTCGAGAAAATCGCGGTGTCGCTCGCGATCGGCCTGATCGTGATGGTAGCCGCGCTGAACATCGTGGCCTCGCTGATCCTGCTGGTGATGGACAAGAGCCGCGACATCGCGATCCTGAAGACGATGGGCGCCAGCGTGCGAAGTGTCACGATCGTGTTCATGCTGCAGGGGCTGATCATCGGCGTGATCGGCACGGTGTCGGGTGCGCTGCTGGGCGTGACCTTGTCGCGTGTGCTCGATCGCTTTCAGGTGATTCGCATGCCGGCCGACGTGTATCAGGTGTCCTACCTGCCGTTCACGGTGCAGACACTGGACATCACCCTGGTCGTCTCGATGGCGGTGCTCATCTGCTTCGTCGCGACCATCTATCCGTCGCGCCAGGCTGCGCGCCTCGACCCGGCGCAGGCGTTGAGATACGAGTAGGGCCGTTGCCGTTTCTCGAGGCGCACGGCGTCGTCAAGAGCTACCCGGTCGGCGGACGACCGCTTACCGTGCTGCGTGACCTCGATCTCGAGGTCGCCGCCGGCGAAATGGTCGCCATCGTCGGCGCGTCGGGGGTCGGCAAGAGCACATTGCTTCACGTGCTCGGCGGACTCGACCGGGTGGACCAGGGCACGATTGCGATCGACGGGACGGTCCTGACGTCCCTGGCCGACGCCGAGGTTGTCGCGTTTCGGAACCAGCGCGTCGGCTTCGTTTTTCAGTTTCACCACCTCCTGCCGGAATTCAATGCGCTCGAGAACACCGAGATGCCGATGCGGATTGCACGCATGTCGATGACTGAGGCGCGGCCGCGAGCCCGGGAGATTCTCGGCCGGGTCGGGCTCGCCGAGCGGCTTGACCATCGGCCGGGGATGCTGTCCGGCGGGGAGCAGCAGCGCGTGGCGGTGGCGCGGGCGCTGGTGATGCGTCCGTCGATTCTGCTCGCCGACGAACCGACCGGCGACCTGGACGAAGCGACCGCCGACTCCCTGCACGGCCTGCTCCGTGAGATGCACGACGCCTACGGCCTGACCTCGGTCATCGCGACACACAACCCGCGCCTCGCAGCCGCCTGCGACCGCGTCGTTCGCCTGGTCGGCGGCCAACTGGCTCCCGCCTGATGTGGTGCGCGCCGGGGTATGGGGCCTGGTCCGGCGGCGGGACGTGGCTCGGGGTTCCTGCGTCTTAAGTGATGGGTCGGGAACCCTAAGGATTGCAGGAACTTAAGGAAGAAATTGCCCCCGCTTCCAGCACCCATGCCGTATAATGTGGGTAACGCTCCCGTGACCACAACACCATCGGCTTTCACCTAGGTACCCTGGATGTTCGAACGGTACACCGAAAGGGCTCGACGAGTCCTCTTCTTCGCCCGCTACGAGGCAAGTCAGCTCGGCAGCATCTCGATCGAAACCGAGCATCTCCTGCTCGGGCTCATTCGCGAAGGCAAGGGCCTGACCAGCCGGATTTTCGCGCGCTCGCATCTGTCGCTCGAAAACATCCGCAAGGAAATCGAAGGCCGGACCGTGTTCCGGGAAAAGGTCTCGACTTCGGTCGAGATCCCCTTCAGCGCCGAAACCAAGCGCGTGCTGCAGTTCGCGGCCGAAGAGGCCGACCGTCTCCTGCACAACTACATTGGCACCGAGCATCTCCTGCTCGGGATCCTGCGCGAGGAGCGATCGGTTGCGGCGTCGATCCTGATGGAGAAAGGGATGCGCCTCAACACGGTTCGCGAGGATATCGTTCAGCTCCTGAACGAGAAGACCACCATGAACCGGGTGAAAGAGACGCCGCTGCTCGCCGAGTTCAGTCGCGACCTGACCGAATCGGCGATGAAGAACCATCTCGACCCGCTGGTCGGCCGCGAGCACGAGCTCGAACGGGTGCAGCAGGTGCTGTGCCGCCGCACCAAGAACAACGCCGTCCTCATCGGCGAGCCCGGCGTCGGCAAGACCGCGATCGTCGAGGGGCTGGCCCAGAAGATCGTCTACGGCGACGTGCCGCACTTCCTCGCCGACAAGCGGATCCTTGCGCTGGACATCTCCCTGATCGTCGCCGGCACCAAGTACCGCGGCCAGTTCGAAGAGCGCCTCAAGGCGATCATGAAGGAACTGACCGACAACCCGAACATCATCGTCTTCATCGACGAGTTGCACACGCTGGTGGGCGCCGGTTCGGCGGAGGGATCGCTCGACGCCGCGAACATCCTGAAACCGGCACTGTCGCGCGGCGAGATTCGCTGCATCGGCGCCACGACGCCTGCGGAATACCGCAAGTACATCGAAAAGGACCGCTCGCTCGAGCGCCGCTTCCAGGCGATCAAGGTCGATCCGCCGGGAGAGCGCGAGACCATCGAGATTCTGCTCGGCGTCAAGGATCGCTACGAGAGCTTCCACCACGTCGAGTACACCCGCGAGGCGATCGAGGCGGCGGTGTATCAGTCCAATCGCTACATCACCGATCGATTCCTGCCCGACAAGGCGATCGATCTGGTGGACGAGGCTGGCGCGCGCGCCAAGCTGAAAGAGGCGGGCTACAGCGAGGAGTTCGGCGAAATCAACAAGAGCATCCGCGTCGCCGTCGAGCAGATGGAGAGTGCGGTCTCGCAGAAGGATTTCGAGAAGGCGCAGTTCTATCGCGAGCAGGAAGTGACCGCGCGTGAGAACCTGCAGTTCGTCCGTCAACAGTTCGACGTCAAGTCCAATGCGCGCAAGGTCATCGTCGGCAAATCCGAGATCGACGATGTGGTGTCGAAATGGACCGGCGTGCCGATGGCGTCCATCAACCAGGACGAAAGCGACAAGCTGCTGCGGATGGAAGGCGAGCTGCACAAGCGGGTGATCAGCCAGGAGAAGGCGATCTCCGCCATCTCTCGCGCGATCCGCCGATCGCGTGCCGGCCTCAAGAACCCGGCGCGACCAGTCGGCAGCTTCGTGTTCCTCGGTCCGACCGGCGTCGGCAAGACCGAGCTGGCGCGCGCGCTCGCGAATTTCCTGTTCGGCAGCGACCACGCGCTGATTCGCTTCGACATGTCGGAGTACATGGAGAAGCACTCGGTCAGCAAGCTGATCGGATCGCCGCCCGGATACGTCGGCCACGAAGAGGGCGGTCAGCTGACGGAGAAGGTGAAGCGCAATCCCTACTCCGTCGTGTTGCTCGACGAAGTCGAGAAGGCGCATCCGGACATCTTCAACATCCTGCTGCAGGTGTTCGAGGACGGCCATCTGACCGACGGTCTGGGTAATCGTGTCAACTTTAAGAACACGATCATCATCATGACCTCGAACATCGGCGCCCGCTTCATCCAGAAGAAGAGCTCGATGGGATTCCAGTCGAGCGAAACCGGCGAAATCGCCAAGAGCGTCAACGACATGGTGCTCGGCGAAGTGAAGCGCACCTTCAATCCCGAGTTCATCAACCGCATCGACGAGATCATCGTCTTCGAGGCGCTGACCGACGACGACCTGCGCAGCATCATGGCGCTGCTGGTCGGACAGCTGAACGCCAATCTGGTCGATCGCAAGATGCAGATCGCCCTGACCTCGGAAGTGGTGGACTGGATTATCGAAATTACTTGTAAGGATCGTTCCTACGGCGCGCGGCCGCTGCGTCGCGCCATTCAACGCTATGTCGAGGATCCGCTCTCGGAAGAACTGATCCGCGGCCACCTGCATGGTGGCGACATCGAGGTGTATCTCGACGCCGGGCAGCTCTCGTACCGCCCGGTGGGCGAGCTCGCATCGGGCCGGAAACTGGCGTAACGGCCATCCGGCCTGATCCTCGGTCTAAAATAGCGACAATGCGTATATCGGTGCGTTTGCTCGCGGCAGTGGCGCTGTCGTTCGTCGCCCTGCCGCTGGCCGCGCAGGACCAGCCAGAGGCACTGCCGCCGGTGACGGTGTGCGGGCAGCCTCAAGTGCCGCGGGCCCAGCCCCCGGCAGGCAGCGGACCGGTCGTCCTGTTCATCGCCCCCTGTTTCGAAGCCCAGGGCAATGCCGCCGTCATCGAGCCGCAGACCTACGTCTATTACATTCAGCTGAAGCCCAGCGTGCCGTCGCAGGGGGTGTGGATCCCCTGGGACGACAACAGCGAGAAGATTGTCCTCGAGGACTTTCACCGGCTGTGGAACACCAACTTCCTCGATAACCTGTTCGTCGACGTCAGCGACTACAAGTTCCCCAACGGCACGATCGGCAAGATCGTGACCTACAACATGGAGGAGCGTCAGCGCGTCAAGATCGTGGACTACGTCGGCTCGAAGAAGATCGAGACGTCGAAGATCGACGAGAAGCTGAAGGACGCCGACGCCCAGATTCGCCTCGACACCTTCATCGATCCCAGCCTGGTCCGCAAGGTCGCCGGCATTGTCCGCGACATGCTGCGTGAGAAGGGCTTCCAGTTCGCCGAGGTCACACCAGAGATCAAGGAGATTACCGGCGGTCCCAAGCTGGTCCACCTGACCTTCAACATGGACGAAGGGCCGAAGGTCAAGATTCGGTCGCTCGACTTCGTCGGGAACAAGGCGATCAGCGACGCGACGTTGAAGCGCCAGCTCAAGGACACCAAAGAGCGCGGCCAGTTCCAGGATTTCTTTCACTTTCCCACCTACCTGCTCGGGCTGATCGGCGACGGCGGCACCTACCAGGAAGCGAAGTTCGACGATGACGCCGAGAAAGTCGTCGCCTACTACCGCGACCACGGTTACCTCCGCGCCAACGTCGGCGCGCCGCAGTTGAAAGTGATCGAGGACTCGGACGACAAGAAAACCCGTTGGATCGAGCTGCGGATTCCGGTCACCGAAGGTCCGCGCTACAAGGTCGGGACCTTCGATGTTGCCGGCAACACCGTGGTCAAGTCCGACTACCTGAAAACGCTTTTCAAGCTCGTGCCGGGCGAATATTACGGCGAGAAATCGATTCGTAAGGGACTCGAAAAGGCGCGTGAGATTTATGGCACCGGCGGCTATTACGAATTCACCGGTTTTCCGGACTACAAATTCCACGACGATCCCAATCCCGCGATCCCCGACGCGCCCGAGGCGCTGAAGGCGCCCGATGTTGCGCCCGTCAAGGGCGCACCGGCGCCGATCGTCGACGTGACGATGCGCATCCAGGAAGGCGCGCAGTTCTTCGTCAACCGGATTACCTTCGTCGGCAACACCACCACGCGCGACAACGTCATTCGGCGCGAGATGCGCCTGGTCGAGGACGGCGTCTTCAATACCGAAGCCCTGAAGTTCAGCGTCAAGCGGTTGAATCAGCTGGGATACTTCAAGGCGCTCGAAGGCAAGCCGGGCGAGGTGGATGTCCAGAAGCTGCCCAAGGTGCCGAACGAGCCTGAGAAGGTCGACATCAAGCTGAAGCTGGAAGAGCAGAACCGGAATCAGCTCACCTTCGGCGCCGGCGTCTCCGAGTTCGAAGGCGTGTTCGGGCAGCTGTCGTTTCAGACCGCCAACTTCCTCGGTCGCGGCGAGACCCTGACGCTTTCGCTGCAGGCCGGATCGCGCGCGCAGAACTACTCGCTCGGGTTCACCGAACCGTTCCTGTTCGACCGCAACATCACCGGCGGCGTCAACTTGTTCCGGACCGACATCCGCTATGTCGGTCAGTACACGCAGCAGACCACCGGCGTCGTGTTCACGTTCGGATATCCGCTGAGCGCGTTCTCCCGGATGTTCGTCAACTACAGCTACCAGCGCGTCCGGGTTACCGAAATCAACGAGCTCTACCTCGATCCCACGGTGCTCGCGAGAAACCCGTATCTGTACGATTCGCTCCTGATCGGTCAGAACGGCGAGCGCATCATCAGCAAGGTCGTACCGTCGTACGTCTACAACACGGTCGACCAGCCGATTTTCCCGACCAACGGCAAGCGCTACACCTTGTCCATCGATCTGGCCGGCCTGGGCGGCAACACCAACTTCTACAAGCCGCTGGTCGAAGGCGTGTGGTACTTCAAGCAGGCCAACCGACTGACGCTCGGCCTGCGGGCCCAGGCGCAATACATCCACGCGTTCACCGGACCAGAAGGCCTGCCGATCTTCGAGAAACTGTTCCTCGGTGGCGAATACAGCGTCCGCGGCTTCGACATCCGGACCATCGGGCCGAGCGATCCGGTCACGGGCCTTGTGCTCGGCGGTAACAAGAGCCTCCTCTTCAACGTGGAAGAGCAGATCACGATTGCCGGTCCAGTGCGGTTGATTTTCTTCTACGACGCCGGTGAAGTGCAGCCGGGCGCGAGTCTGCTGGGGCCGCCAGCCTATGTGCCCGACGGCGGGTCTCTCGCGACGGTCCTGGTCCCCGGCAAGAACTTCAATTTCACGGATTTCAAGACCTCGACCGGCGCGGAAGTCAGATTCTTTATGCCGGTGCTGAACGTGCCGTTCCGTCTCATCTTTGCGTATAACCAGCAGCGGTTCGGTGTGCTCAACAGTCAGCTGCAGCCGCAGACGGGATTCCAGTTCCGCTTCGCTGTGGGCTCGACCTTCTAGGCTGCTCCGAACTGGGGTAGAATCAAAGGCTTCCGACACACGAAAGGATTCTAGGTAATGAGAGGTTCCGCTATCGCCGCGTCGCTCGTTCTGTCGCTCGCGCTGAGCGCCGCGCCTGTGTTCGCCCAAGCCGCCGGTCAAGCGAAGCCGGCGCAGACACCTGCGCCGCCGCCCGCTCCCGCAGCCCCTCCTGCTCCTGCTCCAGGGCCGCCCGCGCCGTTTCCGCAGGGCGCGAAGATCGCCTTTTTCAATCCGCAGGTGGTGTTCCAGGCGTCCGCCGACGGCAAGGCCGCTCTCGCCAGGGTCAACAACCTGATCCAGAAGAAGCAGAAGGAGGCCGAGGACAAGGCCAAGATGCTGCAGGGCAATCAGCAGAAGCTGCAGACCAGCGGCAGCGTGATGAACGAAGCCGCGCGGTCGCAGCTCGAAAAGGAAATCGAGAAGCAGCAGAAGGACGGCGAACGCTTTCAGCAGGATGCCCAGGCCGAAGTTCAGGAGCTCCAGCAGGAAGTCCAGAACGAGTTCGTCAAGAAGCTCTCGCCGATCGTCAACGAGCTGGCGACCGAGAAGGGGCTGCACATCGTGTTCAATGCCGGCGAAGCGGGCATTGCCTGGGCAATGGCTGGTCTCGATCTCACCGGCGACGTGATCAAGAAGCTCGACGCGCAGGCGGCCAAGCCCGCGACGACGCCGAAAGAGTAGTCAACGTTCGACCTGGCTGATGGCTGAGGGCTGGTGGCTGTAGTGAAGGAGTCGATCGCAACCGTTCTGCCATCGCCCATCGCTGTCAGCCCGCCAGCCGTGAGCCAGCGAACCGTGCTCAATATTCCCATCCTCCTCGACCGACTCTGCTATCGGTCGCCGTCATTGCTGGTCGATGAAATCACCGAACACGTCGCCGGCCGGCGCCTGGTGGCGGTGAAGAACGTCACCGTCAACGAAGATTTTTTTCAGGGCCATTTTCCCGGCGCGCCGTTGATGCCGGCGGTGTTGATGCTCGAGTCGATGGCGCAGGTGGCGGCGATTCTGCTGTTGCAGCGCGAGGATGCGCCGCCCAACGCCCGTACCTATCTTCGCGGCGTCAACGACGCCAAGTTTCGCCGGCAGGTCGGACCCGGCGATCGACTGCGGCTCGAAGTCACGCTCGGGGCGCGGCGGGGCGGTCTGGCTCGCGCCCAGGCGGCAGCCTTCGTCGGCGATCAACTGGTCGCTGAAGCCGCGCTGCTGCTCGGTCTCATCCCCGACGAGACCCACATCGATCCGACCGCCATCATCCATCCCCGCGCGTTCATCGGGCAGGGGACGACGATCGGGCCGCACGCCACGATCGGTCCGGACGTGCGCATCGGCGCCAACTGCCGGATCGGCGCCAGCGTCGTCGTCGACGGCTACACGACGATCGGCGACGACTGCGAGATCTATCCGTTTGCGTCGATCGGCCTGGTGCCGCAGGACCTGAAGTTCAAGGGCGAGCGGACGATCCTCACGATCGGCAACCGCAACATCTTCCGCGAGTTCGTCACCATCCACCGCGGCACCGCGGGCGGCGGCGGCAAGACGACGATCGGCGACCGTAACGTGTTCATGGCCTATGTGCACGTCGCGCACGATTGTCACGTCGGCAACAACACGATCTTCGGCAATCTGGCCACGCTCGGCGGCCACGTCACCGTCGAGGAGTTCGTGAACATCAGCGCCGGGTCGGCCGTGCATCAGTTCTGCCGGGTCGGCCGTCACGCCTTCATCGGCGGCTACTCGGTCGTGACCAAGGATGCGCTGCCGTATGCGCGGACTGTCGGCAGTCGTCCGGCCCGGATCTTCGGCACCAACAGCATCGGCCTGATGCGCCGCGGCTTTTCGCCGGAGGTCATCGTCAAGCTGAAGCGATCGTATCGCTACCTGCTGCAATCCAAGTTGAATACCACCAGCGCGTTGCAACAGATCGAGCAGGACGCGTCGCTCGCGTGTCCGGAAGTGCAATACCTCGTCGACTTCATCCGCTCATCGCAGCGCGGCGTGATTCTGCGCCGGACCGCCCGCCGCACCGACGAAGCCGCGGCGACCGACGAATAGTCCGCCAGCGGATGATCTGCATCACGGTGCGTCGTGCCTTTCGTGACTTCGTGATGAACGCCGCATGAAGCTCGGGCTGATCGCCGGCAACGGCCGCTTTCCCTTTCTGGTCCTCGACGCCGCCCGCGGCCTTGGCTACGACGTCACCATTGTCGGCCTCAAGGACGAAACCTTCCCCGATCTCGAACGCAAGGCGGCCGAGACTCCGGCTGCCGTCTTTCAGTGGATTTCGCTCGGACAGCTTGGCACCCTGATCAAGGTTTTCGAGGAGGCCGGCGTCACACAGGCGGTGATGGCCGGTCAGGTGAAGCACGCCAAACTATTTGCGGTCATGGCCAGCGCGGACATGACGCTGCTGCGCGTGGTGATGAAGCTCAAGACCAGGAACACCGACGCGATTATCGCGGGCATCGCCGGCGAGTTGCGCGAGCATGGCGTCGAATTGTTGAACTCCACGGCGTTTCTGGCGCCGCTGATGGCCGGTGCGGGCGTGCTGACCCGGCGTCAGCCGTCGGCGGAGGAGACGTCGGATCTCGACTTCGGGTATCGGATGGCGGACTTCATCGCCGGCCACGATATCGGGCAGACGATTGCCGTGAAATCAGCGGCGGTGGTGGCGGTGGAGGCCATGGAAGGCACTGATGCGGTCATCGCCCGGGCCGGCCAGCTCGCCGGCGCCGGGGTCCGGGTGGTGAAGGTCGCCAAGCCCAATCAGGATATGCGCTTCGACGTGCCGGTGGTTGGCGTGTCGACGATCGAGGCGATGAAATCCGCTGGAGCGACCACGCTGTCGGTCGATGCGGCACAAACGCTGATGATTGACGGTGATGCCATCATCCGCGCTGCCGACGAGGCTGGCATCTGCATTGTCGGTCGAGCGAGATCGGACGACCGGTCGCATTCATGAGTCTTCGGGTCGCGGTCATCGGCGTTGGACATCTGGGCAAACATCACGCGAGGATTCTGGCGGATTTGCGCGGCGTCGAGCTCGTGGCGGTGGTCGACACCAATCGCGCGCGGGCCGAAGAGATTGCCGCGTCCTGCCGCACCCAGGCGCTGTTTGCTGCAGACGATTTGAGGGGCCGGGTTGACGCGGTCACCGTCGCGGTACCGACCGAGATGCATCGCGATGTGGCGCTGCCGTTTCTGGCCGCCGGCGTGCCGGTGCTGGTCGAGAAACCGATGGCGCGCTCGCTGGCCGAGGCCGACGAGATGATCGCGGCTGCCGCCCGCTCCGGCGTTGCGCTGGCCGTCGGCCAGACCGAACGTTTCAATCCCGCCGTGGTGGCGGCGCGGACGCTGCTCAGCGCACCCCGTTTCATCGAAGGACATCGCCTCGGCACATTTCCAGAACGCAGTCTGGATATCGATGTGGTCTTCGACCTGATGATTCACGACCTGGACGTAGTGCTGTCGCTCGTCAGGTCCGAGGTCGAGTCGATTGACGCCGTGGGCGTGCCGGTGCTGACCGGCCGGATTGACATCGCCAACGCGCGCCTTCGATTCGCTGACGGCTGCATCGCCAACCTGACCGCGAGTCGTATCAGCCGCGATCGCGTCCGGAAGATCCGCTTTTTTCAACCGTCGGCGTACCTCTCGATCGACTACGCGGCACAGAGAGTCGAAATGTGGAGCCTCGAAAAGGTGGACGGTGCCTTGCCCAGGATTCAAGGCGGCGACGTCCCCGTCGTCAACGAAGAGCCGCTGAAGCGGGAGCTGACCGATTTCGTGGACGCCGTGGTGTCGCGCCGGCCGCCCCTGGTGACCGGCGAAGCCGGTCGCCTCG
This sequence comes from Vicinamibacterales bacterium, assembly GCA_036497895.1. Classification (GTDB taxonomy): domain Bacteria; phylum Acidobacteriota; class Vicinamibacteria; order Vicinamibacterales; family CAVVIG01; genus CAVQFC01. Next base: position 1,162 of record DASXIR010000175.1, on the reverse strand, counting down.
CGCTCGCCGTGGCTCAGGCGATTACCGATAAGATAGCCGCGGCCTCTTGATGTATTCGGACCTCGACCAGTTTCTCGCCGACCTCGACAAACGCAAGCTGCTCGCGCGCATTACCGACGCGGTCAGTCCGGACCTCGAGATTGCCGCCGTCACCGATCAGACCTGCAAGTTGCCGCTCGGCGGACCGGCGTTGTTGTTCGAGAACCCGACCGGCTTCGACGTGCCGGTGGCGGCGAACGTCTACGGCTCGAACGAGCGCATGTGCCTGGCGCTTGGCGTCAAGACGCTCGACGATCTCGCGAAGGAGATCGACGAGCTGATGACGCCGCAGATGCCCGAAGGCATCATGGACGCGTTGAAGATGCTGCCGATGGTCAACCGGCTGCGCGACCTGATGCCGAAGACGGTCAAGGACGCAGCCTGCCAGGAGGTCGTCGATCGGGACGGCACCCTCGACTCACTGCCGATTCTGAAATGCTGGCCCGAGGACGGCGGCAAGTTCATCACGCTGCCGCTGGTGTTCACGAAAGATCCGGAAACCGGTATGCGGAACATCGGCACCTACCGGATGCAGGTGTACGACGGCCGGACCACCGGGATGCACTGGCAACGGCACAAAGGTGGAGCGCAGCATCATCGTGTGGCCGAACGGCTGGGCAAGAGGCTCGAGGTCGCCGTCGCCTTGAGCGCGGAGCCAGTGCTGCCGTACTGTGCCACCGCGCCGATGCCCGAAGGCCTCGACGAGCTGCTGCTCGGTGGATTTCTGTCGCGCAAGCGGATCGAGCTGGTCAAGTGCGTCACCGTCGATCTCGAAGTTCCGGCGAGTTCGCACATCGTGCTCGAAGGCTACGTTGAGCCTGGCGAGCGGCGCCGCGAGGGTCCGTTCGGCGATCACACCGGCCTCTACTCGCAGCCGGACGACTTTCCGGTGTTCCACATCAGCTGCATCACCCGACGCAGGAAGCCGACCTACCTGACGACGGTGGTCGGCATTCCGCCGATGGAGGATGTCTATCTCGGACTGGCCAGCGAGCGAATCTTCCTGCCGATGCTGCGCAAGACGCTACCCGAGATCGTCGACATGCACTTTCCGGCGGAGGGCATCTTCCACAACCTGGTGCTGGTGTCGATCGACAAGCGCTACCCTGGTCACGCGCGCAAG
>DASXIR010000174.1:0-9909 GCA_036497895.1 Vicinamibacterales bacterium | reverse complement strand
CAATCATCGCGTCGGCATATGCGACCTCGGCATCGTACGGCTCGTGCTGGCTCGCATACGGTTCCGGAGCGCGGTAGGGCTCGTGCGGGTCGTACAGGTGGACCCAGGCGAAGAAGGGCAGCCCTGAGCCCTGAACAATCCACGCAGCGGCGGGCCGCACGACATCTTCTGCGCGTCGTTCCGCGCCCTCTGCCGCGTCGCCGGCTTGCTTCTCGCCATATTTGTCGTCGTATTCGTCGAAGCCGCGATTGAGGCCGAAGCGCGCATCGAGAACGAACGCGCCGACGAACGCGCCGGTCCGATACCCGGCTCCCTTCAGCATCGTCGCAAGGGTCGGGATGTTGGGACCGAGGCGGAACAGGCCGTTGGCGCGCAAGCCGTGGACCGGTGGCGAGACGCCGGTCAGGATGGACGCGTGTGACGGCAGCGTGAGCGGCGCCGCGCTGTACGCGCGGGTGAGACGCAGACCCTGGGATGCCAGGCGATCGAGGTTCGGTGTGAGGCCCGGCCGGCCGCCGAACGCGCCGACGCGATCCAGCCGGAGCGTGTCGATGGTAATGAGCAGGACATTGCAGCCACGGCAGGCGCCAGAGACGATCGCCGGTCGTGCCACGCGCCGCCAGCCCCACCATCCGGCGCCGATCGCAAGTAAGACGAGGAGTGCCGGCCCGGCAAGGCGCGCAGAGATTCGAGACCCGGATCGTGTTCGAGGACGCGGCATCCCTTATCTTGGCGCGACGCCGAGCCCCTTGACCCGTGCGCCGGCAAGCCTGACGCCGACCTTCACGTCGTTCGGCTTCGAACCCGACGGAACGATGTACTCGATCAGCAGTTCGCTCGTCAGTCGTTCGGCGAGCCGATCGAGTGCGGATTGAAAGGACACCGCCGAGTAAATCGTGGTGTATTGACCGCGTGACTGCTCGGCGAGCGCGTGCAGCGCCTGCGCCGGTCGGAATCCCGGGCCCGCTGGCGGCGAGGAACGGTTCGCGATGACGTGGAGAATGGCGCCGCTGTCGACGATGGGCGCGATCATCTCGTCGGGCCGGTCGCGGCTCGAGTCCAGCGAGCTCGACGACAGCACGACGATCGCCGAGAACAAAGCGCCGGTGCGTTGAATCGCGTGCGCCGCGAGCGCCGCTCCCTGCAGCAGCGAACTGCCTGTGGCCGTGGTCAGTTCGATTTCGCCGAGTCGTTTTACCACGGTTGCGCGGTCGTCCTCGAACGTCGACACCATCGCCGGGATGTCGCCGAAGGTGCCGATCGCCACGGGACGGGTGCCGATCTTCTCGAGGAAGCGGGTCACGGCTTTTCGCATCAGCGGCACGTCGTTGTGGGCCTCGCCGCCGGTATCCAGCATGATCGCGATTGGATAATCGGCAGGCCGCACCGAGAGCACTTCGCGCGTCGCCCCTGCTTCCTGAACGACGAAGTCGTCTGGTCCGACGTCCATCAGCGGACGATTCTTCGGATCGAGAACCGTCGCAAGCGCGACGCGGCTGGCGCCGGTTTGTTGCTCCTTCGGCGCCACGCTTGCGGCGACGATGGTTGTCGCCAGCGTCCCGACCGCAATCACAAGACGGACCACGACGCGATTATAGACGCGAAAGCTCGGCCGCCAGTTCGCGCCATGCCGATGCTGGTGTTGTCTGGAGTCGTCACACTTGATCAGGTGGTATCGACGATCTGTCGAGGTGGTTCCGGCGCGGCTGTATCTCACTTGCGGAAATAAAGCGTCCATCATTCCCGGAATTTGGATCGCGTGATCAAGAAAGAGCGTAAGTGTTCGATCTACGAGATCCCAGTACAGCGTGCGCGATCACAACATGGCCGGGAGTGGGAAGGAGCTGATATGAAGAGGACGTTCGTGTTGGCGCTCGTCGCGATTGCCATCGCGATGACGAGCGCGGCTTCGGTATTCGCACAAGGTGTTCAGTCGGGCACGATCCGCGGAACGATCAAGGATCAGCAGAATCTCGCGGTGCCCGGTGTGACGGTGACGGCAACGTCACCGGCGCTGCAGGGGTCGCGTATTGCGATCAGCGACGGCCAGGGTCTTTACACCATCAACGCGCTACCACCTGGCACTTACACGCTGAAGTTCACGCTCAGCGGCTTCGGCGAGGTCACCCAGACGATGACGCTGCCGCTCGGGTTGGTGATCGAGCAGAACGCGGTGCTCAAAGCCGCCGGCGTCGCCGAGGCGGTGCAGGTCACGGCGGCGCCGCCCACGCCAATCGCCACCGGGGTCGTCGGCGGCAACTACAAGCACGAGGAGATCGAAGCGCTGGCGACGCCGCGGACCCTCGAAGGGATTGCGACGCTGTCGCCAGGCGTGACCGAGAATTCAACCAACGCCGGTCAGGTCGTGATCAACGGTGCGATGGCCTTCGACAACATCTTCATGATCAACGGCGTGGACGTGAACGACAACCTGTTCGCGACGCCGCAGAATCTGTTCATCGAAGACGCGATCGAGGAGACGCAGGTGCTGACGGCCGGCATCTCGGCCGAATACGGACGTTTCACTGGCGGCGTGGTCAACGCCATCACCAAGAGCGGCGGCAATACCTTCACCGGCAGTGGCCGCGTCAACTTCCTCGATCCGGCGTGGACGACGGCGACGCCGTACGAGGTGACAAAAGGGATCGAGGACACCGCGCATCCGTCGCAATTGCAGGAACGGTATGAAGGGACCTTCGGCGGCCCGATTGTGAAGGATCGGCTGTGGTTCTTCAGCTCCGGCCGCTATCAGAACGTGAACCAGCCGGCGACCTTGCCGCAAACCGGCGCGACGCTTCCACAGGAAACGCAGAACAAGCGTTTCGAGTTGAAGCTCACCGGGACGGTGGCGCCGGGGCACACGATTGCGGGCGGGTTCCTCACCAACTCCACCAACCTGACCAACAACTCCGGTTTGTTCTCGTACGTCATCGACCCCCACAGCCTGGTCAACTACAGCGAGCCGAACAACTATTTCTACACGAACTACAAAGGTGTGCTCGGCAGCAGCCTGCTGGTCGAGGCGCAGTACTCGCAGCGCCACTTCCGCTTTGACGGAGACGGCGGAACGAGCACGGTGATCACCGATTCGCCGTTCTTTTCGGCAACCCAGTGCGCCTGTCTCTACAACGCCCCGTACTTCGACGCGAACGACGGTGAGAACCGCAACAACAAGCAGCTGACCGGCAGCGTCACCAAGTTCTGGAACAGGGGCGGCCGTCACGAGACCAAGGGTGGCTATGAGTGGTTCCGCAGCCAGCGGACCGGCGGCAACTCGCAGTCGTCGACGTCGTATGTCTTCTCGTCCGACTTCGCGACCAACGCCGACGGCACGCCACAGCTCGATTCCACCGGCCGGCCGATTCCGGTCTTCACACCGGGCGCGTCATATCTCGACTACTACCCGGCGGTCCGCGGGGCCATCCTGAACGTGGACAACAACTCGCTGTACGTCCAGGATCACTGGACGATCAACGGCCGCATGTCGGCGGATCTGGGCGCGCGCTACGAGCACGTCAAGGCGCTGTCGACCGGCGACATCCAGAGCGTGGACATCGGCCGCATCGTGCCGCGTCTCGGCCTCGCCTACGCGCTCGACGACAACGGCGACAAGATCCTTCATTTCAACTACGGCCAGTATTCGGGTCGCTACAACGAAGCGCAGATTGCGGCCAATAGTCCGGTCGGCAATCCGGCCGATATCGAGCCGATTTATCGTGGACCGGCGGGGCAGGGCTACGGCTTCGCGCCGGGATTCAATCTCGCGAACTATCCCGTCAACTCCGCGAACGCCACCGTCACGGATCCGGTGCAGAACGTGGTGATGGATCCGAATCTCATCTCGCCGCTGGTGCACGAGTTCTCGGCCTCGTTCGGAACGAAGTTCATGGGCGACCATGGCTACGGCGAAGTGAGCTACGTCGCCCGCATCACGCACGATCTGATCGAGGACTACCAGACCCTGTCCACCGGAGTGACCGACGTCACGGTCAACGGTGTCAGCGCCGGCCTGTTCACGAACAAGCTCTATACGAATGCGCCGAACGATCAGGTCTACCGTCACTATCAGGGACTGGTGTTCCAGACCCGCTACCGGATCAACAGCGCGTGGAGCGTGTACGGCGCCGACACGGTGCAACTGCAGAACACCGGCGACTACGAAGGTGAGGCGACCAATCAGCCCGGCAGTACGTCCCCAATCGGCAACTTTCCGGAGGCGTTCAACGCCGCGCGCACGTATCCATTCGGCGATCTGCAGAACGCCGAGAAGAACCGGCTGAGACTGTGGAGCGTGTACAGCTGGGACATGCGCTCGAAAGGCAACCTGACGTTCTCCGGCCTGTGGCGGCTCGAATCGGGGCTGGCCTACAGCATTGCCGCGAAAAATCAGCAACTCACCGCTCAGCAGCTGGCGATTCTCGCGACGGCCGGCTATCCGGACCAGCCGGGCGCGCAGACGGTGTTCTTCACCGGCGCGCGGGGCGATCAGACATTTGCCGGATATGGCGTGATCGACATGTCGATCAATTACGACATTCCGGTGTTCCGCACTGTCAAGCCGTGGATCAAGATCGACGTCTACAATCTGTTCAACAACGAGAAGTTGATTGCTTGGAACACCACGGTGTCGCAGAACGTCGCCAGCGGTGTCGACGCGCTCGGCCTTGCGACCAACTACACAAAGGGCTCGACGTTTGGTACAGCGACCGGAAATACCGTGACCAACTTGAATAACGCCAACATCCAGACGTTTCCGCTGGCGTTTTCGGGCGCGCAGGCAGGCGGCCGCACGTTGAGAATGGCGATCGGCGTCAGATTCTAGACCGCCCTGTTGATACCGCTCGGCTGGAGTCCGATTTGTCGGGCTGTGGCCGAGCGGATCCTTCCTTCAAGCTCTGCCCATACTCTAGTTCCAGCTCTTCATTCGCATTTTCATTCGAAAATAATTACGAATAGCGGGCGTCCGTCCCGTTATTTGGATCCACGTTCAACATAAGTACATAAAGATCCGATTCTGGAATTTCAGGACAGTGTCCGTGATCGGTATGATGCTCGATGGTTTGCATCCAAGTATTTGGCTGCATGCATGACCCAGATGTGTTGTTTATGAGTCAGTTCGTATCTATTCTGATACGTCTTCCTCGACCGCGCTGGGTTCCCTTCTGGAGGATTGAACGAATGAAGTCGATCATCGCGAAGCTATCAGCGCGCGCGATCGTCCTGATGACGATGGCGGCGACGCTGACATCCCCGGCCTTCGCTCAAACCACGGCACGCCTCGTCGGGTCCGTCGTCGACGCGCAGGGAGCAGTGCTACCCGGCGTGACGGTCAGCGTCACCAGCCCCCAGTTGCAGGGCACGAGTACCGCCGTGACCGATAGCAGCGGTCAGTTCCGTTTCCCGTCGCTGCCTCCAGGAACCTATAACGTCAAGGCCGATCTCTCGGGATTCAAGCCGGCGGAAGAGAGCAATATTCGCATCACGGTCGATTCGACGATCACGCTGGCGCTGAAGCTGTCGCTGGCTGGTGTGACGGAGACCGTCAACGTGACAGGGGCGCCGCCGGTCGTCGACACGACGTCCACCACCGGCGGCATCAACGTCGGCCAGGAAGTCTTCGACCAGCTCGCCGTGAGGCGCGACATTTACGACCTCACACGATTGGCGCCTGGCGTGACGAAGGACACCTTCGGTCCGACCTTCTACGGATCGACGAGCGCGGAGAACAGCTACATCATCGACGGCATGAACACGACCGGCATCGATACCGGCACGGAAGGCAAGCAGCTGAACACCGACTTCATTCAGGAAGTCCAGGTGCAGACCGGCGGGCTCGGCGCCGAGTACGGCCGCATGACCGGCGGCAATCTGAACATCATCACCAAGTCGGGCGGCAACCAGTTCCACACCGATCTGTTTGCGTTCGGACAGGGCGGGGGCCTGCAGGCGGCGAACACCACCGGATCGCAGCTGCCAAAGACCTCGACCTCCGTGACCAACACCGCGCACCTCGCCGATTACGGCGGCGACCTCGGCGGCTTCATCGTCAAGGACAAGATCTGGTTCTTCGGCGCGTACGACCGCGTCGATCAGCGCGACGAGGCGACGATCATCGCGCCGCTCACCACGCCCGGCAGCCCGGCGGTTGGCAGCACCGTGCCGGCCACGATCGCGAAGAATCTGTTCGCGGCGAAGGTGACGTTCAAGGCATCGCAGGATCACACGTTCACCTTCACCACGTTCGGCGATCCGAACACGCGCACGGGCGCCATCTTCACCACTCAGAACGGCCTCAACTTCAGCGTCAACGGACCGCCAAGCACGTGGCAGGGCGCGCTCGACCAGGGCGGCACGGACAGCGTCGGCAAGTACGACGGCATTTTCGGCGCGAAGACGCTGGTAAGCGGAATGGTCGGCCTGCACCGGGAGAGCCAGCAGTACAGCGGCCCGGGCTTTTCCGTGCCGTACTTCACGAACAATACGGTCAATCCGACGCAGGCCTCGGGCGGATTCCCGGGCTTCGACAATCAGGATTTCAAGCGCATGACCGTCAAGGGCGACCTGACCCACTACATGGGCAGCCACACCCTGAAGGCGGGCGGCGATTACGAGGACGTGAACGCCACGGTCGATCGCTACCAGGGCGGCGCGGGTCAGCACATCTACGAGCTGATCCAGCCGTCCACCGGGATCATCTATTACAGACATCGCTACTACGTGAACGATCTCGCGACGGGCTACAACCGCGCCGATCCATCCACCTGGACGATCAACCTGCCGCTCGAGGCGAAGCCCGAAACCAAGAACGCGTCGTTCTACGCGCAGGACGGCTACAAGCCGATCTCCAACCTCACGATCAACTACGGCGTGCGCTGGGAGAAGCAGCAGGTGATCGGCCGCGATCCGACGGCGGGCTTCTCGCTGAACAACAACTGGGCGGGACGCGTCGGCGTCATCTGGGATCCGACGAATACCGGAAAATCGAAGGCCTACTTCAACTACGGCCGCTTCTACGAGAACATCCCGCAGGACATCAACATCCGCTCGTTCGGCGGCGAGTTGACGGCGTTCAGCTACAACTTCTCGCCCGATCCGGCGAACTACCTGCCGGTTGCAGGCACGCCGGGCAAGAACTCGCTGCTGGGCGGACCGGAAGCTGCTGATCCGAACCTGAAGGGTCAGTACATCGACGAGTACATCGGCGGCTTCGAGTACGAAGTGGCGCCGAAGACCACCGCGAGCATTCGCTACATCTACCGCAACCTGGGCCGCGTCATCGAAGACTTCCTCGTGCCGGCGAGCGGCGAGTACTTCATCGCCAACCCGGGTGAGGGCACGCTGGGCCAATCGCTCGGCTTCTACAATGGCGGCACCGCGCCGTCGCCGAAGGCGCAGCGCACCAACAACAGCGTCGAGTTCTCGGTGAAGAAGCGCTACAGCGACAACTGGCAGCTGCTCGCGAGCTATGTGTACTCGAAGCTCGATGGCAACTACGACGGCACGTTCCAGCAGTCCACCGGTCAGCTGGATCCGAACATCAACTCCGCGTTCGACTACGCCGACTTCCTCGTCAACGCACAGGGCGAGTTGAGCAACGAGCACAAGAATCAGCTCAAGCTCGATGGCAGCTACGTCGTCAGCAACCACGGCGTGCTGGATGGCCTCAGCCTCGGGCTGTCGTTCCACTGGCTCTCGGGTGTTCCGCTCACCGCGTTTGGCTACTCGCAAGCGTATGCGAACTGGGAGTACTACCTGACGCCGCGCGGCTCGCTCGGCTACGGGCCGGCGGACTACGAGACGGATCTCCATGTGAACTATCCGATCAAGCTCGGAAACGCCAAGGCGAACGTCGTGCTGAACGTGTTCAACCTGCTCAATCGTCAGTCGCCGACCGTTCTGGATCAACGCTACAACCTCGTATCGGACGGTCCGTGCGGCGGCGTTCCGGGCGCGCTCTGCAACGGTGACGGCGGCCTGGTCACGAACCCCGGCACGCTTACGCCGGTGGCGCAGCTTCCGAACGCGCGGGCGTCGGCGACCAACCCGGACTTCCTGAAGGCGGGAACGTTCTTCACGCTGCCGCGCAGCGCGCAGATCGGCGTTCGCTTCTCGTTCTAACTCGACACGGCTCGGTCGTGTAGGATCAGGGCCTCGCCTCGGCGAGGCCCTTTTCTTTTCGGGAGACTGCAGTTGAAGCGTGCGCTCATCACCGTATCGCCCGGCTCCGTGCTCGGATGTCTGGCAGCGGTCGTTCTTAGCCTGAGCGGCTGCGGTTGGCAGACACCGGCGTCGCCGCCGCCGACCAGGAACTCGACGCTCGCCGTCGCCGACATCGCATCGCTGGCGCAGCGCGGGCATCCGGTCATCTTTCTCGGCCTCGACGCCGCGGACTGGTCGCTCCTCGACGTTTACATTGCCAAGGGCGTGATGCCGAATCTCGCGAAGCTCGCGTCTGAGGGCACCAGCGGTCACCTCAAGACTATTTCCCCGGCTCTGTCTCCGCTGGTGTGGACGACGATGATGACGGGGACGAGCCCGCTCGAGCACGGCATCCTCGATTTCCTCCAGTTCGATCCGGTCAGCGGCAACAAAGAGCCGATTACGAGCAGCGAGCGGCGTGTGCCCGCGGTCTGGAACATGGCCAGCGAAGGCGGCAAGCGCGCGGCCGTGTTCGGTCTGTGGGCGACCTATCCCGCCGAAACGATCGATGGCCTCGTCGTCTCGGACCGCCTGTTCACCTTCCTCTACAAGGAGTCGGCGCCGCCTCCCGGCATCGTCTTTCCGGCGGATCGTGAAGCCTGGGCCCGTGACGGTCTCGCGCGCGCGCAGCGAGCGGCCAACTACGACGCGGTCCATGCGTATCTGCCGTGGCTCAACGAGTCGGACTACAACAAGGTCGCCGACTCGGACGATCCCTACGCGCAGCCGGTGAGCGCGCTTCGGCGGATGCTGACTGAGACCAACGTCTACGGCGATCTGTCCCTCCAATGGATCCGTGAGCGGCGCCCCGATCTCGCCATCGTCTACCTGCAGAGTACGGATACCGTCGGCCATGTATTTGCGCCGTTCGCGCCGCCGAAGCAGGCTGCTGTCAGCCAGGGGGACTACGATCGCTACAGCGGCGTGCCGGAAAAGTTCTTCCACGCGCTCGACGAGCGCATCGGTCAATATCGCGAAGCGGCCGCTGCCAACGGCGCAGTGCTGATGATCGCGTCCGATCACGGCTTCTTCTGGAACGAAGGCCGCCCGACCAACCTGTCGAGCGTCGCGACAGCGAGCGCCGCGAAGTGGCACGCGGAGCAGGGCATGTATTTGCTCTGGGGTCCTGGCGTCCCGGCGAAACCGGGGCACGGAGCGCAGGGGGATGTGCAGCAGATCGCGGCGACCTTGCTGGCGGCGCTCGGTCTGCCGCCCGGTCGCGACGTCAACGGCGATCCGCTTGACGGCGTCACGCCGGTGAAGGCTGCGCGCGCTGACTATGCGGCGCACTATCGTCCGGCCGCGGTGGAGGCGCCCGGCGTCTCGCGCCCGGCCGCGGACAAGGAAGCCGTCGCGAACCTGAAGTCGCTCGGTTACATCAGCGGCAGCGAGAGCAGTAGCGCGCCGCCCGGCAGTCGCGGCACGACCCGCACCGCAAGCTCCTACAACAACGAAGGCGTGATCCAGAAGGAGCGGCGTAAGTTTCCGCAGGCGATTGAAGCCTTCGAAAAGGCGCTCCAGATTGAGCCGGGCCTCGCGTCCGCACAGTGGAACCTGAGCGACGTTCTCTACGCGATGGGACAGAACCTGGATCGTTCCGACGAACTCCTGATTCACGCGGTTGCCGGCGGGATGCCCGACGGCGGCAAATATGCGGTTGGCCGCGCCATCGCGTATCAGCGCAACGGCGACGCCGCGCGCAGCCTTCGA
>DASXIR010000173.1:0-11984 GCA_036497895.1 Vicinamibacterales bacterium | reverse complement strand
TCCGTATGGTAAAGTCACGAAATATGCGCACTTGTGTTCTTGCTGTGTGCCTCCTGACTGACGCCGCGACGACCGCCTCCGCGCAGCCGGGCGCGACGTTCTCGGTTCCTGTGGTCTACAACAAGCTTCCGAACGGCCTGCGCGTCGTGATCAGCGAAAACCACGCCACACCGGTCGTGGTGGTGGAAGTGATGTACCGGATCGGCTTCCGGATCGAGCCCAAAGATCGCACCGGCTTTGCCCACCTGTTCGAGCATCTGATGTTCCAAGGCTCCGAACACGTCGCCAAGTTCGAGCACGTTCGCATCGTCAACGAAAACGGCGGCACGCTGAATGGATCGACGCGTTTCGATCACACCAACTACTTCGAGGTGATGCCCTCGAACGCGCTCGAGCTCGGGATGTGGCTCGAAGCGGACCGGATGCGGTCGCTGAAAATCTCCCCGGAGACGCTGAAGAACCAGCAGGACGTCGTCAGCGAAGAGGTCCGCGTCAACGTGCTCAATCAGCCGTACGGCGCATTCGAATGGCTCGGTCTGCCGCAGAAGGCCAACACCAATTGGTACAACGCCCACAATTTCTACGGCGACCTGTCGGACCTCCAGGCCGCGAACCTCGACGATGTGAAGAAATTTTACGAGACGTATTACGCACCCAACAACGCTGTGCTGGTGGTATCGGGCGATACGACGCCTGACGAAGTGATGAAGCTGGCGGCGAAACAGTTCGGCAGCATTCCATCGAGACCGCTGCCGCCGCGGCCGGACATCAAGGAGCCGCCACAAACGGCAGAAAAAAGCTTCACTGAAAGCGACAAGCTGGCGCGCACGCCCGCGGTGGCGTTCGGCTACCACCTGCCGGATCGCATGACCAAGGATTTCTTTGCATTATCGCTGCTCGATCCCCTGCTGGTTGGTGACGAGAGCGCCAAGCTCTATCAGGCCCTGATCAAGGAAAACCAGATCGCGTCCGACGTGTCTGGCGGCTTCAATTACGGACTCGGCAACAACTTCGATTACAACGGTCCGATGCTCTACACCTTCCGCGTCGACTACCGGCCGGATCTGAAGGGCGCTGACGTGCTGAAGGTCGTCGACAAGGTGATCGCCAGCATTCAAGAGCACGGCATCAGCGAAGAAGAGCTCAAGCAGGCGAAAGTCAATTTTCGATCGTCGTTTCTCGAAAATCTGGAGAGCCAGGGCGGCTTCGGCCGCGCCGATCTTCTTGCCGCGCTCGCGCTCTACGACGATGACCCGAACCGAATCAATACGATCCTGACCGACATCGACGCGGTCACGGCAGCGCAGGTTCAGGCGGCGGCAAAGAAATATCTCGTGCCCACCAACCGCACCATCATCGATCGCCGTCCGGCGGGAGGGGCACAGTGAAATCAGGGATGGCTGATTGCAAATTGCTGACTGCTGATTGGAGACGGCTGGCCGCGGCCGCCGCGGCGGTAACGATCCTCGCCGCGCTTCCGCTCCACGCGCAGGAGCGCCCTGCGGTTGGTCCGGAACGGCCGTTCCAGCTGGCGCCGCGGCTCGAGCGCACGCTGCCCAACGGATTGCGAGTCATCGTTACGCGTCAGACTGCGATTCCGAAGGTGTCGATCACGCTGACGGTGCTGTCGGGCTATTCGAGCGATCCGGCTGACCTCACCGGTCTCGCCTCGATGACGGCGGAGTTGATTCAGGAAGGCACCAAGACGCGAACCAGCCGCGAGATCCGCCGCGACATTTTCGGAATGGGCGGCACGCTCTCGGCGACCTCGTCGCAGGATTTCACGTCGGTGCTGGTCCGCGGGCTTTCGGAGTTCACGCCACGGCTGCTCGATCTGGTCGCCGACGTGGCGATGAACCCCACTATTCCCGAGGACGAACTCGCGATCCTGAAGCAGCAGCACCTGCAGTCGGTGCAGCAACAGCAGGCGTCGCCTCAGTTTGTCGCCAACCGCGAATTCCGGCACGCGCTGTTCGGCAGCCATCCCTACGCCCGAACCAGCGAGACGACGGCGTCGCTCAATGCGATGGACCGCGCCAAGCTCGTCGCCTTCCATCGCGATCACTATCGGCCGAACAACGCCTTCGTGCTGATCGTCGGCGCCATCGACCCGGACACGATGATGGCGGCAGCGGAAAAGGCGTTCGGCGGATGGGGCAGGGCGGATGTGCCGGCGCCGTCGTTTCCGGCGCCGCCGACATTGAGCGGCCGCCACGTCGTGTTTGTGCAGCGGCCGAACAGCATCCAGTCGTCGATTGCGGTCGGCAACATGGCGGTCAAGCGCAGCGATCCGCGCTGGTTTGAACTGAACCTCGCCAACACCATCTACGGTGGCGCGTTCAACTCGCGCATTGTGCGAAATATTCGCGAAGAAAAGGGCTATACCTATTCGCCGCAGTCATCGCTCACCGGCTTTGCTGACGCCGGTTTCTATCGGTTCGCGGCGGACGTTCGGAACGAGGTGACCGGCCCGACGCTCACCGAGGTGTACAAGGAGATCGACAAGATGCGCGCTGAGGGCAGCGACGGAGCAGAGCTGCAGGGCGCCAAGAGCTATCTGCGCGGCATCTTTCCGATCCAGACGGCCAGCCAGAACGGCCTGTCGGCGACGCTGAACAACGTCTACGTCTACGGGCTGCCGAAAGATTATCCAGAGACGTTCCGCGCCAAAGTTGCGGCCGTCACCGCCGCGCAGGTCAAGAGCGCTTCAGAGGTTCTGCTCGGTTCCGATAACTCGATTATCGTGATCGTTGGCGACTACGCCAAGGTCAAGGATCAGCTGACGGCGTTCAAGGACATCGTGTTCCTCGACACAGCCGGCAAGACGATTTCCGCGCCGCAGTGACGCGCAGCGCGCCGACGTTGGACAATCACTACCAGTTTCTCTCCCGCTGGCGGGTCGAAGGTACCTGTGGCGAAGTTGCTGACGTGCTCGGCGACGCGATGGAACTCCCGCGCTGGTGGCCGGCGGCTTATATCGACGTCGAGGCGTTGCGACCGCGCGACGCCCGCGGGCTCGGCGGTCTGGTCCGGCTGCGGACCCGAGGATTTCTTCCCTACACTCTGACCTGGGAGAGCGAGGTCGTCGAGACGCGGTACCCGTACGGCTTTACGATCGTCGCAACCGGAGACTTCGACGGCCGCGGCGTCTGGACATTCACGCAAGACGGCAACGACGTCGAGGCCGTTTACGATTGGCGGCTGGCCGTTGAGAAGCCGCTGCTTCAGCAGCTGTCGTGGCTGATGAAGCCGTTGTTCGAATCCAACCACCGATGGGCGATGGCGCAGGGAGAGCAGAGTCTGAAGCTCGAACTCGCTCGTCGTCGCGCGTCCTCTGATGCAGCCCGCCAGAAGATTCCACCACCGCCGGGCCCGATCACCTACGCCGGAGTCGCGCTGGTCGGCGGCGCGGTGTTTGTCGGCGCTTCACTCGCATATCTGATACACCGTTCGCGCCGACAGTCCAGCTGATCGCTGAACCGCGCGCCAGCCCGAACGGCATCTTCGACGCCGCCTACGGCAACGGTGCGGGTTGGCGACGCTCCCAGACGACGATCTCGTGCACCGCCCACCAGGCAGGACCGTGGCCGGTCTGACGAATGCGCAGCGTCCTTGTCGTGTTCGCGGGCAGGTCGATTGCAAGGAGCGCATGCTGCTCGTCTTCGGCGACCGCTGCAACCAGTCGATCGACGATCGCATCATCGAACAGTGGGCGCGTCGCGCCCTGTTCGTCGATGGAGTCGATCGTCAGTCGTCGCGGATACGCGAGTTGACTGCGAGGCGCCGACAGCAGATCGACGCGTCCGACGCTGGTCGGTTGCGGCAGACGGATGTCGATCCATTCCGAGCCGTCCTGATATTCGCCGGTCAGCCAGCGCGTGTCGATGTCACCGTCGAACAGGAACGGCAGTCGTGATCGCTGGTGGGACGCGTGGACTTCGAACGTTTGTGGATCGAGGCGTCGCAGTTCCTCGACCGCGGTTGACGGCCGCCGGTCCATGTCCTTGAGTCGCCAGGCCCAGACGCCGGGCCACTGGCGCTGTTCGGCGATCTGATCCGTCGCCGCGGCAATCGCGTCCGTCATTCGCGTGGCCTCAGCGGGGTCGTCGAACGTCCGCTCGTGCAGCAGCACGTACCTGACACCGATCGCGCGAAGTCCGCGCAGCGTTCCTGCCATCATGCCGGGTTCACGCAGCGGTGATCCTGCTGAACCGAGCAGCTCTTCGAGCATCGATTTCCAGCCGCTGTAGCCATTGACGATCGGATGACCGTGCCAGAGCGTGTTGATCTGGTAGATCATCGTGTATTCGTGAAAGTCGTCGAGTGGTGTGATGTTCAGCTCGAGTGCTGCGCCAGGCGGTCCGTCGCGCATCCAGTCGTAGGCGACGCGGTCCCAGGTCTTGTCGTGCTGGCTGACGCCTTCCGACAGACCGATTCCGTGCTGACCTTCGGCGACGATCACCGCGCCCAGGACGAGCGCGGTCGCGGCAGCGGCCGATTTCGGCAGACGCGCGAGCAGCCACGCAAACCCGGCGCCGGCCAGCGTCACGAGGGCCACCGCGGCAACCGACCCAAGACGAGCGGGTACGCGGAGGCCGTTGAAACCCGGGACGAAACGGAACAGCAGACCGTACGGGCGCCACGGACCAGGACCCAGCGACAGCCAGACCACCGCAATCGTCATCAGGGTGTAAGTGGCCACGGCTCGTCGCCACGAGCCGAGACTGGTCGTTTCGTTCCGGCGTCCGATCGTGAGCGCGCCTGCCACGGCGAACGTCATCGCCACGAAACCGTGAAACAACTGACGTTCGCCCTCGCCGTAGGTCAGCAAGCCGCCCCAGGTCCAGGCGCCGATCGAGGTCCGGAAATAGTCCGAGAGCCGCGCGCTCAACCCACCGATCTCGCCGGCATCACGGGCGAAGCCCATGTCACGCTGCAGCCGGTAGTAGACCAGGAAAATCGGCAGGATTGCGGCGGCGATCGCGGCCCCCGCCCATCCGAAGTCGATCATCGTCTGACGGCGGGGCACACGCGGCCACGCGAGCTCGACGGCTGCAAGGACCGCGACCGCGACCAGGAAGAAGTAGAAATAGTAGCCGTTCGAGAGTCCCTGAAGGACGAAGACGACGGCGAACGCGGCCATCCAGCGCCGCGCGCCGGTGGCGAAGTACTTGTGCAGCGCCCAGAGGCCGATCGCCATCCAGCCGTTCATCAAGACCTGCAGGTGCGTGCTCTGCGCCAGGCGGTACGGCGTCAGCTCGAAGGCGAGTCCCGCGAGCAGGGCCGCGTCAGTTCGTTTCCACAGATCACGCGTGAGCAGGAACATGCCGAACCCGGCAAGCACGTACGAGCCGATGTAGGCGATGTTGTAGGCGAAGATCGGGTTTCCCGACAGCCATTCGACTGGCGTCGTGAACAGAGCGACGGCAATCAGCGGTTCCGCATAGGCCAGCGTGTGCTTGTGTGGATAGAGAAACGGTGTGTCCCAGAAGTGCCGGAACGCGTGACGGGCGCGGTCGGCGTCCCACGCGAGGACGAGTGTGTTGAGCAGCGGATCGCCGAGACCTCCGGCAATCTTCTGCGCCGGCGACAGTATCAGCGGGTAGGTCGCGACGAACGCGGCCGCGACGAAGAAACCGAGCGCGAGGAAGGTAGTGAGACCCCGCCGCACGGTCAATGTTCGATGAGGGATTTGAGCGAGGCGAGCGCGCGTTCCCAGCCGACGCCGACCACCTCGTAGTAGCGCCGCCAGCGGGCGCTCTCTTCGAATCCGGTCTGTGTCACCCGAACCAGCGTGCCGGATCCCTCGGAGCGGAGGCTCACTTCGAGCGCCATCGGTCCGATCGGATCGCCGTCCGGAGGAAGCCAGAACGCGTCGGCAACGACGAACCCGCTCGAGGAGCTGAAGTGAATGATGGTGCCGCGGAACACGCCGCCGAGACGGCCGAGCACGTCATCCCGAAAATCAGTCGGGTTCCACTCGATCGCATAAGGCCCGAGCGTCCGCGGCGTGGTCACCGACCGCGCCACCTGCCACCATGCGCCCAGCGCGTCCGCGTCGAAGAATGCCTTCATCACGCGTCCGAGCGGCGCGCCAATCACGGCGGTTACATTGAGCGACGGGATTACGGTGGGTGGACTCATTCAACGTCAGATTCTATGGCTGCGCCGCAGTCGCGCGGGGACGGCGCTCGGCGCGTGCCTTGGCCACCATGTCCTTGACCTCGCGCATCAGCGTCGGCACGTGATACGGGATGCCGTCCTTGATCGTCCATTCGATGCCGCCGCCGTGCGCCGCCTCGACCTTGTCGCCTGGCCCGATCGCTGAATAGTTCGACGCCGGCTTGCCGTTGAGCAGCATCACGTCGGCGCCATACGGATTGAGCAGCTTGAGGTTCTCGAGCGGGTTGCCGTTGACGACCAAAAGGTCGGCGATGAAGCCCTCACGAACTTTGCCGAGGCGATCCTCCATGCCGAGCAGCCGCGCGCCATTCCATGTCGCGTGTTCGATTACTTCGAGCGGCGCGAAACCCGCCTCTTCCTGAAGCTCGAGCTCGCGCGAGATGCCGAACCCGTACATCGAATAGATGTATCCGGCATCGTCGCCGGTGGTGACCAGTCCGCCTTTGGTCGCGAATTCGCGGACTGCATCCATCCAGATGCGGTACTGCTGCTTCCAGCGCGCTTCCTCGGTACTGGTCCAGCCGAGGAAGTAAGAACCATGATTGTCGAGCGAGCCCTTGAAGTACTCCTCGAGCGACGGGTGCAGATAGTCCTTGAACCACGGCTGGTTCTGCGCCCGGACGATGTCTCGGCTGGCATCGTAAATCGAGAAGGTCGGGTCCCATGCGACATGATTCGCCACCATCAGATCGATGGTCTTGTGCAGCTTCTCGGGATCGGCCTGAGCGTAGAGTTCGCCGGCGCGGCCGAAGCGGTGAATCTCGTCCGCGTAGTTCATCTCCGGCGGAAAGTCCTGAATACCGTTCAAGGCCGCATCCGCGACGCCGTAGAAGTGCTCGATCGAATTGACGCCGAGCTCCGCGTAGTCCTTCGCGGTGGTTTCCTCGACAGCGATGTGGGTCGCCGTTCTCAGATGGAGTTTGTGCGCCTCGTCCATGATCGCTTCGAGCTGATCCCGATCCATGCCGATGATCTTGAGTCCGTCCGCACCGCGCTGCTTGATGTCGCGAATCCACTCGCGAATCTCGTCGGGTGCACCGGTCCTGCCCTTGCTGACGAACGGATAGACCAGGATCCGCGGGGCGACGATGGTGTGGGCGTTGCTCTCGGCCTGCCACCGTTTCGATTTGTCGAAGTCGCCGCCGACCTCGCGCGCCGTGGTCACGCCCGCGGCCAGGTAGAGGTTGCGTTCGTATTGGATCGGCTTGGCGATGCCCGGCTGGCGTTCCTCGTGCCAGTGCATGTGCGCGTTGACAATGCCCGGCATCACATATTTGCCGGTGGCGTCGATCACGGTATCGCCAGCGCCGGCGGCCGACTGCGCCGACCGGAACGACGAGGAACCGATGTAGGCAATCCGCCCATCCTCGACCACGATATCCATCGGGCCATACGGCGGCTTGGCGTTGCCGTAGATGATCATCGCGTTCCTGATCACCATGCGGCGATTCGCCTTCCCGTGGATCGCAGGCGTGGTCTGAGTTGATTGCGCGCTGCCGACGAATTGAGTCAACGTGGCGGCGGCGAGTGCGGCGATCGCCAGCGGCCAGCCGCGACGAAATATGGACTGCATCATGAGGCGGATACTCCCCGGGACCGCCGGATCATAGCATTCTGATGGTACATTGGCCGCTATGACGCAGCAGCCGCTTGCCTACCTGGATCCTGAATTTCTCGAGAGCGAGGAAGGTCGCCCTCTTCGAATTATCGCCGAGTATCTCGACCCGCTGCGCCGCTTCAAAGACGCCAAGATTCAGGACACCGTCGTCTTCTTCGGCTCGGCGCGTGTCAACAGTCGCGAACGCGCGGAGCGGGCGCTGCAGACGCTGCGCGCCCGCGGCGAGGCTGACGCCGACGAGCACTATCGCAACGAACTCGCCAAGAGCCACAAGGCGGTCGAATGGGCGCGCTACTACGAGGAGGCGCGCGAGCTGGCGCGGCTGCTGACGACGTGGAGCGTCAGCCTGCAGTCGGACAACCATCGGTTCGTGGTCACCTCAGGCGGCGGCCCCGGCATCATGGAAGCCGCCAATCGTGGCGCGCACGAAGGCGGCGGCAAGACGGTGGGCTTGAACATCCGCCTGCCCTTCGAGCAGGGCGCGAATCCGTACATCACCGAAGGTCTGCATTTCGAGTTCCACTACTTCTTCATGAGGAAGTTCTGGTTCGCGTACCTGGCGAAGGCATTGGTGGTGTTTCCCGGCGGCTTCGGTACCCTCGACGAGCTGTTTGAAATCCTGACACTGGTACAGACCGACAAGTTGTCGAAAAAAATCAGCGTGGTGCTCTACGGCCAGGAATACTGGAAGGAAGTGCTGTCACTGCAGCCGATGTCCGAGTGGGGGGCGATTGCCGAAAAGGATCTGGAACTGCTGCATTTCGCCGATTCGCCGATCGACGCCTTCGAGTACGTGCGCGAACAGCTGATCGAGAACCACCTCGATCCAGTGAGCGCGCAGGAATCCAAGGCGCCGGGCATTGCCAAGACCCGCGTCTGACGCGCGACTTCAAGGCGAAGCCTCAGTAGAGCAGGAATTTCTCCCGCAGTCGCCTGAAAGCGGCGACGCCAGGCTCCCACGAGCGAGCGATCTCCCGTGCCGGAATGTTCGCGTCGATCTGCTCACGCAGCTCGGGCGAGCCGGCAAGGCAATCGATCGGCATTCGTTCGTACTCGTATTCGTACGGCGGATTCTTCCAGCGAAATTGGTCGGGACCGGCGGCGCGGAACGCCTCGAGCAGGGCCACGGCGGCCGCCACCGGCTGAAACGTCTCGCGATCGAGTACGTGAATCTGGCAGCCGGCGCAGCCCGTGCCCGCATGTTTCTGAAAGGTCGGCTCGAACAACGCCGGCCGGAAGAAGACGCCTGGCAGTCGGCGGCCGTTCATCGCCTCCGCAAAGCGCTCCGCCACCACCCACGGCGCACCGATCAGTTCGAACGGGCGGGTCGTGCCGCGCCCTTCCGACACGTTGGTCCCCTCGAACAGCACCGTGCCCGGATAGACCAGCGTCGAATCGAAGGTCGGAATGTTCGGCGACGACAGAATCCAGGTCAGGCCGGTGTCGTCGAAATACATCCCGCGGCCCCACCCCTCCATGGTCACGACCTCGAGATCGGCGCCGATGCCGAAATGCTCGTTGAACAGTCGCGCCAGTTCGCCGATGGTCATGCCGTGTCGCATCGGAATGGGATACATCCCGACGAAGGACTCGTTTCCGGGCACGAGCGTCATCCCTTCGACCGTGGCGCCGCCGATCGGATTGGGGCGGTCGCAGACGATCACCTTGACGCCGTGGGCCTTTGCCGCCTTCAGGCAATTGGCCATCGTGTAGATGTAGGTATAGATGCGGACCCCGACGTCCTGCAGGTCGATGACCAGCACGTCGATATCCCGCATCATTTCGGCGGTCGGCTCACGGGTTTCGCTGTAGAGCGAGTAGACCGGCACCCGGCGCACTTCGTCGCGGCCGTGGCGGGTCTCGATCATGTTGTCCTGTACGTCCGAGCGGAAACCGTGCTGGGGGCCGAAGATGGCAGCCAGCGTGGCGCCGTCGTGCGCCGCCAGCCGATCGGCGATGTGCCGGAGGCCGATGTCGACCGAGGCCGGATTGCACACCACCCCGACCCGCCGGCCCGACAGCCGGCTGGAGGCCAGCAATCGGTCAGAGCCCGGTACTACCGCCATGATCCGATTATAAGTGTCGCATGACTTGCTTATGGTCCGGGGGCGTTGATAGACTACCCGCCCTTGGTGGTCCGCCCCGCCTGCTTCGCCCGCGCCGAGAGCCGATCGAGCCGTCCGACTCGCTCCCTCCCAGTGAACGTGCAGCCGACGCGCCGTAGCCACCTTGTTCGGTGACCGGCACGGGAGCGCGCGCAAGCGGCCTGGTGCGAACGAGGAGTGAATGATGGGTCGAAGGCTTTACGTCGGGAATCTTCCGTACACCACGGGCGAAGCGGAGCTGCAGGAATTGTTCAGCAAAGCCGGCACGGTCGAGTCTGTGCGGGTGATGCGCGATGCGGCAACCGGACGGGCACGCGGGTTCGCGTTCGTCGAAATGTCGACCGACGATGAGGCCCAGAAGGCGGCGAGCGAGCTCAATCAGTTCCAGATGGGCGGCCGGGCGCTGACGGTCAACGAAGCGCGGCCCAAGCCGGAAGGCGGTTTTGGCGGCGGTGGCGGATTCGGCGGCAACCGCGGCGGCGGCGGTGGCGGCGGCGGACGCCGGGAACCACGCTGGTAGTGCGGTAGCATAGGGATACGATGAAAAACTGGTCGAAAGGCGATCGCGTCGCGCAACCTACCTACGGGGCGGGTACGCTCGTCGAGGTCAACGAACATCACACCGTGATTGATTTCGACGAGGGTGGCCGCAAGACATTTGCGACCAGACTCGTCGCGTTGCAGGCGTCGAACGAACCGGCTCCGCACAAAGCCGCCACGCGCAAGCGTGCGGTGAAGAAGAAGAAAGCCGCCGAAGCCTAGAATCACGAGCGCCGGACCCGTTCGCGTCAACTGACGTCGGGTCCGGCGTTTTTTCTTCTACGCCGATGATGGGATTCCGCCCGCCAGCGCACGTCCCGCGACAAAACCACTCGACCAGGCCCACTGAAAATTGAAGCCGCCGAGCCGGCCATCGACGTCCAGTACCTCGCCAACCACGAACAGGCCCGGGCAGACCCGCGACTCCATGCTCGCCGGGTTGATTTCGGTCAGCGCGACCCCTCCCGCAGTCGCTTCCGCGAAGTTGTAGCCGCGCGTCCCGACCACCGGCAGCGGCCACTCAACCAACGCCTTTGCGATCTGTCGTCGGTTCTCGCGCGACAGGTGCGCCAGCGGCGTCGCCGCATCGATTCCCAGTTCGCGCAGCAGCGCAGCGGCGACGGACGCCGGCAGCATCGAGCCGAGCGCGTTCTGGACGCCGGACTTCGGATTGGTTCGCGCTCGCGCCATCCACTCCGCATCCGCCGCTTCGAGTCCCTGACCGGGCCGAAACGACAGCGTCACCGCGGCGGACCGGCCATCGAGACGCGCGCGCAGCCAGTGCCGGGACGCGTTGAGTGACACCGGACCGCTGACGCCGGCATGTGTCCACAGGACTGATCCGGTCAGCCGGATCGCGACGGCGCCGTCGATCCACACCGCGAGCTCGCCCTCGTGCGAGACGCCCGACAGGTCGCCGTGCATGCGGTCGTTCTCGCTCAGCACCAGCGGATCGAGCGCCGGAGAGGTCGCGACGATGCAATGTCCGAGCGCGATCGCGAAGTCCAGGCCCGCGCCGTCGCTGCCGCTCTTCGGCAGTGACCGGCCGCCGGTCGCGAGTACGACTGATCTCGCGAGCAGCTTGCCGCGCTCGGTCACCACGCGGAAGCCGTCCGCGCGTCGCTCGATTGACGTCACGCGTTGTCCGGTCGCGAGCACGGCGCCAAGCGACGTTGTTTCGCGCAGCAACGCGTCGAGCACGTCACGGGCGCGGTTGGAGTCAGGAAAGAGCTTGCCGTCGGCTTCTTCGTGAAGCGGAATGCCGATCGCGCGAAAAAATGCAACCGTGTCCGCGACCGGAAGCGCGCGCAGGATCCGGCGAATCGCCGGTGACCGGCCGCCCCAGAAATCGCGTTCGCTGACGCTGGCGTTGGTGACGTTGCAGCGCGTGCCGCCGCTGACGAGGATTTTGGCGCCCGGGCGACGTGCGCCTTCGAGCAGAACAACCGACCGCGATCGATTAGAGCGAAGCGTGAAAATTGCAGTCGCGAGACCGGCGGCGCCGGCGCCGACGATCGCGACGTCGCAGGCCGGCGGCA